>CP157796.1:2547500-2847500 GCA_040112665.1 Oceanicaulis sp. | reverse complement strand
TTTCCGCTCGCCGACCAGAGCGACCACGCGCGTTTCCAGCTCCTCGGCGAGCTGAGCGCCGATCGGGTCTTTCTCGTCGCGGATGTTCTGGATGATCGCCGCGCGGATCGCGCCGACATGGGCTTCGACCAGGCTCATCGGCACGCGGCCGCGATCCTCTTCGGTCTCGATCAGCTTGGACAGCGAGGCTGCGATCCGGGTGATGATCGGAAACTCGTAGGTCGTGCCCAGCCCGCGCAGATCGTGCGCGGTGGTGAACAGGGCCTCGCCCGCCTCGCTTTGCAGCCCGTCGGTCTTGGCCGACTTCATCCAGGCTTCGAGCTTGGCGACTTCCTCGCCCAGCCAGTCGGCGAATTCGGTCTTGAGATTGTTGAGCGCGGTCTCTGCGCGCTGGATCATGGCCTGGTCCGCACTGGGCAGCTTGCCGCCGACCTTCACCTTCAACATGTTGGGCGGGTTGATGATTTCGATCGGTTTTTCACGCGGGGCCATGTCGGTCTCCAGGCGGTTTCGTTACGAGATCGGGGCGTCGACGCGCCGTTCGGGTCCGGAGAAGTCGATCTCCGAACGCCGCCGGTCGGGGCCGAAAAACATCTTGGTGCGCACGAAGGGGCGCGGGGCGTTCACGATCGCCGCGATGCGCCTGTAGAGCGCCTCGGCGGCGAAGGGTTTGACCATGAATTCGGTGACGCCCGCGTCGCGCGCCTCGCGCACCTTGGATGGCTCGGCGTAGGCGGTCAGCATGATGATCGGCAGGAACGGGTTCGGGCTCTTCTCTGGATCGCGCAGGCGGCGCACCAGAGCCAGCCCGTCCACGGGGCGCATCTTCCAGTCCACGATGAGGATGTCGATCCGCTCGGCGGCCACGATGTTGAGCGCGCTCTTGGCGTCGGACGCTTCGTACACGTTCGTGCAGCCCAGAGAGGACAGCACCGCGCGCACGATGCCGCGCATGGCCGCGTTGTCGTCGACGACGGCGACGCGCAGCTTGCTCATGGCGTGATCGACTTGCGCTTCAGCGCCCATCGGAGGGTTCCCTCGCAGCTTTCCAGCTGCGGCGACCCTAGGGAAATTTGCTTAATGGGCGGCTAAACGCGCGGTCATTCGGTCGCGAACTGCTCGACCAGGATGCGTTCGTCCAAAGCCCGGCCTTCGTCGAACAGCATGGTGAGCGTGATGTCGGAGGCCTCGCACACCGTGACGGTCTCCGCGTCGCGGAACTCCTTGTTGTCGGCGACGACGGCGACGGGGCGCTTGCGCGGCTCGAGCACGTCGAAGCGCACGGTGCTGGAATGGCGCAGCAGCGCGCCGCGCCAGCGGCGGGGGCGGAAAGCGCTGATCGGGGTGAGGGCGAGAAGCCGCGCGTCCAGAGGCAGGATCGGCCCGTGGGCGGAGAAGTTATACGCCGTCGAGCCGGCGGGCGTGGCCACCAGCACCCCGTCGGCGGACAGCTCTTCAAGCCGCACCTTGCCGTCGATGCTGATCTTAATCTTCGCGGTCTGCCGGGTTTCGCGCAGAAGCGAGACCTCGTTGATCGCCAGGCTCTCAAAGGTCTGTCCGTCACAGGCCCGCCCGACCGCGCGCAGCGGCCGGATCTGCGCTTTCTCGGCGCGGGAGAGCCGATCGGGCAGATCCTCGCCGTCCGGCTCGTTCATCAGAAATCCGACAGAGCCGTAATTGACGCCGTAGACCGGCAGGTTGCGTCCCATCACGGCGTGCAGGGCGTCGAGCATCACCCCGTCGCCGCCCAGCGCGATCAGCACGTCCGCTTCGGCGAGCGGGGCTTCCCCGTAGCGGTCGGCCAGCCGCGCCTTGGCGGCCCGGGCGTCGTCGCGGTCTGCGACATGGTAGGCGAATTTCATGGGCGGGTTCCGCGAGGGCCTGTGCGGCGGGAAAGGTCAGTGGATTGAACCGCCTGCGCCCAGCCGGTGCAAGGCCCGCCGCGCGTCGTCGCGCGAAAACCCGGCATACACCTCCTCGCAGGCCTTCGCGAGGGAGGCGGGGTCGAGCGCATGTCCGCGGCCGGCCTCGGCCATCGCCGCATAGAGCGCGGCGGCGCGTTCGGCGGACAGCGCGACCGATCGCGACAGCAGGAGCGTGGCGCGGACCGGGGAGCGTTCGAGCGCGCGCCGCCAGTCTTCGACCGGCACCCCGGACAGCCGCGAGGCGGCCTGATCGGTGAAGGCCATGTTCGCCTTCTGCGCGGCTGTGACCAGATCGGCCGCCGAGAGCCGCCCCTGACGGGCGAGGCTCGCCACCAGCTCTGCGGCTTCGAGATCGCCGGATCGCGGCGCGGCGTCGGGGACCGTATCCTCTATGCGATCCGCTGGAAGGTCGGGCCAGCGCGTCCGCAGCGTCTGCCGGACGGTTTCAGCGGCGACGGCGTAAATCGCCCGTGCGAACCCGGCGCTGAGATCGCCACGCCCGGCCAGCGCGTCCTGCAGGGCCTGGTCGGCGCGGGCGACGGCGGCGAAATCGCGCGCCGCGCCTTCGCTGAGGCGCGCGCCGGCGTTGGCGGCGAGGATGTGCAGGCAGTCAGGTTCGCGATGCCGCGCGATGGCGCAGGTCAGCCCGGCGGGCACGGTCTTTCGGCGCGCCAGGGCGATGCGCTGCTCGCGGCCGAGATCGGCGAGCGATTCGAGGTCGGCCCCGCCCAGAACCAGCGAGCGCTCGAGTACGGGCCGGGCGATCTCGATATCGTCAAAGGCCAGAAAACGGATCGTTTCGGGCGGCGCCCAGTCGCAATCGGCCAGCCGCGACGCGGCCTTGGCCCGGACCGAGGCCAGCGCGGCGGCGAGGAACGTCTTCAGACTTTCGTCGATTTCCGTGCGAACGCCTTCAGGTAAGCGCCGCAAGGTGCAAAGATGGGTGAGCTTGAGCGCCTTCTCTCCCGCGCGCAGGACGGGATCGGCGATTGAGCGCGGCGGCTCTGCAAGGTCGTCGATCATGGGTCGCCCCGTGGTCCAGACAGAAGGCAACTGGTCAGCCATCCTGCGCGTCTTATGGTTATCAAAGCTTTAGCGGCCGTTCGGGCCGAAACCGGAGCCTCGACCATGCCCAAGGACGTCGTTCGTCAGGATGCGGCCGCGCTCAGAGCGCGCTTCGACGCGGTGCGTGCGCGGTCGGTGGCCTGGGCCGCGCCGCTGAGCGCGGAGGATTTGTGCGTTCAGACGATGGCCGACGTCTCGCCCGGCAAATGGCATCTGGCGCACACGACCTGGTTCTGGGAGACGTTTTTGCTCAAGCCCGGGCTCGACGGTTACGCCGAGTTCGATCCGCGCTTCTGCTTTCTGTTCAACTCGTACTACGAGGCGATCGGCGAACGGCACGCCCGGCCCGAGCGCGGCTTTCTCACCCGGCCGTCGATCGAGGAGGTGCTGGCCTATCGCAGCCATGTCGACGGTGCGGTGCGGCGCTGGTTCGAAAAGGCCGGCGCGAGCGCGCTGAAAGCCTACGCCGAGGTCGTCCTGACCGGCTTCGCCCACGAAGAGCAGCATCAGGAGCTGTTCCTGACCGACATCAAGCATGTCCTGTCGGCCAACAGCTTTCCCGAGACGGCGTACAAGGAGGGGGCGCTGAGCGCGGTGGCGGAGCTGACGGCCCGCCCGCCCGATCCGGACTGGGTCGCTTACGAAGGCGGTCTCTGCGAGTTCGGCCACGCCCATGAGGGCTTCGCCTTCGACAATGAAGGCCCCGCCCACAAGGCCTGGCTCGAACCCTTCGCCCTGGCGTCCCGGCCTGTCAGCAACGCGGAATATCTCGCCTTTATCGAGGATGGCGGTTACGAGCGGCCTGAATTCTGGCTCGCCGACGGCTGGGCCGAAGTGCAGGAGCGCGGCCGCCGCGCGCCGTTCTACTGGCGCGAGATCGAGGACGGCTGGCGCGAGTTCACCCTGCACGGGCTCGAGCCGATCGATCCGGACGCGCCGGTGAGCCATGTCGATTATTTCGAGGCGAGCGCGTTCGCGGCCTGGTCGGGCTTCCGCTTGCCCGAGGAACGTGAGTGGGAGCGCGCGGCGGCGAGCTACGACGCCGAGGCCGGGCGCTGGACCGCGCCGGGCGCGCGCCTGCATCCCACGCCTGCAGACGGGCCGGGGCCGCTTTACGGCCTGTTCGGCGAGGTCTGGGAATGGACCCGGTCGGCCTATTCGCCCTATCCGGGCTACCGCGCGCCCACCGGCGCGATCGGGGAGTACAACGGCAAATTCATGTGCGGGCAGTTCGTGCTGCGCGGCGGCTCGGCCCTGACCCAGCCGGGCCATGTGCGCGCAAGCTATCGGAATTTTTTCTATCCCGGTTCGCAATGGCAGATGACCGGGCTGAGGCTTGCGCGGGACGTTTGACGGACGGCCTGCGAACCGCGATCCTCGTTCGCAAATCCGATTGGCCCGCAAGGGAGGACCGTCATGGAAGACGCCGCGAACATCTCCGTCAAAGACCAGGTCAGCGAAGAGGAGTGGAAGGCGCGCTGCGATCTCGCCGCGCTTTACCGGCTGGTGCGCATGCACGGCTGGGACGATCTGTTCTTCACCCACATCTCCATGCGCGTGCCGGGGCCTGACGAGCACTTTCTGATCAACCCGTTCGGCCTGCTCTACGAGGACGTGACCGCGTCCAACATGGTCAAGGTGGATCTGGACGGGAACGTGCTGCCGCCCAGCCGCTACGGCATCAACCCGGCGGGCTTCACCATCCATTCCGCGATCCATGCCGCCCGGCACGACGCGAAGGTGGCGATGCACCTTCACACCAATGACGGGGTGGCGGTGTCCGCCCAGAAGCGCGGGCTCCTGCCGATCAGCCAGCTCGCCATGAACATCATGAGCGACGTGGCCTACCACGACTACGAAGGCCTTGCCCTCGAAGAGGGCGAGAAGGCGCGGCTGGTCGCCGATCTCGGCGAGAAGAACCTGATGATCCTGCGCAATCACGGCACGCTGGCCGTCGGGAACCACCCGTTCAGCTGCTATCTGCGCATGTACCTGCTCGAGCGCGCCTGCGCGGTGCAGACCAAGGCCCAGGGTTCCGGCGCGGAGCTGATCGAGTGGGACGAGGCGATGCAGAACCGGGTGTTCAAGCAGGGCTCCGAAGGCGTCACCAACGAGCTGTTCCTGGAGATCGCCTGGCACGCCCTGCGCGACCGGGTGAACCGCGAGAGCCCGGGCTACGATCGCTGATATAGCCTCAAAGGCGAAATCAGACTCGACATATCGCGCCTGAGGCGTGTTTCATGCCCGTCCTGACAGGGGGCGGGTATGCGCGCGTTGGTTCTGGCGATGCTTGTGCTGACGAGCGGGCTTCATGGAGGAGCCGCCGCCGCGCAGGGCTGGACGCGCGAAGCGGGCGAGGGGCTCGCCATCACCGCGGTCGGGCTGCATCGGCTCGACACCGAGGCCGGGCCCGATCTTCTGAAGACCGAGTACTCGCTCTATCTCGAATACGGCCTGACCGACCGGATCACGCTGATCGGCCGGGGCGCGCTGCAGGAAATGCGCAGCGGCGAGATCACGATTTCGTTAGATCCCGATGCGCCGTCCTCGATCGCCACGCCGGCCTACGGCCTGGGCGGTCTTGAGGCCGGCGCACGCGTGAGGCTCGCCCGGCGCGGGCCCTGGTCCTTCGCTGTGCAAGGCGCGGCGGGCCTGCCCGGCTCGGGTGAGAACGGCACCAATCTTCATTTCGGCGAAGGCGAAGGCGATATCGATCTGCGCCTTCAGGCCGGCCGCTCGTTCGGGAGCCGCGGCTTCGCGGCCGGTTCGGCGGGCTGGCGCAACAGGCGCGGCGAGCCGGTCGACGAGGTCCGCCTCGATCTGGCTTGCGGGCGGCGCTACGGCGAGGTCTGGATCTATCTGCAGACCTATTCGGTCTGGTCGGACGGCTCCGCGCCGGGCCCGATCGGGCGTTATTCCGGCCATAGAGCGCAGATTTCACTGGCCTATCCGATCAGCCGCCGCGCCCGGATCCAGTTCTCAGGCCTCACCACCGTGCTCAGCGACGGCATGGCCGAGGAACGTGCGTTCGGCATCGCGCTGTGGCGGAAGTTCTGAAGGCCCGGTTCGCCGCCCGGCTTTGCTTTTCCATAAAAACGTTTCATATCCGAGCGCATATCGAGCGGAGACAGCCTATGCGCCGCGTTTTATTCATTCTGATCGTCGCCGCGGTGTTTGCGGCCATGACGCTCGCCGTGCTCTGGCGCACCCTGTCTGATCAGGGAGCGCAGGGCGGCGGCTGGGGCGGGCGCGAAACGCCAGTGGCGGTCTACGAGGTCGACACGGTCGAGTTCGCCGACATCGTCGAGGCGCTGGGCACGGCGCGCGCGAATGAAAGCGTGACGATCACCGCGAAGGTCTCCGATGTCATCGCCCGGCTCGATTTCGATTCCGGTCAGCGCGTGGAGGCTGGCCAGATCCTGGTCGAACTGGCCGACGCCGAAGAGGCGGCGGGCCTGTCCGAAGCGCGCGCCACGCTGCGCGAGACGACGCGCGAGGTGGAGCGCATCCGTGATCTGACTGAGCGCGGCGTCGCCCCGCGTTCGCGGCTCGATGAAGCGGTCGGCGCGGTGGAGCGCGCCCGCGCCCGGGTCAACGCCATCGAAGCCCGCGTCGCGGACCGGATCATCCGCGCGCCGTTCTCCGGCGTGGTGGGCCTGCGCAACGTTTCGGTCGGCGAGCTCGTCCGCCCGGGCGACGTGATCGCCGAACTCGACGACACCAGCGTGATCAAGCTCGACTTCACCGTGCCCGAGCGCTTCCTGGCGGTGATCGAACCGGGGCTTGAAGTCGAGGCCCGCGCTTCGGCCTGGCCCGACGACGTGTTCCGCGGCGAGGTCGAGACGATCGACTCCCGCATCGACCCGGCCACCCGCGCGGTCACCGTGCGCGCCATGATCGACAACGCCGACGGCCGGCTGATGCCGGGCATGCTGATGACCGTCGAGATGCGCCGCGACGTGCGTCAGCGGCTCGCCGTGCCCGGATCCGCGATCGTCAGGCTGGACGAAAGCGCCTTCGTGTTCGTGATCGAAGACGGCGAGCGCGGACTCAGCGCCGTCCGCCACGAAGTCGAGCTGGGCCGGCGTTCGGACTCCATGATCGAGGTGGTCTCCGGGCTCGAGGCCGGCCGTCGCATCGTCGCGCAAGGCGTGCACCGCCTCACCGACGGCGCGCCGGTGAGCATTCCCGAACCGCGCCGGAACGAGGAGGGCGGTTCGCCCTCCGCCGGGCCCGCCACCGCCGCGTCGGCCGGCTAGGAGGCGCGCGCCATGACGCTGTCAGACGTCGCCGTCCGCCGCCCAGTGCTCGCCTTCGTGGTGAGCGCGCTGATCGTCGTGTTCGGCGTTCTGGGGCTGCGCGGCCTGCCGCTGCGCGAGCTGCCCGATGTCGACCGGCCGATCGTCTCGGTCGAAGCGGCCTATCCGGGCGCGAACGCCGAAGTGGTCGAAAACCGCGTCACTCAGGTCATCGAGGACGCTCTGTCGGGCATCGACGGGGTTGAGACGATCACCTCCCAGTCCGAGGACGGGGAAAGCGACGTCACGATCACCTTCACCCTCAATCGCGACATCGAAGCGGCCGCCAACGACGTGCGCGACGCGATCAGCCGGGTGCGTCCGCGCCTGCCCGAGGATGTCGAAGAGGTCCAGGTCGCCAAGCAGGACAGCGATGCGCGGCCCTTCATCTGGTACAATCTGCTGTCTGACCGGATGACGAGCGAGGAGCTCACCGACTACGCCGAACGCAATATCGTCGACCGGTTCTCCGTGGTGGACGGGGTGGCCGCGGTGCGGGTGGGCGGGTCTCGCCGCTACGCGATGCGCATCTGGCTCGATCCTGAAGCGATGGCCGCGCGCGGCATCACGGTGGCCGAAATCGAAAGCGCGCTGCGCACCGAGAACGTCGAGGCGCCCGGCGGCGCGGTCGAGACCGCCGACAACCAGCTTTTCGTCCGCGTCGAGCGCCTGTTCTCCACGCCCGAAGCCTTCGAACGTCTTCCGGTTCGCGAGGGCGCGGACGGGCATGTGATCCGCCTTCAGGAAGTCGCCGACGTCGAACTCACCGCCGAGGAGACGCGCTCGGTCTTCCGCGGCAACGGTCAGAACATGATCGGCATCGGTTTCGTGCGGCAATCCAAGGCGAACTCGGTCGCCGTCGCCGACGGCATCCGCGCCGAGGCCGAGCGGCTCATGCCCCAGCTTCCCGAGGGCATGGAGCTGATCGCCGCGAGCGACGACACGGTCTTCATCAAGGAATCCATCCGAGAGGTCTGGCGCACGCTTCTGGTCGCGGCGACCTTCGTGGTGCTGACGATCTATCTGTTCCTGGGCAGCTTCCGGGCCGCGGTGATCCCCGCCGCGGTCGTGCCGGTCTGCCTGATCGGCACGTTCGCCGTGCTCGCCGCCTTCGGGTTTTCGATCAACATCCTGACCCTGCTCGCCCTGGTGCTGACCATCGGGCTGGTGGTCGACGACTCCATCGTCGTGCTGGAAAACATCCAGCGCCGGGTCGATCTGGGCGAACCGCCCGCGCTCGCCTCGTTAAGGGGCGGCCGGCAGGTCTTCTTCGCGGTGGTGGCGACGACGGCGACGCTGGTCGCGGTGTTCGTGCCGCTGATCTTCCTGCCCGGCCTCATCGGCCGGATCTTCACCGAGCTTGCGGTGACCATCACCGGCGCGGTCGTGCTGTCGAGCTTCGTGGCTCTGACGCTGAGCCCGATGATGACGTCCAAGCTGCTGACGCTCTCGAAAGAAGCGCGCGGTCCGGCGCGCTGGGTGCAGGCGGGCGTAGGCTGGACGCGGGAGCGCTATCGCGAAAGCCTCGAAATCGTGCTCAAGCAGCCTGCGAGCGTCATTCCGCTGGTGCTGCTGTCGGTCGCCGGCGCCTGGTTCATGTTCGACCGGCTGCCCGGCGAGCTGACGCCGCCGGAGGATCGCGGCTCCTTCTTCGGCCGGTATTCCGCCCCTGAAGGCGCGAGCTTCGACTATCTCGCCGAGCAGGCCGACGAGGTCGAGGACATCATGCTCGACTATCTCGAGGCCGGCGAGCTGCAGCGCGTCCTGGTGGTCGCGCCGGGTTTCGGCGGCGGATCGAGCTTCTCCTCGGGTCTCGTGATCGGCACCATGGTCCCCTGGGACGAGCGCCGGCCGGGCGAAGAGATCATGGCCGACATCAACCGCGATCTCGGCCAGCTCACCGGCGTGCGCGCCTTCGCCTCCATGCGCGGCTCGTTCGGCGGCGGGGGCGGCGGAGACGACGTCGAGTTCGTCCTGCAGGGGCCGGAGTACGACGTGCTCTACGCCTATGCGCGCCAGCTGATCGAAGACATCAACCAGAACAATGCCGGCCTCCAGCGCCCGCGCACCGATTACGAGCCGACCACGCCGCGCCTGGTCGTCGACATCGATCGCGAGCGGGCCGCATCGCTGGGCGTCGCAGTCACCGACATCAGCCGGACGCTTCAGACCCATCTGGGCTCGCGCCGGGTCGGCCAGTTCATCGACCGGGGCGAAGCCTATAACGTGATCCTGGAGAACCGGCGCGCGGACCGGTCCAATCCCGACGATCTCGAGACCCTTTACGTGCGCGCCGGTTCAGGCGAGCTGATCCCGCTGTCCAACCTTGTCACCCTGCGCGAGGTCGGCGAGGCGGCGGAGAGAAACCGGGTGAACCGCCAGCGCGCCATCTCGGTCAACGCGACGCTCACCGAGGACTATACGCTCGGCGAGGCGGTCGCCTGGCTCGACAGCTGGGCGCAGGCCGAGCTGCCGCCGGAAGTGGGCTCGACCTATCTCGGCGGCGCTAAGGAGTTCCTGGACGCCAACCGCGCCGTGCTCTTCGCCTTCGGCATGGCGCTTCTGATCGTCTTCCTGGTGCTGGCCGCGCAGTTCGAGAGCCTCATCCAGCCCGCCCTGATCATGCTGACCGTGCCGCTCGCGGTCGCAGGCGGGCTGTTCGGGCTCTACATGGCCGGGTCGAGCCTGAACATCTATTCCCAGATCGGCCTGATCATCCTCATAGGCCTGGCGGCGAAGAACGGCATTCTGGTCGTCGAATTCGCCAACCAGCTGCGCGAGGAGGGGATGGACGTGCTCGAAGCCACGCTGGAAGCGGCGACGGTGCGTCTGCGCCCGATCCTGATGACCGGGGTGTCCACCGCCATCGGCGCGCTGCCGCTGGTGCTCGCCGTGGGGCCGGGCTCTGAAAGCCGGATCACGATCGGGGTGGTCATCTTCACCGGCGTGATGGTCGCGACGTTGTTCACGCTGTTCGTCGTGCCCGCCGCCTACGCCGCCGCGGGCAAGTACACCAAGACGCCCAACTGGATGACGCGCCGGCTGGAGAAAGAGGCGGAAACCTCCACCGACGCCGGCGCCGCCGCGAGCCCGGAAACGGGTGGCGGAGCGCCTGCGGAGTAGGAGCGTCAAGCGTTCGCGCGGCGGTTCATCAGCCAGCCTGCGGCCAGCAATCCGCCGCCGATCAGCGCCCATTTCGCGCCGGGCCTCATCTGAAGCTCGGTCGCGGGGCTGAACCTGATTGCGGGATCGTCCTGGTCGCCCAGCCTCATGCCTTCGTTGCCGGGTTCGTGCAGGTTCGCCGAACCGCGCGGCGCGCGGTTCTCGTAGGCCATCTTGTAGAACAGGCTCGAGAACATCTTGTCGGCCAGCCTGGGAAAGAGCTGGGCGGTGGTGGTCTGGATCACGCCGGACTCCCCGATCATGATCTCGCGCTTCTCATGCTCGGCGCAGTACAGGATCGATTTGGCCACAAGCTCGGGATGGTAGACCGGAAGCGGCACCCTGGACCGCTTGTCGGCGTAGTTCTCCGCCCGGATGCCGAACGGGGTGTGAATGCCGCTGGGCTTGATCAGGCTCACCGAGACCGGCGCCTTTTCGTGGATCAGCTCCATGCGCAGGGAATCGATGAAGCCCTTAACCGCGTGCTTTGACGCGGTGTAGGCGCTGAGCACCGGCGCAGGCATGTCCGAGCTGATCGAGCCCAGCGTGATCAGCGCGCCGCCGTGCTGTTTCAGATGCGGCAGCGCTTCGGTCGAACCGTAGACCACGCCCCAGTAATTGGTCTGGAAGATCTTCTCGTGGTCCTCGTCGGTGGTCTCTTCGAGCGTGGCGTAGATGCCGACCCCGGCGTCGTTGATCCAGGTGTCGAACCCGCCATGGCGTTCGATCACGGTTGAGACGACGTTTCGGACCTCGTCGCGCACGCCGACATCGGCCTCCACCCAGTCCGCGCGTCCGCCCTGGGCGGTGATCTCCTCGGCGATTTCCTTGAGCGCCTCTCCGTTTCGGGAGACCAGGATCACGTTCGCGCCGCGTTCGGCGGCCATTTTCGCGGTGGTCAGCCCGATGCCGGAGCTGGCGCCGGTGATCACCACGGTCTGTTCTGAAAGCGGCTTGAGAGAGGACATGGGGGAGCTCCTGGGGCTTGCGGGACTTATCTCGCGCAACGAGCCCCGAGGCCGCCCGTTCCAGTGTTCGTTCACTTCGCGAGGCGGGGCGGAAGCGGCCAGACGTCCAGCGCTGTCAGGATTTTCTGGCGGTGACGCAAACCAGCGTCTGATCGCGGTAGCGCAGGCCGGGCGCGCTCATGAACCGCGCCACGGTCTCCCCGGCTTCGGCTTCGCCCACGGCCGGGGCGATCATCTGGTTGTTCTCCGCCTGAAACATCGACCAGTCGGAGCCCCCTTCCACGATCCGCTCGTGCCGCTCGACGGCGATGTCGGTGAAGCCGGCCTCCTCGAGAAGCTCCGGCAGGCGCGCACCGAAGGCGGGGTCCATCAGCCCGGTCCGCGCCATGCCGTCCCTCACGCGATCCAGCGCCTCGGCGAAGGCTTTCATGCCCGGCGCGTTCGGGTCTTCGGGTCCGCAGGTCGAACAGTCGAGATCGGCGATGGCGATCATGCCGCCCGGCCGCAGCCAGCCGGCCAGCGCTTTCAGCGCGGCGAGCGGATCGGACAGATGCATCAGCACCAGGCGCGCATACACCAGATCGAAGCGTTCCGGCTCGGCGGCGGGCGCGTGAAGATCGGCCTGAAGGTGCCGGACAGGCGGGACGGGCGGCGCGGCGGCGCCGAGGTCGAGATCGAGCCCCAGCACGTCGCCGGACGGTCCGGTCCGCGCCGCGAACCAGGACAGCATCCTGCCCGAGCCCGCGCCGGCTTCAAGGATCTTCATGCCCGGCGCGAGACCCGCGGTGCGCATGAGCCAGTCCTGCGTCGGCGCGGCGTAGAACGCGTCGAGCCGCCGCAGCCGGTCGCTTTCCAGATCGGCCGGCCGTCCCGTCGCGAAATAGGCGCTGCTGAGTTCGCTCATGTCCGGACAAACTATGGCAGAGCGACAGGCCGGGCGGCAAGCGGCTGCAAAAAGTGTAAATCGCAGCCAGCGAACGGCCGTCGCGCGCCGCGAGCGCGCTGAACCAAGGTCTCAAAGCAGAAGGGGTTTCAAGAAAAGCTGAATTCGTTCCAACGCTTGGCCGAATAAGTCATTTCCTGAATTCACTTGAGGGGAACCGCGGCGGCTTCCTAGGCTTTAACCTTCTCTTATTGGAGGTGACCATGAAAAAGACTGTAATCGCCGCGCTCGCCACGGGCGCCCTGTGCGCCGCACCGTCCTTCGCCGCCACGGCTCCCGTCGAAGACGAGGCGAACACCGAAACCGTCGCGGTCGAGCTGAGCGCCAGCGAACTCGCCATGCTCGAGGCCGAACAGGTCGAGACCGCCGAACTCGAAGAGATCGAGGGCGGCCAGATGGAAGACATCCGGCTCGAATGGATCATCATCGGCGGCCTCGTCGTGCTGGCCATCGTGGCGGCGGCCTGATCAGGCCTGTTGCGTGACAGTTGAAGACGCGGCGCCGCCCGGCGTCGCGTTTTCGCCTGTCCGGGAGGGGATATGAGACCTGCGAAGCTCGTTGCGGCGCTCGCCGCCGGCCTGGTTGTGCAGGCCTGCGCCGCGATGTCCTACATCGCCCCGCGCTACACCGAGGAGCGCGCCGCGCTGTCGGAGACCACGGTGCTCGACCGGCAGGATTTCGAGAATTCCTGCGGGCTCGCCGCGCTGTCGACCGCGTTCTCCGCCTGGGGCGAGCCGTTCGACGAGCGCGCCGTCTACGCCGAGACCCGCCCGGGCAGCGAGGCGGGATATACGCTCGCCGAGCTGACCGAGATCGTGCAGGCGCGCGGCGGGCGGCTTTACAGCTTCCGGCCGGACTATGCCGATTTCGTCACGCATACCGGCCGACGCCGGCCGATGATCCTGCCCGTCTACAAGCCGACCCCGCGCGGGATGACGGCGCTCTTGTCTCCCATCCATCGCGACATGCTGGTGCACGCCTGGTGGCGCGAGGACGTCACCGGAGAGCCCAACCATTATCTCGTCGTGCTGCACGCCGACGAGGACCGGGTCTATCTCTTCGACCCCGCCATGGGCGATTTCGCGGTCTCGCGCGAAGCCTTCGAGCGCCAGCGCGCGCTCTGGTCGCCGGTGGCAGCTCTTCCCGTTCCGGGGAGCGCTTTGCCTTCAGAGAGCTGAACGTTCGATCCGGTTTGAGGCGGGCGGGCAAACTTGAACCCGCAGGGTTCGCAAGGGCGACCGCCCGTCTGCACAACGGCTTAAAGCTCGGGGAAAACAGAAAAAATGGCGCCGGTTGAGGGACTCGAACCCCCGACCTTCGGTTTACAAAACCGCTGCTCTACCAGCTGAGCTAAACCGGCCGACGGGCGATGGATACGCGATGCGGGCGAGCGCGCCAAGCGCGCCGATGCACCGGCCTTGAAGCTTCGTCCGCGCCGGTTCAGCCTTCGGCGGGGAGGGCCTCATGACGATCCTGTTTTTCGGCGGGCACACCTTCGACATGGTCTATGCGCTTAACGCGCTTCCGGCCGAGAACGCCAAGGCCAAGGCGGCGCGTGTCTACACCGCCGCCGGAGGACCGGCGCTCAACGCGGCGATCACCTGCGCGATCCTGGGCGGCGAGGCCGTCTACGCCGGCGCCTTGGGCGCGGGGCCTCTGACAGACGCGGTGACCGCCGAAGCCGCGCAATACGGCGTGCGTCTGCATCCGATCGGCGCGCCGACGGGCGATGCGCCCTGCGCCTCCGTCGCGCTGACGCCCGGTGGCGGGCGGACCATCTGGTCGCCGCCGCAGACCGAAAGCCCTGAGCGATGGCGTGAAAGCCTGCCCGACCCGGCGGACTTCGACGCGCTTTTGATCGACGGTCAGCTGCCCGAGGCGGCGACCGGGATCGCGCGCGCGTTTCGCGACGCCGGAAAGCCTGTGCTGCTCGATGCGGGCAGCTGGAAGCCGGGCATGGACGCGCTCACACGGCTCGCCACCGAAACGATCGCGTCGTCGGCCTTTGCGATCCGCGATGAGAGCGAGGTGATCGCTGCGCTGCTCGCGCGCGGCGCATCGCTGGCCGCAGTCACCGCCGACGCTGGCCCGATCGTCTGGAAAGGTGCGGACGGCCGCTCCGGATCGGTCAGGCCGCCGCAGGTCGAGGCGGTCGACACGCTCGCCGCAGGGGACGTGTTTCACGGCGCCTATGCGTATTTCCGCTTCGCCGCGGGGCGGGACGTCGAGCCGGCGCTCGAAGCCGCCGCCCGCGTCGCAGCGTCGAGCGTGGCGTATGAAGGCCCGAGGGCGGGCGTGCGCGCCATGCGCGATTGAGCGCGGCGCGCGGTTCCCCTCACGCCCGGAGGCGGCTATCTACGGCGCGCAACGCTCACCAAGGTAATTTCAATGGCCCGCATCCTCGTCACCAGCGCGCTTCCCTACATCAACGGCGTCAAGCATCTGGGCAATCTGGCCGGGTCGATGCTGCCCGCCGACGTCTATGCGCGCTTCCAGCGGCTGCGCGGCCACGAGGTGCTGGCGATCTGCGCGACCGACGAGCACGGCACGCCCGCCGAACTCGCCGCTGCGGCGGCCGGTCAGGACGTGAAAACCTATTGCGACGAACAGCACGAGATCCAGAAGAGCCTGGGCGAGCAGTTCAATCTGGCCTGGGACCATTTCGGCCGCACCAGCTCGGATCACAACAAGCGCCTGACCCAGCATTTCGCAGAGGTTCTGGAAACGAACGGCCTGATCGCCGAGGTCGTCGAAAAGCAGGTCTATTCCAGGGCCGACGGCCGCTTCCTGCCCGACCGCTATGTCGAGGGGACCTGTCCGAACTGCGGCTATGAGAAGGCCCGCGGCGACCAGTGCGACAATTGCGGCAAGCTGCTCGACCCGGTCGATCTGATCGAGCCGTATTCGGCGGTGTCGGGCTCGCGCGACCTCGAAGTGCGCGACACGCGCCATCTGCAGCTGCGCCAAAGCGAGATGGAAGACCGGCTGCGCGCCTGGGTGGACGCCGCGAAAGGCTGGCCGGCGCTGGCGAAATCCATCGCCTATAAATGGCTCGACGAAGGCTTGCGCGACCGCACCATCACCCGCGACCTCAGCTGGGGCGTGCCGGTCACCAAAGACGGCGCGCCGCGCGAAGGCTTCGAAGACAAGGTCTTCTATGTCTGGTTCGACGCGCCGATCGGCTACATCTCCGCCACTGCGGAGTGGGCGGAGAAGACCGGGGGGGACTGGGAAAGCTGGTGGCGCACCGACAAGGGCGCAGGCGACGTCTCCTATGTGCAGTTCATGGGCAAGGACAATGTGGCCTTCCACACGGTCAGCTTCCCGGCGACGATCCTGGGCTCTGAAGAGCCCTGGAAGACGGTCGACCGGCTGAAGGCCTTTAACTGGCTGAACTGGTATGGCGGCAAGTTCTCCACCTCCAACAAGCGCGGCGTCTTCATGGACCAGGCGCTGGAGCTTCTGCCGGCCGATTACTGGCGCTGGTACCTGACCGCCTACGCGCCCGAGGGCGCGGACGCGCAGTTCACCTGGGAGCACTTCCAGTCCTCGATCAACACCGATCTGGCCAACGTGCTGGGCAATTTCGTCAACCGGATCCTGAAGTTCGCCAGCTCCCGCTTCGAGGGGAAAATCCCCGACGGCGGCGAGCCCGGCGAGGCTGAAGCCTGGCTGGAGGCCGAACTCGAAACGCGCCTGAAAGCGATCGCCGAACACTACGAGGCGATGGAGTTCAGGAAGGCCGGTGCGGAGACCCGCGCGCTCTGGGCGGCGGGCAACGAATATCTCACTCGCGCCGAACCCTGGACGAAGTTCAAGACCGACCCCGAAGCCGCCGCCCTTGGTGTCCGCGTCGGGATCAATCTCGCCGTGATCGCGGCGATCGTCGCCCAGCCCGTCATTCCCGAGACCGCAGCGAAGATCCTCGACGCGGTGGGCGTGCCTGTCGACAAGCGCGCCTGGCCGTCCGGTCCGGCGAACGTCCTGCTCGACGCCCTGCCGCGCGGGCTCGAATTTTCGGTGCCCGACGTCCTGTTCAAGAAGATCGAGGACGATCAGGTCGCCGAATGGACCGAACGCTTCGGCGGCGCGCCGGAGAACAGTTAGCGCTTCGTAAAGCCTGAGCCGCCATCAATGGCGGTTGCAGCTTTGAAGACAGGCGCGATGATCGTGACCGGCGACACTTTGGGCGAGGGCGCGCTCTGCGCCGAAGCGTTGGCGCGGGCCAACGTGCACCCCGAATCCGGGCTTGCGACCGATTACCTCAACCATTTCAACGAAGCGGTGATGGCGCTCGAAATGCTCGAGGCCATGCCCGACATGGCCGAGGACGTGCTCGCCTGGCGCCCGGCCGGCTACGCCGAGCATTTCGAGCGGACGAACTACGCGGGCCGCGAGGTGGTGATCGCCGCCTACGCCGCCGCGCCCCGCGCGCTGAAAGCGCATTTCGAGACGGTCGTCGCAGCGCTCGATCAGGCCATGACCGAGGCGCAGGACCTCGTCCGCGAGGGCCGCCACGCCGAAGCGGCCGCGATGGCGGGCGCAGAGATCGAACCGCTGCTCGCCGCGGCCCGGGCCGCAGTGAACGGCCGGATCGAAGGCGAGGACGTCGACGATCAGGCCGCTGCGCAGGCGGGCATCGACGCGCTGTTTGGCTGAAGCGCACCGTGAATTCCCGGCCGGACCCCGGACCTGATCCGGGGGGAGGGCCGGGACCTTCACCCGGTCAAGGCGCCGCCACCTGAACAAGGTCCCGGATATGCAGCCGGATCAA
This sequence comes from Oceanicaulis sp., assembly GCA_040112665.1. NCBI lineage: Bacteria > Pseudomonadati > Pseudomonadota > Alphaproteobacteria > Maricaulales > Maricaulaceae > Oceanicaulis > Oceanicaulis sp. The sequence goes on along the minus strand of CP157796.1, from coordinate 2,830,365 downwards.
GTCCGGCCTTGTCCGGGAATTCAAAAAGCTAATCCGTCCGCCGCGGAAAGAGCTTGGTCCTTAGCCAGCCCAGTGTGGAGTTGCCTTCGAGCGCCTCGGCGTAGGCGGCTTCCATGAAGGCGTCCAGGCCCTCGGGGTCGCCCATCATCTCCATGCGCGTCTTGAAGGGGCCGTCGGGATCGAGCGCCTTGACCGGACGGGCGGGGGCGCCGGCGGCGACGGTGTTGGCGGGGATGTCCTTGGTGACCACGCTGCGCGCGCCGATCACCGCGTTGTCGCCGATCGTGACGCCCTTGGAGACGAAGGCGCCGTCGCCGAGCCAGACGTTTCGGCCGATGACGACGGGTCTGGCTTCGGGCCGGGGATCGATCCGGTCGTAAAGTCCGTGCCAGTCGGAATCGGTGATGGTCACCGATTTCGCCAGCAGCGCGCCGTCGCCGATCGTGATCGACTTCGCGGCCAGGATGCGCACCCCGCCTGCAAAGAAGCAGCAATTGCCGATGCGGATTTCTCCCGGCGCGTCCTTGGGCGACCAGACGGTGAAGCTGACCGGCTGGTCGCGCCGGCTGACGACGTGGATCGCCTTTCCGGCATGCACGTTCGGGCCGAACACCTCGACATTCCAGGGCCGCACGATCTTCGCGTGGGGCCCGAGGGTCTCAAAATGCGGCGCGAGGAATCGCTGCGCCCAAACGTTTTCGAACCGCTCCCAGGCGGCGTGCATCCAGTACGGGCGGTGGTCACGGCGCATGGAAGGGCGTATCTCGTCGGCTCATGAGCGAAGACCGTATCGAAGCCGCGATTCTGTCGCTGGTCGAAGCGCGAGGGGCGGACAAGTCGATCTGCCCCTCCGAAGCCGCGCGCGAAGCGTTCGGCGAGAACTGGAACCAGCACATGCGCCATGTGCGCAGCGCGGCGGTCCATCTCGCCCGTCAGGGACGCATCTCGATCCTGAGAAAAGGCAAGCCGGTCGATCCCGAAAGCTTCAAGGGCGTTTACCGTCTGTCGCTGCCGCGGACAGATGCGAGCCCTGACACGAGCGATGGCTGAGAGCTTCGACGCGTTCAAGACCGCAGCGCGGGCCTGCCGGGTCTGCGCGCCCTATCTGGGTCACCCGGTGCGCCCGATCGTGCGCGGGACCACTAAGAGCCGCATCCGCATCATAAGCCAGGCGCCCGGCACGCGCGCACACGGCAAGGACACGCCCTTCATGGACCCGTCCGGCGTGCGGCTGCGCGACTGGCTGGGGATGAGCGAGGCGGAGTTCTACGACGAGGACACGGTGGCGATCACGCCGATGGGCTTCTGCTTTCCCGGGCTCGACGCCAAGGGCGGGGACCGGCCGCCGCGCAAGGAGTGCGCGCCGCTATGGCAGGACCGGGCCGACGCCGCGCTCCCCAACGTCAGACTCACCTTGCTGATCGGCGCCTACGCGCAGCGCTGGCATCTGGGAGACAAGGCTGAAAAGACCCTCACAAAGACCGTTTTGCGCTGGCGAGATTTCTGGCCTGATCATGCTGCGCTGCCGCATCCGAGCTGGCGCAATAATGCATGGCTCAAACGTAACCCGTGGTTTGAGAACGATGTTTTGCCGGAGCTGCGCCGCCGCATCCGCAGCATCCTCGCGGGCGAGATTTGACCGGACAAAATTCAAACAAATACTTACACTTGCCTGAGGCCCGGCGCGAGGGTAGACCGCCCCCGCGTTCGAACGGAACGCGCTCCCTCGCGTAAGACGACGACCGCCCGATAAGGCGGCGCTCCGCGAAGGACAGGCCTGAGACATAGCTCGCATCAGAGGACTCCCCGCCCATGAGCGTGTTCGAACAGCAAGCGTTCGACGACCACGAGAACATTCTTTTCGCCAGCGATCCGGCCACGGGCCTCAAGGCGATCCTGGCGGTGCACTCCACCGCGCGCGGCCCGGCCGTCGGCGGCTGCCGGATGTGGAAATACGCAAGCTCGGCCGAAGCGCTGACCGACGTGCTGCGCCTCAGCCAGGGCATGAGCTACAAGAACGTGATGGCCGACCTGCCGATCGGCGGCGGCAAGTCCGTGATCATGCGCCCTGAAGGCGATTTCGACCGCCAGGCGCTGTTTGAGGCGTTCGGCCGTGCGCTGGAAGCGCTGGGCGGCAAGTACATCTCGGCCGAAGACGTGGGCGTGTCGCCGGACGACATGGTCGCCGCGCGCCGCACGACCCGCCACGTCGTCGGCCTGCCCGACGGCACCGGCGATCCCAGCCCCGTCACCGCCAAGGGCGTGTTCCTGGGCATCCAGGCCTGCGTCGAGCGCGGCCTGTCGCGCTCGGACCTCTCAGGCGTGAAGATCGCCGTGCAGGGCGCCACGGGCCATGTCGGCTCGTACCTCGTGGGCCATCTCGCCGAGGCCGGCGCGGAGCTCTTCCTCGCCGACATCCGCGAGCCCGAGCTGAAGGCGCTGGCGGAAAAGACCGGCGCGACCATCGTGCCGACCGACGAGATCTACGACGTCGACGCGGACGTGTTCACCCCGTGCGCGCTGGGTGCGGTCATCAACCCCGACACGATCGACCGGCTGAAGGTGAAGATCGTCGCCGGCGCGGCGAACAACCAGCTGCTCACCCGCGACATGGGTGAAGCGCTGCGCAAGCGCGGCATCCTCTATGCGCCCGACTACGTCATCAACGCGGGCGGCATCATCAACGTGATGGGCGAGATCGACCCGCGCTTCGACGCGAAATGGGTCGAAGGCAAGCTCGTCACCCTCAAGCGCACGCTGGGCGAGATCCTGGACACCGCTGAAAACGAAGGCCGGCCCGCCAACCTCGTCGCCGACGAGCTGGCCCGCCAGCGCATCGCCGAAGCGGCGAACCAGAAAAAAGCGGCGGCGTAAGCCTCGCTTGATCCCTGAATGAAGAAGCCCGCGCCGAAAGGTGCGGGCTTTTTCGCATCGATTGCAATCTCCGGCGGATTGGGTCACACCGTTAAGCGGTAGAGATTTGCTTACCTAAGGCGATTTCAGCATGCTTTGATTTACTGATTAGCGGCGTGGAGGGCTGTGCATGCGGGTCATCGTCGGAATTTTCGCGTTGGCGTTGGCGATCTTGTTGGCTCCGCAGGCGACGGGGGCGGCGTGGGAGCCGCATCACACGAACACTCATGGCACGGCCCTGACACCTGACGGACGGTATTACGCCGCCGCTGTCAGCGGCGAGCCGGTTCGATATGTCAAGGTCTTTGATCTCGAGGCGCGCGAGATTCTGCGCCTCGATCTGGGACCGGGCGTGGGCAAGGTCGGCGATCTGGCGATCAGTGCGGACGGGACAAGGTTGGCTTTCCAGCTCGTTCCGGCTGCAGGGCGGCGCGCCGCGGACGTGTTTTCGGACCAGAACGCCCTGATGGTGGTCGGCGTCGACGGTCAGGTCGAAGCGCTCTTATCCGCTCCCGGGCGGTATCATGGTCCGCCCGGCCTGTCCTGGGACGGGTCGGCGCTCGTGTTCGGGGTCGCAGACTTCAGCGTCGGGTCCCGGTCCATTCCGAAGCATCCCTATGCCTATGACCTTGAAACCGGCGCGTTCACGCGACTGAGCGATCAGGGCTTTGAACGGATACGCGAAATCTATTTCGCTGAGGACGGATCGGGCGTGTGGTTGCGTTACTGGAGACCCGAACTGCCTGACGGAAGCGTCGTCGGAGTTCTAGACTACCCGCCTTCCCTGGCTGATCGACCGGCGCCGGATCGACCGTCCTTCTTTCACACCTGGTGGCGTTTCGGCGACCCTCTGCCGACCTGGTCGGAGCCAGTGACCCCGTGGAAGGACTCTACGATTACAAACATCGGCGCGGACGGCCGCGCCTACGGCCAGGTCATGCTCGGTGTCAGCGGTTTCACGCGCCAGATGACCGCTTACGGCGTCGTGGATCAAGACCTGCCGCCCTGGTCGCTTTGGGCGGCGTCGCCCGGCGAGCCGCCGGCGATCATCGAGAGCGACGCCATGCGCGCGCCTCCCTATCCTGAACGGGTCGGCATTTCAGGAAGCGCGCGGTACGACTCAATCCGGGATCGTTTCGTCATGATCGCCGTGCGGGAGACACGCCGGTCACGCCCGCGAGATCGCGATTACGGCCCCCCTTTCTTGGCGATCCGTGACGCGTCAGGTTTTCGGGAGGTGGACACCTCCGACTGGCCGATGCGTACGGTCGAGGTCGGCTTTGAGTGGCCTGACCATCTTCAGCCGGTGCGCGCCGATGCGCCTTGAGCCGCGTTACTCCGCCACCACGCTCGCAAAATGCGGGTCGAGGCTGAGGCGGGCGGCGTCGCCGGTCCGCCAGGACTGGGCGAGCGAGGCGCGCGCTTCGATCACGCGGCCGGTCTCCAGCCGGCAGAACACTCGCGCATAGCCAGCCGCCGCGCGCCGTTCGGTCACCGTGGCGAGCGCGCCCTCGGCGTCGGCGTTCCCAAGCGTCACGCCCTCGGGCCGCAGCAGCACGAGCGCCGGGCCGTCTGCGGCGCCGTCGGCGTCGAGGCGTCCCAGCGGCGTCTCGGCGCGGCCGCCGGAGACGCGGGTCTCGAACACCTCGACTTCGCCGAGCAGGCGCGCCGCGGCGAGGCTGGAGGGCTTGAGATAAAGCCGGTCAGGCCGGCCGTTCTGGATGATCCGGCCTTCGCTCATCAGCGCGACATGGTCGGCGAGGGCCAGCGCCTCCTCGGCGTCGTGGGTGACGATGAGGGTGGCCGCTTCGCTGTCTCGCAGGGCCTGGGCCGTGGTTTCGCGCAAGGACCCGCGCAGGCGCCGGTCGAGTCCTGAAAAGGGCTCGTCGAGCAACATGACGTCAGGCTTCGTGGCGAGCGCGCGGGCGAGTGCGACGCGCTGCTGCTCGCCGCCGGACAGCTCGTGCGGATAGGCTTTCGCGCGGTGGCCGAGTTCGACCGCTTCGAGCCGCGCGAGCGCGTCGGCATGCCGGTCCTTGCGCGCACCCTTGAGCCCGAAGGCGACATTGCCGAGCGCGGTGAGGTGAGGAAACAGGGCGTAGTCCTGAAACACCACCCCGCAGCGGCGTTCCTCGGGGGCGACATGGACGCCTTCGCCCGACCAGGCCCGGCCGGCGAAGGCGATGGCCCCGCCGTCGAGCTTTTCGAGTCCGGAGATAGCGCGCAGCAGGGTGGACTTGCCCGAGCCCGACGGGCCGAGCAGGGCGGTCACGCGGCCGCATTTCAGGGTGAGGTCCACCCCGTCCACGGCCGGCCGGCCCGGCGCGAAGCGCACCACCGCGCCGTCCACCGCCAGGCGGCGGTCGTCGAGCGCGAGCGGCTTCACCGGGTCGCCTCCTGCCCGGTGATGCGCCGGGCGATCCAGATCATCGGCGGCAGCGCGATCAGTGCGATCAGCAGCGCGGGCAGGGCGGCCTGACCCAGACGCTCGTCGCTGGCGTAGTTGTGGGCGGCGACCGCGAGGGTCTCGAAATTGAACGGGCGCAGGATCATGGTCGCGGGAAGTTCTTTCAGAACCTCCACGAACACAAGAAGCCCCGCCAGCATGGCGCCTGAGCTGACCAGCGGCCGGTGCACGCGCCAAGCGGTCGCGGCCGGTCCGGCGCCGAGCGTTCTGGCGGCCATGTCCAGCGTCGGGGTGACCCGGGCGAGCGCGCTTTCCGCGGGTGAGATGGCCGCAGCGGCGAAGCGGGACTGATAGGCGAAGATCAGCGCCAGGACCGAGCCGGTCAGAAGCGCGGGGAAGACCGAGCCGAAGGCCGAGCGCCAGGCCGCGTCGAGCCCGGTCTGCATCGCGCCGAACATCGCCAGCACGCCCAGCGCCGCGACGGAGCCCGGCACGGCGTAGCCGAGGCCTGCGAGCCTGGCGGCGAAGATCCCGCGCTTGCGCCCGCTTCTGAGCGCATAGGCGGCGGCGAAGCCGAGCACGGCGGCGACGAGACCCGAGATCGCGGCGAGGAAAAGCGAGTTGCCCGCCGCGTCGATCAGCCCGCGCGCCACAGGCGCGTCGAGCGCCAGCGCGCCGAGGCGCAGCATCGGGACGACGAGCCCGAGCGCGATCGGCGCGGCGCAGGCGAGGGCCGCCAGCCACGCGCCCATGCCCGAAAGCCGGACCCGGCGCGGCGGCCGGCGCTTGCCTGACGGCGCGCTCTGACGCGCGCGGCGGCGCTGGCCGCGTTCGACGGCGAAGAGGGCGAAGGCGATCACCACGAGGATCATGGCGAGCCGCGCGGCGTCGGCGGTCGCGCCTTCCCCCGCCCAGGCGCGTATCACGCCGACAGACAGGGTGGGGGCGCCCAGATGCACGACCGCGCCGTAATCCGCGAGGCTCTCCATCACCACCAGCGCAAGACCCGCGGCGATGGCCGGACGCGCCAGCGGCAGGGCGGCGCGCAGGAAGGCCGAGCGGGGCTGGTCGCCCAGCGTGCGGGCGGCTTCATAGGCGTCCGCGCTCTGCCCGGCGAAGGCCTCACGGGCGAGGAGGTAGACATACGGGTAGAGCGTCAGCGCGAACATCAGGCCCGCGCCGACAGGCCCGCGCACGGTCGGAAGGAACCCGAGCGGCCCTGCGGCCTGTGTGAGGTCGTACCAGGCATAGGCCGCCGCATAGGCGGGCATGGCCAGCGGCAGGGCCAGAAGCCATTCGAAGACCGCGCGGCCGGGGAAGACATAGCGCGAGACCAGCCAGGCCAGCGGCGCGCCGATGAGCGCGGCGAGGCCCGCCGCGATCACCATCACCGCGGCGCTATGGCCCAGATAGGCGGGCAGGCGCGTCGTCGCGATATGGGCCATGTAGTCGGTCCAGGGCCCGAAAACGGCGAGCGCCGCGACCGCCAGAAGCGGTGCGGCGCAGATCAGGGCCGCGATCGCGGCCGGCCAGACCGGGTTGAAGCGCGGGCGCGCGATCACGGCCAGCCGACGCGATCAAAGATGCGCTGGGCCTCGGCCGCGTTCTCGCCCAGCCGGTCGACATTGACCGGATCGGCGTCGATCGGCCCGTAGCCGGTGATGACCGGGTTGTCGTAGCGTGCGTTTTCGACGGCCGGGTACTCGTTGGTCAGCTCGGCGAAGGCGCGCTGCGCCTCGTCGGTCAGCAAAAATTGCAGGAAGGCGATGGCGCTGTCCCGGTTGGGCGCGCCGACCGCGAGCCCTGCGCCGGACACGTTCACATGCGCGCCCTGTCCCGCGAGATCGGCGACCACGAAGTCGACCGCGTCAGCGACCTCGCGATCGGCGGCGTCTTCGGAGCGCTCGAGCCGGGCCACGTAATAGTGGTTCACGATCGCCACGTCGCACTGACCGGCCGCGACCGCGCGAACCTGATCGGTGTCGCCGCCCTGGGGCGGGCGGGCGAGATTGGCGGTCACCGCGGCGGCCCAGGCCTCGGCGGCGTCAGGCCCTTCGGCCTCGATCAGGCCCGCAAGGAGGGACTGGTTGTAGACGTTGCCTGACGAACGCGCACAGATCCGGCCGCGCCATTTGGGATCGGCGAGCGCAGTGAAATCGGAGACTTCCGACGCCTCGACACGATCAGGCGCATAGGCGATCCCGCGCACCCGGGTGGCGAAGCCGAACCAGTCGTTCTCGGGGTGGACGAGATTTGTCGGCACTTCGGAAAGCGCGTCCTCGAGCTCGGGCGCAGGCTGGAACAGCCCGGCCTGCTCGGCGCGCCAGAGCCGGCCCGCGTCCACCGTGATCACCACGTCCGCCGGGCTGCGCTCGCCGTCTGCGCGGATGCGCTCGATCAGCAGATCGCCGCCCGCCTCGACCACGTTCACCTCGATGCCGGTCTCTTCGGTGAAGGCGGCGTAGACCGCGTCGTCCGAACTGTAATGCCGGGCGGAAAAGATGTTCACCACGCCGGCGTCCTGCGCCCCGGCGTTCCCGCCCTCGGCGGTGGTCCCGCCGTCCGAACAGGCCGCGATCAGGGCGGCGGAGGCGAGCAGGGCGGCTCTGGATACGGCGGCGGTGATCTTCATGACGGCTCCCGGTGGGTGCGGCGCAAGACGGCGCGAAAGCATTGTGCGGGCCTGCGTGCCACTTTTGCGAACTCTTCGCAAGTGCGGCGCTCCGCCACGGTTCGGCGAATTTCGCGATGGCGGGAGGGTGAGGGGGTGTTTAGCGTGCCGGTCAGGGCAGAGGAGACTGGTCATGGCGATCGCGGTTTTTCTCATCGTCGCGTTCGGGTCGAGCTGGGCGATCGCCTGGGGGCTGCAGGCCACGGGCGGCCCTGAAGCCGCCGGCGCGATGACGGCGCTGTGGTTCCTCGCTTTCATGTTCGGCCCGGCGATCGGCGCGCTCGTGGCTGCAGGCCTGTTTGATCGGGACCGCTTTCTGCAGGCGCTGAGCCTCAGGCCGATCCGCTGGAAGGCGGTGATCGTCTGGGTGCTGCTGGGCTGGGCGATCGCGATCGTTCTGGTGATCGCTGCGCTCGGCGTGACGCTTCTAGTTCTGGGCCAGCCGCCCGCCGACGCTGCGGCGCGCCTGGCCGAACAGGTGCAGGCGCAGGGCGTGGAGCTGCCGATGAGCGCTGAAGCGCTGCTCTGGCTCACGATCCTGGTCAACGTGCCGATCGGAATCGTCATCAATACGATCCTCATCACCGCGAACGAGGAGCTGGGCTGGCGCGGCTGGCTGCAGCCCAGGCTGAAGCGGCTGGGCTTCTGGCCCGTCTCCATCGTGATCGGGGTGATCTGGGGGCTGTGGCACGCGCCGATCATCCTGATGGGACACAACTACCCGGGCATGGGCTGGACCGGGGTCGGGCTGATGGTGGTCTTCACCACGCTGGTCTCCCCCTATTACACGCTCGTGCGCGAGCGCTCGGGCCATGTCGTGCCCGCCGGCGCGCTTCACGGCGCGATGAACGCGACCGCAGCGGTCGGAATCCTGTTCACGCCTGAGACCGGCTGGCCCTGGAACGGGCTCGTCGGCGCGGCCGGCTTCGCCGTCATGTTCGCAGGCTGGGCGCTGATCGCGCTTTATCGCCGCAGCAAACCGGTCGTGGGCTGAAACGAAAAAGCCCGGCCGCAGGGTCCGGGCTATTCGCCGCGTGAGCGGGAAAATGGTGGGCGGCACAAGGATCGAACTTGTGACCCCTTCGGTGTGAACGAAGTGCTCTACCGCTGAGCTAGCCGCCCGAAAGAGGACGCGTGACTTACCCGCCGGGACCGGCCCGGTCAAGCATGCCGGGCGCCCGTGTGGCGGGCGCCGCTTCGCTTTGTTTCGAGGACGAATTTAATACCCGTACACCGCGTGGCATAATTTTATCGTGATCGGGGCCACGTCACACTTTCGTCAAAGACAGATTCCATCTATGAGGCACGCAACGCTCGGAACTTTGAGGGACGGGCGTCCGTTTCCAGCTCATAACCACACACCCCGCGCACGCGCACTGGCGACGCGTGAAGCGAAGGAGGTTCTCCCCATGGCCAGCAACGACTTCTGCACCCGTGAAGGCGCGCTTCGTCTCAAAGAACGGATCGAAGCCTACTGGAAAGAGCGTGGCTACGATGTGAACATCGAGCTGCACGAAGCCGGCTTCATGCCCGCCATGCGGTCTGCACGCACCGACGTGCGGTCCAACATGGTCAACGGCATGCCCAAGCCTGCGAACGACCGCGGGGCCGAGCGCCGTAGCGCCTAAGCTCCCGATTCTGCAAACACTCCGGCCAGCAGCGCCGGAGCTTCGTTCCAGTGACTGAAGAGCCGGTCCGCACCCAGCGTGCGGGCCGGCTTTTCGCTATAGCCCCCCGAGAAAAGCACCGACCGCGCGCCTGCGGCCCTGGCCGACAGGGCGTCCGGCTCGGAATCGCCGACCAGCGCGGTCTTTGCATCCGCCGGCCCGCCGATCGCAACTTCGAGATGGCGCGGATCAGGCTTTTTCGCCGGCGCGTCCTCGGGTCCGATGATCCGCACGAACCGATCCGCCATGCCGAGCTCGTTGAGCAGGGCCACGGCGAGGCTGGTCGGCTTGTTGGTGCACACCGACAGCTCAGCGCCGTGCGCGGCGAAGAGATCGAGCGCGTCGATGACGCCTTCGAATGGGCGCGATTCGATCGCGATTTCCGACCTGTAGGTGTCCATGAACACGTCGAGGCGCCGCTCCACCGTCGCTTCGTCGGGCTCGGGCGCTCCGGCGCGCTCATAGGCGCGGCGGATCAGCGCGCGGGCGCCGCGGCCGACCATGGCGCGTACGGCGGCGACGGGGACGGGGTCGAAGCCCTCAGATCTGGTGCAGGCGTTCAGCGCGCGCACGAGGTCGGGCGCGGTGTCCACCAGCGTGCCGTCCAGATCGAAGGCGATGCGGGCGCCCCTGAACACGTCGAAATCAGGCTTCATCGGAATTCCTCGTAGCGGACGCCTCGCGCCGGGCGTTTTGATAGGCTATAGCCGCGCCAGCGGCGTTTGCGAGCCCCGCCGCACGCTAAATTCAGGAGCGTTTCATGAGCACCCGACCGCGCGCCGCCGTCGTCCTCGCCGCCGGACACGGCACGCGGATGAAGTCCGCATTGGCCAAGCCGCTGCACCCGGTCGCGGGCCGGTCCATGCTGGACTGGTCGCTGGATCTGGCCGCGAAATCGAGCGCCGGACGCACCGTGGTGGTCTGGGGCGCGCACTCTCCGGCCGTCAAGGAGCGCGCCGAGGCTGCGGGCGCGGCCACCGCGCTGCAGGACCCGCCCCAGGGTACGGGCGACGCGGTCAAGCAGGCCGCCGAGGCGCTTTCAGATTTCGACGGCGACGTGATCGTGCTCTACGCCGACACGCCGCTGATCCGGCCTGAGACGGTCGAGGCGGTGTTCGCCGCGCTGGAAGCGGGCGCGGCGGTGTCGGTTCTGGGTTTCGAGCCTGAAGATCCGGGCCAGTACGGCCGTCTGATCGAGACCGCCGAGGGTGATCTCGACGCCATCGTGGAGGCCAAGGAGGCCAGCCCCGAACAGCTCCAGGTCCGGCTGTGCAATTCCGGCGTCCTGGCGTGCGACGGCAAGCTTCTTTTCGAGCTTCTGGGCGAGGTGACCAACGACAACGCCAAGGGCGAATACTATCTCACCGACGTCGTGGCGCTGGCGCGCAAGCGCGGGCTCAAGGCCAAGGCGGTGCGGGCTGACGAGGAAGAGGTTCTGGGCGTGAACTCACGGGTCGATCTGTCGGTCGCAGAGGCCGCCTGGCAGGCCCGCCGCCGCCGTGAGGCGATGCAAGCGGGCGCGACCCTGATCGTACCGGAGACCGTGGTCTTCAGCCATGACACGGTGGTGGAGAACGACGTCGTGATCGAGCCCAATGTCGTTTTCGGCCCAGAGGTGACGATCCGCTCGGGCGCGATCATCCGCGCCTTCTCCCATCTCGAAGGCTGCGAGGTCGCCGGCGGCTGCGAAGTCGGCCCTTACGCCCGGCTGCGTCCCGGCGCGGTGCTCGAAGAAGGCGCCAAGGTGGGCAATTTCGTCGAGGTGAAGAAAACCCGGCTCGGCGCGGGCGCCAAGGCGAACCATCTGGCCTATCTGGGCGACGGTGAGGTCGGCGCGGGCGCGAATATCGGGGCCGGGACGATCTTCTGCAATTACGACGGCTTTTTCAAAAACCGCACGATCGTGGGCGAGGGCGCGTTCGTGGGCTCCAACAGCTCGCTCGTCGCGCCGGTCACCATAGGTGCGGGCGCGATGGTCGGCTCGGGCTCTGTGGTGACGGATAACGTGCCGGACGACGCCCTGGCGCTGGCGCGCGCCGGCCAGACCACCAAGGAAGGCTGGGCGAAGCGCTTCCGCACCGCGATGAAAAAGAAAAAAGACGCACAGAAGAAAGGTTAGGCGCATGAAGGACGGACTGACGACGCTCGAGGACCGCCTTTCCGACAAGGCCCTTCTGAAGACCGACAGCTTCATCGCCGGCGGCTGGGTCGGCGGCGAGAAACGCTTCGCCGTGAATAGCCCGGCGGACCGCTCGCGGGTCGCCGAGGTGGCCGATGTCGGCCGGGCCGGCGCGATGAAGGCGGTCGAGGCCGCCGCGAAAGCCTTCGAGACCTGGAAGAAGACCTCGGTCTACGAGCGCGCGCGGATCGTGCAGCGCTGGCATGACCTGATCCTGGAGAACGTCGCCGATCTGGGCACGATCATCACCGCGGAGATGGGAAAGCCCCTGGTCGAGGCGCGCGGCGAGGTGGCCTATGGCGCGGGCTTCGTGGCCTGGTCGGCCGAGGAAGCCAAGCGCATCCACGGCGAGACGCTGCAGACCCCGTTCCCGGGTTCGCGCGGCTGGACGATCCGCCAGCCGGTGGGCGTGGTCGCCTGCATCACGCCGTGGAATTTCCCGTCTGCGATGATCACCCGCAAATGCGCCCCGGCCATGGCGGCGGGCTGCACGGTGGTGGTCAAGCCCGCCCCCGAAACCCCGCTCTCCGCGCTGGCCCTGGCCGAGCTGGCCAGGCGCGCCGGGATCCCTGACGGCGTGTTCAACGTGGTCTGCGGCGAAGCCTCCGAGATCGGGCCGGTCCTGACCGGGTCCGACGTGGTCCGCATGGTCGGTTTCACCGGCTCCACTGAAGTGGGCAAGCTGCTGATGCGTCAGGCGGCGGACGGCGTGAAACGGGTCAGCCTCGAGCTCGGCGGCAACGCGCCTTTCCTGATCATGGACGACGCCGATCTCGACGCGGCCGCCGACGGCGTGATCGCCAGCAAGTTCCGCGCGGCCGGCCAGACCTGCGTCAGCGCGAACCGCATCATCGCGCAAGGCGGAATCGCCGATAAGCTGATCGAGGCGATCAAGGCCCGCATGGAAAAGCTCAAGGTCGGTTCGGGCTTCGAGGACGGGGTGAATTTCGGCCCCCTCATCCATGACGAGGCTGTCGCCCGCGTCGACGAACTGGTCAAGGACGCCAAGTCCAAGGGCGCGAAGGTCCATCTGGGCGGCACGCCGCTGGCCGACGAGCTGGGCGGGGCGTTCTATGCGCCGACTCTGATCGAGGGCGGAGAGGATTTCGAACTCGAGCTGTTCAGAAACGAGATTTTCGGCCCCGTCGCCTCGGTCTACCGCGCCAAGGACGAGGCGGAGATGATCCGGCTCGCCAACGACACGCCCTATGGGCTGGCCGCCTATGTCTACACCCGCGACGTGAACCGGGTGCACCGGCTCTCCGAAGGGCTCGATTTCGGCATGATCGGTGTGAACGCGCCCATGGTCGGCTCGCCCGCCACGCCGTTCGGCGGGGTGAAGGAATCCGGCATCGGCCGCGAGGGCGGCAAATGGGGCGTGGAGGAGTTCACCGAACTCAAATTCGTCCTGCTCGGCGGAGTGGACACGTGAGCGGGGCGAGCCGGCAGAAAGCCTTCGCCGCGGCCGCGGCGCTGGAGCTTGTCGAAAGCGGCATGACGCTGGGCCTGGGCTCGGGCTCGACGGCGGAACTCTTCGTCGGTCTGCTGGGCGAAAAGCTCGCCTCGGGCGATCTCGAGAGCGTGCGCGGCGTCGCCACGAGTTCCGGCACCGCCCAGGCCGCCGAAAAGGCCGGCGTGCCGCTGATCGACGTCGATCACGTCGTGCGCATCGACCTGACCGTGGACGGCGCGGACGAGGTCGACGGCCGGTTCCGCCTCATCAAGGGCGGCGGGGCGTGCCTGTTGCGCGAGAAGATCGTCGCGCATGCTTCCGACCGCATGGTGGTGATCGTCGACGAGACCAAGCTGGTCGAGACGCTCGGCGCCTTTCCGCTGCCGGTGGAGGTCGACCCGTTCGGCTTCACCATCACGGCGAAGAAGGTGTTCGACGCCCTGCGCGCGGCCGGGGTGAAGCGCCCCGACGTCTCCCTGCGCCGCAAGGCCGACAGCGGCGAACCGCTGATCACCGACGGCGGGCACTACATCCTCGACTGCGCCTGCGCCGCCATCCCCGATCCCGAAGCCGCCGCGGCCTTCCTCAACGCCGTGCCGGGCGTGGTCGAGAACGGCCTGTTCATCGGCCTCGCCCGCACCGTCATCGTCGGCGAGGACGCCGGGGTGAAGGTGCTGGAGGTGTAGGCGGGGGCGGGCTGTGCTATGATCGGCTCATGAGCGAGCACAAGCGCATCAACGTCACCGTCAGCCGAGACGTGGCCGACGCGGTGAACCAAGCGGTCGGGGACGGCGAGTACGCCTCCTCCGGCGACGTGGTGCGAGAGGCGTTGCGCGACTGGACCGAAAAGCGCCGTGCGCGCGCCCAGCCTGACGATCTGAAAGCCTTCATCGCCGAAGGCCTCGCCGAGGAAGCTTCAGGCCGCCTTGTCGATTTCGATCCTGAAGCGGTGAAGGCGGCCGGGAGAGCCCGATCCCGCGCCGGTTGAGACTGACGCCGCTTGTTTCCGAAGAGCTAGGCGACGCATCCCGACGCCCCGTTTTATACGAATATGCCTCACCTGCCGCGCAATCTCGCGCCAGCTTTGCTAGGCTCACCTTACGCAACACCCGAGGGGCCTTCACAATGATCCGCATGCTTTTCGCCGCCGCCGCTGCTGCGGTGCTGTCCGCGTCCGCCTTCGCTCAGGACGCCGATTTCACCGAGCGCGAGCGCCTGGCGCTCGAAACCGTCGAGCTGACCGGCGCCACCGATCTGGTCTTCGCCACGCTGGACACCATGGCGCCAACCATGCGCGCCCAGTTCGCTCAGGCCTCGCCGAACTCCACCGACGCCCAGCTCGACGCCGCCATGGCGATCGTCATGGAGGGCTTCCGCGAGCGCCGCGGGATGATGGAAACCGAACTCGCAGCAGTCTACGCACGCAATCTCAGCGCCGAGGACCTGCGTGCGGTCAATGCGTTCTACCGCACCGAAGCCGGCCAGCGCATGGTTGCGGTCACGCCGACGATCATGACGGAGTCCTCCGCAGTCGGTGAACGGATCGCGCTGGACATCTTTGAACAGCGCGGCGCAGAGATTTTCGGCGCCATGGGGCTCGAGACCGAGGAGTAGCCGCAGGCAGCGCGGCGTTTGACCTTTCGGCCCGGACCCCGCATCTCTGGCGCGAGCTTTAGCGAAGCGCCGGGGAGAGACGCATGGCGGAATACGAGTACGACCTGTTCGTGATCGGGGCGGGCTCCGGCGGGGTCCGCGCCGCGCGCATGAGCGCGATCAAGGGCGCGAAGGTCATGATCGCCGAGGAGCACCGGCCCGGCGGCACCTGCGTGATCCGCGGCTGCGTGCCGAAAAAGTTCATGGTCTACGCCTCGGGCTACCGCAAGCAGGTCAAGCAGGCGCGCGATTACGGCTGGGACCTGCCTGAAAAGCCCGCCTTCGACTGGCCGCGCTTTCGCGACGCGATGAACGCCGAGGTCGACCGGCTGTCGGGCATTTACGCGAGGAACCTCAAGAACACCGGCGTTGATTTGGTCGAGGAGCGCGCCGAGATCATCGGACCGCACGAGGTGCGGCTGTGCGCCTCGGACCGCGTGGTGACGGCGAAACACATCCTGATCGCCACGGGCGGGGTCCCGAGCAAGGACTGGGACCTGCCCGGGGTCGAGCACACGATCAGCTCCAACGAGCTGTTCCACCTCAAGAAACTGCCAGAGCACATCGTCATAGCGGGCGGCGGCTATATCGCGTGCGAATTCGCGCAGATCTTCGCCGGCCTGGGCGTGAAGACGTGCCTTGTCTACCGGCGCGACACGGTGCTGCGCGGCTTTGACGAGGACGTGCGCACCTTCGTGCATGAAGGCCTGAAAGCGTCGGGCGTGCGCGTGATCACGCACACCGTGTTTGAAAAGATCGAGCCGATCGAGGATCGCGAGGGCTGGAAAAAGCTCACCCTGGCCAACGGCGACGAGATCGAGGCCGACCAGATCGTCTTCGCGATCGGCCGCAAGCCCTACACCGAGGGGTTGGGCCTTGAGAACGCCGGGGTCGAGATCGATGAGATCGGCGCGATCAAGGTGGACGCGTATTCAAAGACCAGCGTCGACCACATCTACGCGGTCGGCGACGTGACCAACCGGGTGAACCTCACCCCCGTGGCGATCCGCGAAGGCGCGGCCTTCGCCGAGACCGTGTTCGGCGGCAAGCCCACCGCCTATGACCACGACCTCATCCCCAGCGCGGTCTTCACCCAGCCGCCGGTGGGCACGGCCGGTCTGACCGAAACCGAGGCCCGTCACGCGTACGGCGGGGCGGTGGACGTCTACAAGACCAAGTTCCGGCCCATGAAGGGCATGATCACCGACAGCCCGGACTGGATGACGATCAAGCTCGTGGTGCGCCAGTCCGATCAGGTCGTGCTGGGGGTGCACATGGTCGGCGACGACGCGCCGGAGATCATCCAGGCGGTCGGCATCGCGGTGAAGGCGGGCCTGACCAAGGACCAGTTCGACGCCACCTGCGCAGTGCACCCCACCGTCGCCGAGGAACTCGTCACCCTGCGCGAAAAATGGGTCCCGCCCGAGCTCGCCGCGGCGGAGTAGGGGCGTCTGTCGGGAAACCCTCCCCCTCTGCCGGGAAGGGGAGCGCCAGGGCCTGCAAGGTCTGGCGCTCTACGATCCCCACCCCACCCGTCCGCTACGCGGACACCCTCCCCATCAAGGGGAGGGAGTTGCGGTTGAGCTTCATGCTCTGACGTTTCCAAGAGTGCGGCGTCTTACTCCCTCCCCCTCTGTGGGGAGGGTGGGCCGGACCGAAGGTCCGGGTCGGGTGGGGGAGCGCCAGCGTCTGCAGAGGATGGCGCTCTACGGTCCTGCGGGCCCCGCCGCGACCCTCTGCCGCCGCGGGGTTCCGTGCGCGCGGTTCGGCGCTATCTTTGCATGAGAGCCGGAAACGACCGGACGATGAGGACGTGCGACATGACCGCCTGGAGCCCTGACAGCTGGCGCAGCAAGCCGGCGCTGCAGCTGCCCGACTATCCCGACGCCGACGCGCTGAAGCGTGTCGAGGCCGAACTCGCGCGCCGCCCGCCGCTGGTCTTCGCCGGCGAGGTCAAGCGATTGAAGCGCCAGCTCGCCAATGTCGCAGCTGGTCAGGCCTTCCTTCTGCAGGGCGGCGATTGCGCGGAGAGCTTCAAGGAGTTTTCCGCCGAGACCGTGCGCGACACCTTCCGGGTGCTGCTGCAAATGGCGGTGGTGATGACCTTCGCGAGCGCCAAGCCGATCGTGAAGGTCGGCCGTATCGCCGGGCAGTTCGCCAAGCCGCGCTCGGCGCCGACCGAGACGATCGACGGGGTGGAGTTGCCGAGCTATCGCGGCGACTCGATTAACGACATGGCCTTCACGTCCGAGGCGCGCGTGCCCGATCCAGAGCGGCTGATCCGCGCCTACGACCAGTCCGCCTCGACGCTCAATCTTCTGCGGGCGCTGGCCTCGGGCGGCTATGCCGACCTTCACAACGTCCATCAATGGACGCTCGATTTTCTGGCGGGCAGCCCGGCGGGCGCGCGTTATCAGGAATACGCCGACCGGATTTCCGAGGCGCTGGCCTTCATGCGCGCCTGCGGGGTGACGCCGGACGGCGCGCCCTCGCTCGAGGGCGTGGACTTCTTCACCTCCCACGAGGCGCTGCACCTGCCGTTCGAGGAGGCGATGACGCGCATGGATCGCCAGACCGGGCGCTGGTACGCGACCAGCGCGCACCTCAGCTGGATCGGCGACCGCACGCGCCAGCCCGAGGGCGCGCACGTCGAATTCATGCGCGGGATCGAAAACCCGGTGGGCCTGAAATGCGGGCCGTCGCTCGATCCCGACGAGCTGATCCGCCTCATCGACGTGCTCAATCCGCGTGACGAGCCCGGCCGGCTGGTGCTCTACGTCCGCATGGGCGCGGACAAGGTCGCCCAGGGCCTTCCGCCGCTGGTGCGCAAGGTGAAGGCGGCCGGCCGCACCGTGGTCTGGGCGTGCGATCCGATGCACGGCAACACGCAGAAGACCTCCAACGGCTACAAGACGCGCGATTTCGACAAGGTGCTCAAAGAGCTCAAGACCTTCATCGAGATCGTCCGCGCCGAAGGCGCCGAGCCGGGCGGGGTGCATTTCGAGATGACCGGCCAGGACGTCACCGAGTGTGTCGGCGGCGCTGGACACCTGTCCGAAGCCGATCTGTCGAGCCGCTACCACACCCATTGCGACCCGCGCCTGAACGCCGATCAGGCGCTGGAAATGGCCTTCCAGATCGCCGACGCGCTCAAGCCTGCGCAAGGCATGCGGACGGCGGCGGAGTAGGTATCTCCTCCCCCGTTCACGGGGGAGGTGTACGCGAGGCGGACGGAGGGGGCGAGCGCCCGCCCCTCGGCAAAAACAAAACCGCCGCCCGGTCTCCCGGACGGCGGTTTCACCGCTCTGACAGGCGGTGGAAGGCTTAGATGTCCTTCAGGGCCGAAGCCGGACGGAAGGCCAGCTGGGTCTTGGCCTTCGACATCATCTTCTCGCCGGTGCGCGGGTTGCGCACTTCGCGCGCTTCGCGGTGCTTGGCGTGGAAGGTGCCGAAGCCGGCCAGCTGGACGGAGTCGTCCGTCTTGGCCGCCGCCACGACCGCGTCGACCAGGGCGTCGATCGCGTCGCCGGCCTGGGCGCGGGTAATGCCGGCTTTGTCTGAGATGGCTTTGGCGAGTTCGGACTTGTTCATCGAGGGATCCCCCCTTTTTGGGTTTTTGGGCGCGCCCGATCCCGCTTCGGTCCGGCCGCGTCGTCGTCAGACTGCGCCATGAAGCGCGATTCTGTAGGCGGAATGCAAGGCTATACAGGCGAAACGGCTGATTTTGGCGGCAGGGGGCGCGGGCGTTTGCGAAATATGGTAAACAAAACCTAGCTTAAGCGGCCTGTTGTTTGCGTTTGGGAAACCATGACCCGGACAAGCGCACCATTTCTGAACAGAATCGCCAACACCGGCCTTGCGGTCGCCGTGACCGTGATGGGCTATGCGGGCTTCATGCATCTCTTCGGCCAGGACCTTCTGGCGTGCCTGGTCGGCGCGGTGCTCGGCGGCTTCACGCTGGGCAAGCTGACCCGCGCCTCCCGCCAGGCGCAGACGCGCTAGGCCAGCATCGCCGCGGCGATGATCGCGACCGCCTGCATGACGGCCGCGCCGATCATGACCAGGACCAGCATGGTCAGGGCGATCACCGCCGCCTTGATCACGCGTCCAGCGCCCGTGCGGGCGACGTCCTCGGGCAGCCCGCGCGCCAGCGTGATGAAATAGGCCGCCGTGATCGCGAACACCGACCATGTCGGCGGGTTCGATCCGGCGAAAAGAAAGCCTGTGAACGCGATGCCCACGACGCTGCCCGCGGTCAGGGCCGCAAAGATCAGATTGAGATTGACCGCGAACGGCCGGCGCGCGCCGAACCGCCCCAGCACGAACACGCTGAGCGCAGTGAACAGCCCCACTATGGGAGCATGCAGGACCGCGGCGATGTTGCCGTAGGTCGAGAAGAACGCTTGCGGATCGTCCCCGATGACCATGGCGAAGGTTTCCGCCTGCTCCTCCGGGATCTCCGCCAGCGACCGCTCGAGGATGCCGCCATATCCGCCCCAGACAAACGAGATCGCCACCTGCAGGCCGATCAGGGCGAGAAACAGCCGGACCGGCGGGGTGTAGCTGTCCCGGTCTCGCGCCGCGATCGTCTCCATCACCCGGCGCGGCCGGACCCAGAGATCGACGAGCGTGCGCAGGCTGCGCAGATTGAAGCCCAGCGTGTCCTCAAGCAGGCCGCCACGATCTTCGCCGCCGTCCTTGCGCGGCTCGGGGGCGCCCGCGCCGGTCACAGCTTCACCAGCATCTTGCCGATATTCTTGCCCTCGAAGAGGCCCTGGAAGGCTTCGGGCGTCTTCTCGATGCCCTCATAGACGGTGTCGCGCGTCTTCACCTTGCCCGCCATCATCCAGCTCGACAGGTCCTGGATGAACTGGCCCTGCAGGTCGAAATGATCGGACACGATGAAGCCCTGGATCATCAGCTTCTTGGCGACGATCTGGGTCATGTTCGTCGGGCCGGGCAGGGGCGTGTCGTCGTTATAGCGCGCGATCATCCCGCAGGCGGCGATCCGGGCGTGCGGTTTCAGCACGTCGAAGGCGGCCTGAAGGTGATCGCCGCCGACGTTTTCGAAATAGGCGTCGATCCCGCCGAAAGGCTTGCCCGCCTCGCGCACGGCCTTGGCGAGATCGCCGGCGGCCTTGTAGTCGACCGCCGCGTCAGCGCCGATCTCCTCGCAGAACGCGGTCTTTTCAGGCCCGCCCGCCGTCGCGATCACGTTCGCGCCCATCGCCTTGGCGAACTGGATGCCCGCAGAGCCGACCGCGCCTGCGCCCGCGCTCATCCACAGCGTCTCGCCTTCTTTCAGATCGATGCAGCGCTTGATGCCGACATAGGCGGTCATGCCGGTCAGCCCGGCGATCCCCAGATAGGCTTCGGGCGGCAGGAGATCGGGATCGACCTTGGACATCACCGCGCCGGCCGGTCCGGTCCAGCCCTCGCGCCAGCCCATCATGCTCATCACCCAGTCGCCCTCGGCGTAGTCAGGATGGCTGGACTTCACCACCTGACCGACCGCGCCGCCTTCCATGGCCGCGCCGATCTGGAAGGGATCGATATAGGTCTTGATGCCCGTCATCCGGCCGCGCATGTACGGGTCGACGCTGAGCCAGGCGTTTTTCACCTGGATCTCGCCCTCGCCCGGATCGGGCAGGTCGACCTCGGCGAGCTCGAAATATTCGGGCTTCACCGGTCCGATGAAGTGCTGGGTCAGGCGGATTTCGCGGCTTTTCACGTCAAGGAACTCCGGTTGCGGATGGGGCGGCGCTGGTGGCCTGCATCATTTCAAGCATGGAGACGCCGTTGAACTCCAGAACCGCCCAGGCGGCGCCGAATTGCAGAACGCCGACGATCAGTAAGC
The DNA here is from genome assembly GCA_040112665.1 of Oceanicaulis sp. Classification (NCBI taxonomy): domain Bacteria; kingdom Pseudomonadati; phylum Pseudomonadota; class Alphaproteobacteria; order Maricaulales; family Maricaulaceae; genus Oceanicaulis; species Oceanicaulis sp. Next base: position 2,809,565 of record CP157796.1, on the reverse strand, counting down.
TCGGGAAGAGCGCCAGGACGACCAGAAGTGTGAGCAGGATCAGACGCCCCGCGCTCAATTGAAGGGCGCTGGAACCGAGCCTGATGATCTGAATGAAAAAGATCAGGAAGGTCGACAGCTGGAGGATGAAAAACACCTCGAGACTGATCAGCCGGCCGGCCATGAGCGGTATCGCGACCAGCGTCATCGCATTGGTCGCAATGAGATAGATCAGCACATGCCCGAACCATGTCACCGACGGCTTCACCAGCTTCAGGATCACGATGAAGATCGCCGAGGCGATCAGCGTGATCGGCCAGGTGAACACCCCGCCCCAACGCGCCAGCGCGGCGTCCACGCGGGCCGGATCGGCGCCCTGCGCCTGGATCGACGCGTAGGCGGCGTCCACCTGACCAGGCGGGACCAGTGAGCCGATGCTCAAAGTGAGCGGAGCTTCGAAAAAGGCGCCGGCGCTGAAGAACAACCCGGCGAGCACGGCGAACAGCTTGAGCTGGGAGATGTGGGTGTCGGCCCGGTCGAACGCGGCGCGCGCCGCCTTGCCGGGGAACAGCAGCGTGTCCACGAGGGTGCGGAAGATGCGTCGTTCGATGCCGACGCCCGCCGCCTCGGCGATTTCCGACAGGCTGGGCCCCGCCGGGCCGGCCGGCGACTTGCGCGACTTCTCGGTCATGTCCGCCTCCCCGCAGAACGCATACGCATCATGCCCCAGCCTCGCCCCGGCGCAAGACTTCGAAACCAAACGTGACAGGGCGCACCGCTTGCGCGGGCGGGCTTGGCGTGCACAGTCACGCGCCATGACGAAGAGCGAAAAACCCTTGCGCGCCGGGGTCGTAGGCGCGGGCGTCTTCGGGGGCTATCACGCATCGAAATACGCCGGGCTCGACGATGTCGCGTTCGTGGGCGTGTTCGACCCGGTCTCCGATCACGCCGAAAAGCTTTGCGGGGCGCATGGCGGCCGGCATTTCGACAGCCTCGCCGGGCTGATCGAGGCGTGCGACGTGATCACGGTGGCGAGTCCGGCGGTGTTTCACCATGACGCGGCGCGCCGGGCGCTGATCCAGTCCCGCCCTGTGCTCGTGGAGAAACCCATCGCGGCGACGCTCGAAGAAGCGCGCGAACTCGTTCAGCTCGCCGAACTCAACAAGGTGGCGTTGCGCGTCGGCCATCAGGAGCGGTTCGTCTTCGCCGCCATGGGCCTGTTCGGCGATCTGCCGCGGATCAGAAGCCTCAGCGCGCGGCGCATGGGCCCGCCGGGCGTGCGCAATCTCGACGTCTCGGTGACGCTGGATCTGATGATCCACGATATCGATCTGGCGCTGGCTCTGGCCGGCGGCCGCCCCGACCGTGTCGAAGCGGAGATGATCGAGAACCGCGCCGAGCTCGCCGACCATGTCCGCGCCGAGCTTCACTTCCCCGGCGGGGTGGTCTGCACGCTGGAATCAAGTCGCGTGGCGGCGGGCCGCGACCGGGTCATGGCGATCGAGTACGAGAACGGGGCGAGCGTTTCGGTCGACTTCATCGCCAAGAGCTTCGACAATCCCGATCGCCTCGATCTCGACCCCGACTTCGCCGACAAGCCCGACGCGAAGGACAGCCTGGGCGCAAACGTTGCGGCCTTCGTGAAGGCTGCGCGCGGCGGAACGAACGGCCCTGCGGCGGACGGCGCGGCGGGACTGCTCGCGCTCGAGACCGCTCTGCGCATCGACGAGGCCGCCGGATCGCGCTCACGCGTTTGATTTCAGGCCCGGTCTCGGGTAGAGCCCGCATCCGCGCGACAGCCCCGTCGGCGCGCCTTGAAAAGAGCCGTTCATGACCGTCAAAGTCCGCTTCGCCCCGAGCCCGACGGGCCGCCTGCACGTGGGCAACGTGCGCACCGCGCTGATGAACGTGCTCTATGCGCGCGCGCATTCCGGGCAGGTGCTGCTGCGGATCGACGACACCGATCTCGAACGCTCGACCGCCGAATACGAGCAGCAGATCAAGGACGATCTGAGCTGGCTCGGGCTCGACTGGGACGAGACCTTCAACCAGTCCGCCCGCTTCGACCGCTATGAGGCGGCCAAGGCCGACCTCATCGGAAAGGGCCTGCTTTATCCGTGCTACGAGACCGAGGACGAGCTCGACAGAAAGCGCAAGATCCAGCGCGCCCAGGGCAAGCCGCCGGTCTATGATCGCGCCGCGCTAAAGCTTTCCAGTGAAGAGCGCGCCGCGCTCGAGGCCGAGGGCCGCACGCCGCACTGGCGCTTCAAGCTCTCGGGCGGCCGGATCGAGTGGACCGATCTCGTGCGCGGGCCGAGCCATATCGAGACCAGCTCGGTCTCCGACCCGATCCTGATCCGCGCCGACGGCAGCTATCTCTACACCCTGCCCAGCGTGGTGGACGACATCGAGGCGGGGATCACCGACATCATCCGCGGCGAGGACCACGTCACCAACTCCGCCGCCCAGATCGAGATTTTCGAAGCGCTGGGCGGAAAGGGCGCAGCGCCGCGCATGGGCCATTTTCCGCTTCTGGTCGGCCCGGACGGGGAAAAGCTCTCCAAGCGCCTGGGTTCGCTCGCCATCGCCGATCTGCGTACGGTGGAAGGGTTCGAGCCGATGGCCGTGCTCTCCCTGCTCGCCAAGATCGGTACGTCCGACCCGGTGGAGATCCGCGACAGCGTCGACGCGCTGGCCGCGGAGTTCGATTTCGCCAAGATCTCCCGCACCCCGGCGAAGTTCGACCCGGCCGATCTCGCGCGCCTGAACGCCAGGCTCGTGCACGGCCTTTCTTATGAGGCGGTGAAGGACCGGCTGTCGGAACTCGGCGCGGACCGCGGAGAGGCGTTCTGGACGACCGTGCGGCCCAATCTCGAGCGGGTGCGCGAGGTGGCCGAATGGCAGAGCCTGGTCGAAGGCCCGGTCGAGCCGATCATCGATGACGCGGACTTCGCCGCCGAGGCCGCCGCCCTGCTGCCCGACGATCCGCTGGGGCCGGACACCTGGGGGGAGTGGACGAGCGCGCTGAAAGAAAAGACCGGCCGGAAGGGCAAACAGCTCTTCATGCCGCTGCGCCTGGCGCTGACGGGGCAGGAGCGGGGGCCGGAAATGGCCGCGATCCTGCCGCTCATCGGGTCGGAGACCGCGAAAAAGCGCCTCTCAGGCGAGACCGCCTAGCGCTGCTTGATGCGCCCGGCCTCGATCAGCTGGGCGAACATCTCTTCAAGGCCCGGCTCGATCGCGCGGTATTCCATACCGAGCGATGCGCGTGACTTCGTGTTGTCCGCCCTGAACGGCCAGCCGACATTGCGCGAGACCATGCGGCGGGTGAGCGTGGGGTCGGCCATCGGCCCCACCAGCCAGACCATCCATTTGGGAAGCTCGGCCTTTGGCAGCGGATAATCGCCGCCGAAGCGCGCGCGCAATATCTCCGCGATTTCCATAAGCCGCGTCGTCCGCGCCGAGACGATATGCCGGCCTTCCGCGCCGGGCAGGAAGCCCGCGCGGATATGCGCTTCGGCGACGTCGCGCACGTCCACCGCGCCGATCTCGAGATGCGGCACGCCGGTCTTCAGCGCGCCGTTTCCGATCCGGCTGATCAGCGACAGCGATTCAGAGCCGGCGCCGGGATCGATCGCCGGACCGATCACGAAGCTGGGATTGACCGCCACGAGCCGCCAGCGATCCTGGGCGTCCGCGATGCGCCAGGCTTCGCGTTCGGCCTCGGTCTTTGAGAAGGAATAGGGCTGGTGGCCGAGCGTCGAGGAGGTGTTCCAGACATCCTCGGTCAGCACCCCGCCCGGCGCGTCGGCGAGATCGGCGTTGTCGCCGTAGATCGCCGCACAGGAGGAGGTCAGCACCACCCGCTCCACGCTCTGGGTGCGGTTCGCCGCGCCGAGTGCGTTGCGCGCGCCGTTCACCGCCGGATCGACCAGGTCGCGCTTTGCGTCCTTGATGTCGAGCCGGAAGGGCGAGGCGGTGTGGAACACCACCCGGCAGCCCGCCATCGGCGCGTCGAAGTCCTCGGGGTTTTCGAGATCGGCCTTGAAATAGCGGATCTCGCCGGCGCTGCGTGCAGCGAGCGCGTCGAGCGCGGCGCGCTTTTCTTCGTTCGCCGGGTCGCGCACCGTGGCGTGCACGGTCAGCCCCAGCTCGAGCAGGCGCTCGATCAGCCGGCCGGCGACATAACCGGTGGCGCCGGTGACCATCACAGGCGCGTCGCGCGCGATGTCCAGGGCTGGGGAGGAGGCTTCGGTCTCTGCGGTCATGGACGTCTCCGGTCAGATCGTCCCATCGTGCCGGATCAGGACCGAGGCGGCCAGAGCCCGCCGGTCAGCGTGGCCCGCCGCCAGTATCGTTTTCGTTTTCGTTGCGCCGCTGTTGGCGCTCGGCTTCGCGCTCGCGCCGGCGTTCCTCAGCCTGCGCGTGGCGTTCAGCCTCGGCCTCCGCGCGTTCGCGCTCGCGTTCGATCCGGGCCATCGCCGCGGCGAGTTCGCCCGGTCCGCCTTCGAGCTCGACATCGGGCGGCAGCGGGGCGAGCGGCGGGCGCGGCGGCTCTCCGGCGCTTTGCAGGATCACTCGGATCGGCTCGCCGAGTTCGGCGCTGCGGATCTCGAAGCTGAAGCTCTGCTCGTATCCGGCCTTTGCGGCGCCCTGTTCTTCCAGCGCGCGCAGGGCGCCTTCGAGCGCCTGATGAGCCGCGGCCAGGGCTTCGCCGTGCGCTTCGGACCGCATGTCGATGGACTGCTCGACCTCGGCGATGGCGCGTTCGAACGCGGCGCGCGCCTGTTCCATCTGTGCGCGGCGCTGGGCGATGCGTTCGGGGTTCACCGAAACGGTCGTGCGCGTGGCCGTCGCGCCGTCGCAGGCCGCCACAGCGAGCCCGTCGGGAAGACCGCGCGCTTCGGCCCCGCAGACATGCCGGAAGGTTTCCGCGACCAGACCCGACGCGCCGCGGAAATCCGCGCCCGTGAGGTTCACTGCGACGAAGCGCGCGCCGTCGAGCCGTGCGTTCCGGAAGTCGGCGTTGGACAGATCGGCGTTCTCGAAGATCGCCTGATCGAGCTCTGCGCCGCGAAGATCGGCCGCCGTCAGACGCGCGCCGAAGAAGTGGGCCTGGCCCATCTTCGCGCCGCGCATGTCCGCGCTCTGGAAGTCGGCCTGGCGGAAGACCGCGTCGCGGGCTTCGGCCTGGCCGAGATCGGCGGAGGTGAAATCAGCGAGCAGAAAGACCGCGCCGTCGAGCTGGGCGCGTTCGAGCCGCGCGCCGCCGAAGCGCACCCGGTGCAGGCGCGCGCGGCCGAAGCCGACATGTTCAAGGTCCGCGTCTTCGAGCGAGACGTTCGCCAGCCGCGCCTCGGTCAGCGAGGCGTGCGACAGGTTCGCGCCGTCGAGCGTCAGGTCCGCCAGGCGCGCGCCCAGAAGCTCGGCATGGGAGAAATCCGCGCCTGAAAAGTCGCCGCCCAGAAACTGCGCGCCGGCGAGATTGGCGTCCGCGAAATCGCAGGCCGGGCAGTCTCCGCCGATCACGAGCCGGCGGTGCGGATCGTAGGCGTCGGCCTGGCCGGCGGCGAGCGCGGCGAGGCAGGCGGAGAGGAAAAGGGTGCGCAAGGCCATGCTCGCGAACCTAGTAAACCCGGCTGCAGAACGCGACTTAAATCGCGGTAAGCGGACGGTCAGCTGCAAGACAGGATGCGCAGGCCGGCCGGCAGCCGGGTGCGCGCGTCGCCGCAGGCGGCGTCGAGCTGGGCCTGGGTCAGACCGCGAGCGGTCTGAAGCTCCGCGCCGGACAGGATCGCCCCGTCCAGCGCCGCACCGCTCATGTCCGCGCCGCCGAAATGGGCGCCCACGAGATTGGCGCGCCTGAGATTCGTGTTTCGGAAACTCGCGCCGGTGAAACGCGCGCCGAACAGGTTCGCCACCGACATGTCCGCGCGGTCGAACCGCGCGCCGTTCATCGTCGCAAGGCTGAGATCGGCCTGGCGCAGCCGCGAGCCGGCGAGGTTCACGCCGGGCAGGTCGCGGTAGGTCAGGTCGGCCTGGAAGAGATTGCAGTTCGGGCAGTCGCGCCCGGCCTGCAGGCGCGCGATTTCCGAGGCGTTCTGCGCTGCGGCGGCGCCGGCGGCGGCGAGCAGCACGGCAATCGCGGTCAGGAACTGTTTCAACATGGCACGCCCTCTTTCTTCGCGCTGGGGCCTCGCTGCAAGCCGCGGGCCTGAGCGGGGGCGGGCGGTCAGCTGAGCGCTACGACCAACGCGATCACGATCACCAAGGCGGCGGCCGCAGCCACGCCGAGCTTGAACTTGGCCGAGGTCTCCACCCGCGGCGGGGCGCCGTCTTCCACAGGGCCCGGACGCGGCGCGGTCTGGCGCGGCGGATGACCGGCCGGATCGGCGCGGTGCTCCGCCTTCATCGACATCTCGACGCGCTCGGGCTCCGGGGGACGGCCGGCGGCCTCGTCATCGGTGCCCAGCGGGCTGGCGCCGGGATCGGGATAGGCGACCTTGTCGCCCGAGGCACCGGTCTCGATCTGCGCTTTCAGCCTGGAGGTCGGCCCGCGCGGAGTTTCAGCGTCAGGCCCGGCGTCCGCGGCGTCGAGCGGCGCGTTTTCAGGGCGCGCAGGCGTCGCTTCCGGCGCGTCCGGCCGTGCCTGACCGGGTTTCTCCTCGCGGTCGTCGTCGCGTTCTCGGGCCATCGACCCCGCTCCGTCAGCGTGCATGGAACAGGGAAACGGGCGCGCCCGCCCGCCTGTTCCTGCTGCGCTTGGTCGCAGAGGGAGGGCGTCAGCCGCCCGGCGGCGGGCCGGACCAGCCGCAGGCGTCGCAATCGAGCTCCGCGCCGGTCTCGATGAGCGTGAAGTGCCCGCATTCGGGGCAGGGCTCGCCGTGATAGTCCCGCTTGGGGCTCGGCTCCGCCCCGCCGCGCGCCGCGCCCGAGCCGCTCTTCGGCGGACGCGCGCCGAGCATCACCACGTTGTCGGGCAGCTGGCCGCGCGAAAAGCCCTTGGAGATGAGGCTCGCCGCGTCGGTCTCGGCGGTGAACTTCTCCTTGGCGACGCCCTGGCCGATGCCGGAGGGATCGTGGCGCGAGGGCGCTGTGTGGGCGAGGTCCTCGCGGTCGAGATAGCTCACCGCCAGCTCGCGGAAGACATAGTCCAGGATCGAGCTGGCGTGCTTGATCGCCTCGTTCCCGGCGACGTCGCCGGCGGGCTCGAACCGGGTGAACAGATAGGCGTCGACATATTCTTCCAGCGGCACGCCGTATTGCAGGCCGATGGAGATCGAGATCGCGAAATTGTTCATCAGCGAGCGGAAGGCCGCGCCTTCCTTGTGCATGTCGATGAAGATCTCGCCGAGCTCGCCGTCCTCGAACTCGCCGGTGTGCAGATAGACCTTGTGACCGCCCACCGTGGCCTTCTGGATGTAGCCCTTGCGGCGGTCGGGCAGCTTGCGGCGATGGGCGGCGCGCTCGACGACGCGTTCCACGACACGCTCGACGATTCGCTCCTCGGCGACGAATTCGCGCCGGCCGTAATCGCCGCCCTCGAACTCGATCGTGTTGAGCAGATCGTAAAGCGCTTCGCCCTCGCGCCGGACGGTGATCGCGTGGATCCCGCGCCGTGCGGCAGACGCGGCGATCGCGCCGGCCTCCTCTATGCCGGCGGTTCCGGGCAGAGCGATTTCGAGACCGCAGGATGCGCCGAGGGAGGCTTCCACCGCTTCGGCCATGGCCAGGCGCGCCTCGGGCGAGGGATCTGTGAAGACGGCGCGCAGCTCGGGGCTCAGCGCGTCGCAATCATCAAGACGCCCGGCGCCGTGGGCCCAGCGCTCGGCCGCGGCGATGTCGAGCGGATCGACGCCCAGCGCTTCGAGCAGGCGGGGACCGGCTTTCTCGAACTTGTCGGCAGTCAGGCCGCAGCGGCGCAGGATCGTTTCTCCCAGGCTCCAGCGATTGACCGCGAAGCGCAGCGGCACGCCGTCGGCCAGCGCCGCGTCGATGCGGGCGAAGGCGGCTTCGTCCACGCCCGCCTCGGCGAGCTGGCCGACCCAGTCCGCGCCGAGGCCGGTGAGCGAGCGCCGGCCGAGCGCGTGAAGCCGGGCGGCTTCGCGGGCCTCCTCGTCGAGATCGGACAGCGCCGCCGCCACGCACGGGGCGAAGTCCGCCCCGCCCGGCGCGTCGAGGGCTGCGGGCGGGTGCACGCCGATCGAGGCGGCGTCGAGAAAGGCGAGCGCCAGCTCCGCCGGCCGGCCCATGCGGACCGGGGCGGGGCTCGCCTCGACGCAGATTCCGGCCGCCCTGGCGGCGAGATCGCGCGCGGCGTCGCTGTCATAGGCCAGAGCGCACGCGGTCAGCATCGCGCCGAGCCCGGTCAGCGTCAGCGCGCCTTCGCAGCGCTCGGCCGCTCCGCCCCACAGGGCCGCGGCGTGGCTCAGCGCGGCCTCGTCCAGCGTGCCCTCCGTGACGAACGCAGCGAGGTCAAGCACGGCGGCGATCGGCGCGGGGCTTTCCTCCTCGCCGAAAATCAGCGCGGGCGCGCCATGGGTCCACAGCGCTTCGGACAGGTCGGTGAAGAGCGCGCGGACCGGCTCGCCGGTCTCGAGCGCGCCGTCGGCTTCAGCCAGGTCGAAGAAGTCAGCGCCCAGGCGCACGGGCGGGGTCTCGACCGGGTCGGGCGCGGCGCCGAGGCCGGCTTCGGGCGTGGTGACGCCCTGGCGCGCGCGGGCGATGGCGCGCTCGATCATGCCGTCCGGCGCGCCGTCGCGGCGCGCGGCCCGTACGGCGCGGGCGAGCGCGCGGTTGCGCCTGGGGTCGAAGCATTCCTCGGTCGAGCCGTCGCAGTTCACACAGGCGAGCGCGACCGCTTCCAGCCGCTCGGCCAGCACGCGCGCGCCGACGGTCGCGGCCGCCTCGCCCATCGTGCGGGCGTTCAGCGTGTCCAGCACCTCGCGCAGATCCCCGGCGTTCGCGACGGGCCGGGGCGGGGCGGGGAACAGCGCTTCGCCCCGCCAGATCGCCGGCGCGGGACAGGCCTCGCGGGCCAGCATGGACGCGAAGAGTTCGTCCTGCGCGATCGCGTCGTCGCCGCCGAGCGTGACGGCGAGAGTGCGCAGGGCGGTTTCGGCGTCGAGTTCAGCATCGAAATCGGCGCCGGTCAGCGCTGCGAAGGCGGCCGTGGCGCGGGCCGACCAGCTTTCGGGCACGCGCGCGCTCGCCTCGCCGGGTTCGATCAGATCGGGATCGGCGGGCAGGACCTCGCGCGCCTCGAACCTCAGATCGGCCGCCGGATCGGCGTCAGGGCGGGTGAGGCGGCGCTCGGTCATGTCTGGGCTCCACGCGTCCAGGCGATTCGAATCGCCTCCATGGTATCGCGGTCTGTGACGCGGAGTCGAAAGTCTGCTGGGGAAAAGAGCCGATGACAGGCGGCGCGCGTCAGCCCTTCGCCGCGCGCCAGGCGCGGGCCAGCGCGAAGAAGCCTTCAGGCGGGATCGTCTCGGCTCGTGCGCCGGGATCGAGCCCTGCGGCGTCCAGCAGCGCTTCGCTGCTCGCGCCGGCCTTGCCTGCCGCCTGGCCCAGCGATTTGCGCAGGGTCTTGCGGCGCTGGCCGAAGGCGCTTTCGGTGACGATGGACAGCGCGTCGAGATCGGAAAAGCGCGCCTCCGCGGGCAGGGGCTCGAGCACCACCACGGCGCTGTCGACCTTGGGCGGCGGGGTGAAGGCGCGGGCGGGCACGGTGAAGGCGTAGCGCGGGCTCGCGACGGCTGCAGTCAGGATCGCGAGCCGGCCGTACTGGCTTTCGCCTGCGCGCGCCACGACACGTTCGGCGACTTCCTTCTGAAACATCAGGACGAGCCGCGACCACCAGGCGGGGTCGGCCTGCAGCCATTTGATCAGCAGCGCCGTGCCGACGTTATAGGGCAGGTTCGAAGCGAGCATCCGGGTGGAAAACCGCGTCTGCACCGCTGTCTCGTCCACCTCCAGCGCATCGGCCTCGACCACGCTCAGCCCGCCGCCGGAGGCCTCGCCGATCTCTTCGAGCGCGGGCAAGAAGCGGCGATCCTTTTCAATCGCGATCACCTCGCCAGCGCCGTGCTCAATGAGCGCGCGGGTCAGCCCGCCGGGGCCTGGGCCGACCTCGAACACGCTCGCCTCGCTCATGTCGCCGCAGAGCCGGGCGATCTTTCCGGTGAGGTTCAGATCGAGCAGGAAGTGCTGGCCGAAGCGCTTGTCCGCGCCCAGCGAATGCCGCGCGATCACCTCGCGCAGGGGCGGCAGATCGGAGACGCTCACGCCGCCGCCCTCGCGCGGGCGCGATTGGCGGCGAGGTCTGCGGCCAGGCGCAGCGCCGCGATCAGGCTGTCGGGCCGGGCGACGCCCTTTCCAGCGATGTCGAACGCGGTGCCGTGATCGGGCGAGGTGCGCACGATGGGCAGGCCGAGCGTGACGTTCACCCCGCCGTGGAAGTCCAGCGTCTTGACCGGGATCAGGCCCTGATCGTGATAAAGACAGACGGCTGCGTCGTAATTCGCACGGGCCTCGGCGTGAAACAGCGTGTCGGGCGGCCAGGGGCCGGTGGCGTCGATCCCGGCGGCCTTCAGCCGGTCGATGGCGGGCCGGACGATCTCGATCTCCTCGCGGCCGAGCGCGCCGTTCTCGCCCGCGTGCGGGTTCAGGCCCGCCACGGCGAGCCGGGGACGGTCGATCCCGAAATCGCGCGACAGCGCTTCGGCTGTCACGCGTGCGGTGTGCTCGATGAGCTCGGCGCTGAGCCGGCCGATCGCGTCGACGAGGCCGACGTGGATGGTCGCAAGCACCGTTCTGAGCCCGCCGCCGGCCAGCATCATGACCGGGCCTCGCGCGCCGTCCATGCGGGCGTCGCGCGTGAGATGATCGAGAAACTCGGTGTGGCCCGGAAACGCGAAGCCCTCGTCGTAGAGACGCGATTTCGAGATCGGGCAGGTCACCACGCCCGCAGCCTGTCCTGAGAGCGCCGCCGCCACCGCCGCCTCGATCGAGGCCAGCGCAGCGGCAGGCGCCGATGCGCTGGGAGGCAGGGCGATCACTGGGGGTGCGTCAGCGAAGACGGCCGCCGCTTCCGCCGCCGAGCCGACAGGTTCGGGCCTGGGCAGGTCGAGCAGCGTGCAGGCGGGCTGCAGGCGCGCAGGATCGGCGAACATCACGAAGCGCACCGGCGTGTCGCGCAGGGCCGTCCAGGCTTTCAGGGCGATTTCCGGACCGATCCCGTCAGGATCGCCCGGTGTCAGTGCGAGAACCGGTGAAGCCCGATCGCCGCTCACCGGATCTCGACGGTCGCTTCGCGGCGCAGATCGCGCAGCCAGCGGCGGGCGAGCAGGGAAAGCTGCTGGCCGATCAGCTGGTCCTCGATTTCATCGGTGCTGGGCACGCCGGGACCGGCGTATTCGCGCGAGCAGAGAACGAACACCTGAAGCCCCGCGCCGGTTTCGAGCACCGTGGTGGCCGAGCCCGGCTCCAGGTCGCTGAGCGCGGCCTGGATCTGGGGCACGAGGGCGTTGGCGCCGAGCGTGCCCAGAGGGGTGATCACCGCGCCGTCGACGCCGCCGAAATCGCGCTCGACCGAGTCGCAGCCGCGCGAACGCTCGGCGGCGCGGGCGAGGTTGCGGCGAGCGCTGTCGTTCACCTGTGCGGTGGGAAGCGTGATCTGGGTCAGACCGAGCTGCTCGGACACCTGGCCTTCGCGCTTGTCGATCAGGGCGATGATCTGAAACCCGCCCGGAACGCGGATCGGGGTGGTGAGATTGCCGACCGGCACCTGGACGAGAATGTTACGCACATTCTCTTCCAGCGCGGGCTCGGGCACCCACCCGAGGAAGCCGCCATTCGCTGCGCTCGGCGAATCAGACAGCTGCTCGGCGATCTGCGGGAAGGGCACGCCCTGGCGGATCAGGCCGTAAATCTGTTCGACTTCCTGAAGGGCGGCCTGCTCGCCGCCTTCCGATCCGCGCACTTCGACCAGGATTTCGGCGAGCCGGTACTGGGTCTGGGCGGCGGCCGCGGCCTGCCGCTCCAGCGCGGTCTCGATCTGCTGGTCGGAGATGCGGATCCGCGACCGGAAACGTCCGGAGACCAGGATCTGCCAGGCGATCTCGGCGCGAATCTGCCGGCGCAGGGTCTCCACGGCGATGCCGCTGGCGGCGAGGTCGGCCTCGATCTGCTCGACCGTCGTGCCGTTGCGCGCCGCGTTGTCGGCGAGCGCGTTGTCCACTTCGGCTTCGGAAATGTCGACCTCGAATTCGCGGGCCTGCTGGAGCTGCAGGCTTTCCTCGATGAGGGCGCGGATCGCCTGCTCTTCGATGCGAGGCAGCATTTCCTCGGTCGGTTGCACCCCGGCGGCTGAAATGATCAGCCGCATGCGATCGCGAACGTCGAGCGTGGTGATCGGCTCGTCGTTCACAACAGCGGCGATGCCCTCGACCTGTTGGGCCCGGGCGTTCGGCGCGGCTGCGAGCGCGAGCGTCGCAGCCAGAAGGATCAGCGCGTTTCGGAAGGCCATAGGGTCTCTAGAATTCCTGATGCTGCGGCGAAAGATACCGAACCGCGCCGCAGACGCAACGACGCGGCGCCGCGAGAGGGGTTGTGATGTCAGCCGTCTTCGGTCGCCGACACGAATAAAAGCCCGGACAGGGCGAACAATGCAGGCGCGCTCCAGGCCGCCGTGACGGGGTCGAGCGCGCCCGAAGCGCCGAGGCCCAGCAGGAGCTCCTGCACGAAGTAGAGCACGAAACCGGCGAGCGCGCCGATCGCGGCGAAGGCCGCCGCCCCGCCCTGACGATGCATGCGGAAGGTGGCCGCGACCGCCAGCAGGCCCGCCGCCAGCAGCATCAGGGGCTGAGCCATGAGCCCGTGCAGTCTTAGTTCATAGGGCCGGCTCGACAGCCCGGCCGCTTGCGCCGAGGCGATCACGCCGGGCAGCGCCCAGAACGACGTCGCGCCGGGGGTGCGCACACGTTCGAACAGCGCCTGGCGGCGGGTGTCGGTCGGTTCGGCGACTTCGCCGAGCGCTTCGGTGCGTCCGCCCGGTTCGACCTCGACGGCGTTCTCCATCACCCAGAAGCCGCCGCGCAGGGTGGCGCTGTCGGCGCTGACGCGGCGTTCGAGCCGCGGGGCGCCGGTCTCGTTGCGGACATACTCGCGGAAGATCGGCGCCATCAGGCGCGCCGCATCAGCGTCCACCGAAGCGGCGGTGATGATCACGAAGCCCTGCGGCCGGGTTTCCCTCAGCCAGATCTCCCCCGCTTCGCCGCGCGGCGCGCCGGTGCGGCCCTGCATGAGTTCGTCGCGCAGCGCTTCGAACCGCGCGTTCGCCGTCGCGCCGAGCGGGTTGAGCGCGCCGGCGCTGAACACGCCGAGCGCGATCGCGAGCAGGGCGGCCGGTGCGAGAATGCGCCAGGCCGAGACGCCCGAGGCGCGCATCACGATCAGCTCGCTGCGCCGGCTGAGCCTGAAGAAGGTGAAAAGAACGCCGAACAGCACGATGAAAGGCAGCGTCTCCTGCACGAGCAGGGGCGATTTGAGCAAGGTGAGCTCGAGCGCCTGGAACGGGCTGATCTCCGCGCGGGTGGCGATGTCGCGCGAGGTCTCGACGAAGTCGACGAGCACGATCACCGCGAGGATCACCGCCGCGGCGCCGAGCACGCCGATCAGCGATTGCAGGAAGACGTATCGGAACAGCCGCGTCATGCCGGGCGCGCCCGCCTGAGGGGAAGCCGGCGCATCAGCCTGTCGCGCAGGCCCCGCCGGGCGATCATGTAGATCCCGCCCAGCCCGCCTGCGACCGGAACGGCGTACTGCAGGGCGTTCAGGCCGCTGTCGGATGACGCGGCGGCCTGAACTGCGAACCCGATCAGGCGCAGGATGAGGGCGGTCGCGCCCGCAGCGATGAGGTATTTCGTATACCCGGTGCGGCGATGCTGCGGCGCCATGAAGGCGGCGGCGGCGATCAGCGCGAAGGCGAGATTGTAGAGCGGGGCGGAGAGCCGGTAATGGCCCTCGGCGTAAAGGTCGTCCTTGGAGCCCGACCGGGCGATGTCCGCGGGCGTGGGATCGAGCAGTTCAGGGAGGTATTTGTCGCTTTCCTTGAACGCGAACTGCGCCGTGGAGTCGATGAAGACCGACAGGTCGAATTCCGAACTTTCGAACGTGAGGCTGGACAGCGCGCCCTGAGCGTCGAGCTCGGTGCGCACGCCGTCTTCGAGCAGCATCACCGGGCCTCTGTCCGATCGCGCCACCGCGCCGCGCCGGGCGGAATAGGCCACCGATTGCGCCCCGCGCCCGTCCTCGATGAAGACGTCGTACATGATCGCGCCGTCGCCGATCTCGCGTGTGTAGAAGGTGACGTTCTGTCCCAGACTGACGAACTCGCCCTCGCGCATGAAGCTCGCCGCGACGTCGGTACGGATCTCGTAGAGCAGCTCGCGCATCTGCCGGAAGCTGGCGGGCTGCACGAACAGGTTCACGACGAGATTGGCGAGGGTGACGTAGACCGCGAGCCGGATGAAGGGCGACAGCCGCTGACGCCGGCTCATCCCCGCCGCAGCGCCGACGGTGAGTTCGGAATCGCCGGTAAGCCGGTTGAACGCGATCGCGCAGGCCAGAAACAGAGCGATCGGCGTCATCAGCGCGATCACCTGCGGCATGGCCAGAAGCGTGATGCCGAAAAACGCCAGCGCCGCGCCGCCGTCCTCGACGATCAGGTCGAGATTGGACAGCGACTGGGTCAGCACCGCCAGGCCGGTCAGCGCCGCGATCGCCGCCAGGAACGGCCAGAGCGCCTGTCTGAAGACGTAGCGCTGGAACAGGTTCATCGGCGGGCCCCGGAAATCTGCCCGTGTACGGGCGGACGGCGAAGTGTGACGCGCCGTCTTCTAACGCGGGTTTCGATGCGATACCACTCTTGCCGCCGACCGAATTCTCGCGGCGCGTCCGGATCGGAAATCCTCCGGGCACGCGCCCGCATCCATCGAAAGGACCGACATGAAGATCAAGTTCGCCGATTCCGCTTCGGGCCAGGCCGTGGCCGTTCCGGTCTACGCCGGCACGACGCTGTCCGAAGCCGCCAAGGGCCTCGATTCGGACGCCTCGGGCGCGCTGACCCGCGCCATCGAAGCCTCCCGCTTCACCGGCGCGTCTGGTCAGACGCTCGAGATCGCCGCCCCGTCGGGCGTGGATGCGGCCCGCATCGTGCTGTTCGGCCTCGGTGAGAAAAAGGACGTGGACGGCAACGCGCTCGAAAAGGCCGCCGCCGGCATCGTTAAATCGCTGCTGACCTCGGGGGTTAAAAGCCTGTCGATCCGCCTGGACGGCGCGGCCGACCTCGAAGGCGCGGCGCGGGCGGGCTTGGGCGCCACGCTGGGCGCCTACCGCTTCGACAAGTACCGGACCAAGCTCTCCGACGACAAGAAGCCCTCGCTGACCGAGGTCGAGATCGTCGTCGACGATTCCAAGGCCGCCAAGAAGACCTGGAAGGACTGGGAGGCCGTCGCCGAAGGCGTGCAGCTCGCCCGCGACCTCGTCATGGAAGCGCCCAACGTGCTCGGCCCGGAAGAGTACGCGCGCCGCGTCCAGAAGCTCGACAAGCTCGGCCTCGAGATCGAGGTGCTCGGCGAGAAGGAGATGAAGAAGCTCGGCATGCACGCGCTTCTCGGCGTCGGGCAGGGCTCCGCTCAGGAGTCCCAGATGGTCGTCATGAAGTGGAACGGCGGCAAGTCCGGCGACAAGCCGGTCGCCTTCGTGGGCAAGGGCGTCACCTTCGACACCGGCGGCATCTCCCTGAAGCCCGGCCAGGGCATGGACGAGATGAAAGGCGACATGGGCGGATCGGCCGCCGTGGTCGGCGCGATGAGCGCGCTCGCGGGCCGCAAGGCGAAGGTCAACGCGATCGGCATCATCGGGCTGGTCGAGAACATGCCCGACGGCAAGGCCCAGCGCCCGGGCGACATCGTCACCTCGATGAGCGGTCAGACCATCGAGATCCTGAACACCGACGCCGAAGGCCGCCTCGTTCTGGCCGACTGCCTGTGGTACTGCCAGCAGGAGTTCGACCCGAAATTCATCGTCGATCTCGCCACGCTGACCGGCGCGATCCTGATCTCGCTGGGTCAGGAGCATGCGGGCATCTTCTCCAACGACGACACGCTGGCCGACAACATCTTCAAGGCCGGCAAGGCGTGTGACGAGACCGTCTGGCGCCTGCCGATCGGGCCTGAATACGACCGCCAGATCGACAGCCCCGTCGCGGACATGAAGAATCTGGGCGAGGGCCGCAACGCGGGCTCCATCACCGCAGCGCAGTTCCTCAAGCGCTTCGTCAACGACAAGCCCTGGTGTCATATCGACATCGCGGGCGTGGGCATGAACGCGAGCTCGAAAGACCCGCGCTGCCCGTCCTTCGGCACCGGCTACGGCGTGCGCCTGCTCGACCGGCTCGTGCGCGATTACTACGAGGCGTAAGACCCGCCGGCGCCTTTGCTCCCCCGCCTGCGGGGGAGCTGTCGCCCCGGCCCCCGCCGGGGTGACTGAGGGGGGAGGCCGCTTCCCCCCTCCGTCCGGCGCTTCGCGCCGTCCACCTCCCCCGTGAACGGGGGAGGAAAAAGGGGCAGGAATGGCCGAGCTTTGGTTCTACCATCTCGAACGCCAGAGCGTGGACGAGGCGCTGCCTGCGCTTCTGTCCAAGCTGCTCGCGCGCGGCGGGCGGGCGCTGGTGGTCAGCCCCGAGGACACCCGCCTGGCGAGCCTTGATCAGTCGCTCTGGACCTTCGCCGAGGACAGCTTCCTACCGCACGGCCAGGCGGGCGGGCCGCATGACGCAGACCAGCCCGTCCTGCTCGCACCCGCGCCTCAGAACATCAACGGCGCCACCATGCTCTTTTGCCTCGACGGCGCCGATCCGGGGCCCGTCGAGCCCTGGGAGCGGGTTGTGGTGATGTTCGAAGCCTCCGACGAGACCGCGATCGCCCGCGCCCGCGCGCTCTGGGCGGCGCAGAAGAAAACCGATACCGTCGTCAGCTACTGGCGTCAGAACGACGTCGGACGTTGGGAGAAACAGGCATGACGCGTTGTCTCGCCGCCATGGTGCTCGCCGCTCTGCTCGCAGGCTGCCAGACGCTGCCGCCGCCGGCTTCGGACGTGTCCGGCGAGCCGGTCATCGCCGGCGAGCGCGGCCCGGACGTTGGCGACGGCCCCATGATCGAAGACGGCTCGCCCAGCTGCCCGGCGGCCGCCTATCAGGTGCTGGTGGGCCAGCGGATCGGAGAGATCCACACTGAAAGCCTGCCCAGCCCGCATCGCGTCTACGGCCGCAGCGACATGATCACCATGGACTACCGGCCCGAGCGGCTGAACGTCGTGACCGGCGATGACGGCGCGGTGATCGAGGTGAAGTGCGGGTAGCGGACTTTCCCGCTCTCCCACCATGAATTCCCGGCCGAAGCCCGGACCCGATCCGGGCGCAGAGCCGGGACCTCGGCCCGATGAGGCGCCAGATTCTCGAAAAGGTCCCGGATCAGCGGCCTGCGGCCTTGTCCGGGAATTCATTTACGGAGCCGTACCGCTAAACCCCCGCCTCAGCCTTCGCGCTTTCATAGGCCTCTTCAGCCTCCAGCCACGCATTCTCCGCCGCCTCGATCATCTCCACGCAGCGGGCGCGCTTCTTGGTGAGTTCCGCGGCGAGGGCGGGGTCTTTCTCCCAGAGGCCGGGCACGGCGAGGCCGGCGTCGATCTTCTCAAGGACGCCCTTGAGGCGTTCGATCTCTTTTTCCTGTTTCGCCGCTTCGGCCTTCAAGGGCTTGAGCTTTTCGCGAGCGGCGGCGGCGCTGCGGCGCGCTTCGGTCTTCTGCCCGCCGGCTGCCTCGCCCTTTTTCTTCAGTTTGGGTTCGCCGGCCAGGATCTCCCGGCGGTAGTCGTCGAGATCGCCCTCATAGGGCCGCACCGTGCCGCCTTCTGCGATCCAGAGCCGGTCCACGCAGGACTCGATCAGGCTGCGGTCGTGGGAGATGACGATCACCGCGCCGGAGAAGGCGTTAATCGCGTCGATGAGCGCGGCCCGGCTGTCCATGTCGAGATGGTTCGTCGGCTCGTCGAGGATCAGAAGATGCGCGCCGTCGAACGTGATGAGGTTCATCAGAAGCCGCGCCTTCTCGCCGCCCGAAAGCTTCTCGGCGGGCGTCTCCTGACGGTCGGCGGGCAGGCCGAAGCGGGCCAGGCGCGCGCGGCGCTCGGCCTCGGTGTTGTCCTCCATGCGTTCGAGCACGTGGGCGTAGGCGGAGTGCTTGGGGCTGAGCGCGTCGATCTGGTGCTGGGCGAAGTGAGCGACCACCGCCTTCTTGTGCATGCCCATGCGGCCGGCGGTGACGGGCAGGGCGCCGGTCAGCAGCTTGGCGAAGGTGGACTTGCCCGCCCCGTTGCGGCCCAGAAGCCCGATCCGGTCGTCAGTGTCGATCCTGAGGTCGAGCTTTGTAAGGATCGGCTTGTCCTCGCTGTACCCGGTGGCCGCCTCGTCGAAGCGCACCAGCGGATTGCCCATGCGCCGCTCGGCGCCGGGAAACTCGAAGGGCGCGACGGGATCTTCGACGACCGTGGCGATGGGCTGCATCTTCTCGAGCCGCTTGACCCGGCTCTGGGCCTGTTTCGCCTTGCTCGCCTTGGCCTTGAACCGGTCCACGAAGGCCTGAAGCCGGCGCTTCTCGTCCTCCTGGCGTTCGATCAGCTTCATCTGAAGGCGCTGGCGCTCGGCGAGCTGGCGCTGGAACTGGTCGTAGCCGCCCTCCCAGACGCTGAGTTTTCTGTCCTTCAGGTGCGCGATGGCGTGCACCGAGGCGTTCAGAAGCTCGCGGTCGTGAGAGATGATCAGCGCCGCGCCGGGAAATTTCTGAAGGTGGTTCTCGAGCCAGACCGCGCCTTCAAGGTCGAGATAGTTCGTCGGCTCATCGAGCAGCAGAAGGTCCGGGCTTGCAAACAGGGTCGCGGCCATCGCCACGCGCATGCGCCAGCCGCCCGAGAACTCCGCGCAGGGGCGCGCCTGCTCGGCGGTGGAGAAGCCCAGCCCGTGCAGGATCGCGCCGGCGCGCGCTTCAGCCGAATGCGCGTCGATGTCGGCCAGCCGGGTCTGGATCTCTGCGATGCGATGCGGATCGGTCGCGGTTTCCGCCTCGGCCAGCAGGGCGGCGCGCTCTTTATCGGCGGCCAGCACGTAATCCATCACCAGCGTCGGGCCGGCGGGCGCTTCCTGCTCGATCGTGCCGACGCGGGCGCCGGGCTGCACCCGCACCTCGCCGTCGTCGGGGCTGGCGTCGCCCAAGATCAGGCGGAACAGGGTGGACTTGCCCGTGCCGTTGCGGCCGACCAGCCCTATGCGGGTCTTCGCGGGCACGAAGAGCGTGGCCTTGTCGAACAGGACGCGGCCTTCGATGCGGTGGGTGAGGTCGTTGACGTGCAGCATGATCGCCCGCGCCTAGCACGGCTTCACAGCTGCAGGAAGCGCCGCTATAAGCCGCCGCGACATCCTCCCCGTCACCGTTTCAAGGAATTCTACCGATGGCCCTGCAGCGCACCTTCTCGATCATCAAGCCCGACGCGACCGCGCGCAACATCACCGGCAAGATCAACGCGATGATCGAAGACGCCGGCCTGCGCATCATCGCGCAGAAGCGCATCCACATGTCCAAGGCCCAGGCCGAAGGCTTCTACGCGGTTCACAAGGAGCGTCCCTTCTTCGGCGACCTGGTGAACTTCATGATCTCCGGCCCGGTCGTGGTGCAGGTGCTCGAAGGCGAGGACGCGATCGCGAACTACCGCAAGGTCATGGGCGCGACCAACCCCGAGAACGCCGACGAAGGCACGATCCGCAAGACCTTCGCGGAATCCATCGAGGCCAACTCCGTGCACGGCTCGGACGCCCCGGAAACCGCCGCCGAAGAGATCAAGTTCTTCTTCAGCGACGACGAAATCGTCGGCTAAATCCGGCGCTTGCGCCTGAACGTGAAACCCCGGCGCGAAGCCTCGCGCCGGGGTTTTTCGTTCGCCGTCACGGTCTATGGGGCCGCCGTCTCTACGCCCTCCCCTTGATGGGGAGGGTGGGCCGGAGCGAAGCTCCGGATCGGGTGGGGTGAAGCCGCGTGCGCCACGCGTAAACGGCTTCGCGCCGCGACCCCCTGCGTCCTTACGCTTCGCTTCAGGACACCTCCCCCATCGAGGGGGAGGAGTAATCGAGTTCTCAGCGCCGGGCCCGCTCCAGCGCCGCCTCCAGCGCTAGATCTCGTGACCCGCGAACGGCCGGGATGTCGATCTCGATGTCGGGCGTCAGGGCGTGCAGGTCTTCCCGTCCGCTCGGGCGGATGATGTGCGCCTTGGGGTAACCCACCGTCCAGCCGGTCAGCGGCAGGGTGAACCGTTCCATCGCGCCCAGGGCTGTGGCCATGTCGGTGGTCGGCTCGCCGATCAGCGTGCCGAAGCGATAGTCCTGTATCAGGGCGGCGGTGGTCACCGCGTTCGAATAGGTGTGCCGGTTAACCAGGACCAGAACCTCCCCGTCGAACCTGAGGCCGTCTCTCGGCGGAACGACAGGGAAGTCGAACCGGACGATCTCGCCGTTCTCCGCGTTTGCGAAGAGTTCCGCGTAACGCCCTGACACGCCAGCCTCTTCCGGCGTGCGGCCTTCCAGTCTTCGGTTGTTGCTTGCGGTCGTCTCCGGGCTCACCTTGATCCGGAAATCGGAGGTGAAGCTGAACGGCTCGTCGGCGAACCAGGCCACCACCGGATCGGAGAACGAGGAGTCGCCGCCTGGATTGTCGCGCAGATCGAGAATCAGGGTCCGAGCGCCCGCCTCGATGAAACCGGTGAAGCTTTCATCGATAAAGGCCTGAAAACGCTGAAGGGCTGCAGGCGCGAAGACCTCGGCCTCGGTGGTCGCTTCGATATTGTAGAAAGGGCCGGGCCTGAGATAGGCCACGCCGGGCTCGATCATGCGCGCCTCGCGGCCGTCCAGCGTGAAGCCGGGCTCGGGTGGGGCGGTGTCGCGCCAGGTGTCGAGATCGACCGCGTCCACACGAACCTCGCTGAGGCCGCCGTCACGCTCGACGGTCACACCGAAGCTCTCCGGTGCGCCGTACTCCAGCCAGACATAAAGCGGCAGGCGCCCCGTCAGCAGGGTGTAGGCGAGTTCGGGCGTCTCCGCAGAGATGTTCCGGGTCAGGCGGTTGAGCCAGATCGGGTTGGGTTCGCCCTCGAGCGCGACGATCCGCTCTCCGGGCCTGACGGCCGAGCCCTCCGGCGCGCTTTCGACGATCACCTCGCCGTCATGAACGGCCAAGGTGAGCGGGAAGACGCGGCCGGTTTCGGCGAAGGCCGGCCAGCCCGGGTTGGGGTCTTCGATCCGGGCGTGACCGTGGCCGGCCAGCGCGGTGAAGCGCTGCAGCCCGGCGTGAAGATCGGCCGCGCTGACGGGCGTCTCGAAGCTGCGGCCGAGCTCGTCGAAGCGCTGGTCGAAGACGCGGCGGGGCGTTGTTTCGAACAGGTCGTAATGGGCTGATTTCAAACCCGAATAGAGCGCGTCGAGCTCGGCTCGGGCCTGCTCGGCGGTGAAGTGGTCCTGAGCTTTCGCCGGCGCGGCGAGGGCGAGGCCGGCGGCGAGGGCGGCGATGGCGGTTTTCATCTCGGTCTCCGTCAAAGGGCGGCGCGAGGCGGCGCCGCGGCCTTGCCCAGCAAGCGCGTTGAGGCGAAAAACGCCATGACCGCAGGGTCCTGACGCCCTGACCTTTTCCTCCCGGCCCATGGCGGAGCGGCGATGAGCGCTTCGAATTTCACAGTCGGCGACTTCGACGTCACGCCGTCGAGAAACCAGCTGACGCGCGGCGAAGCGGTCGTGTCCGTCGAGCCCAAAGTCATGGATCTGCTGGTCTTTCTGGCGAGCCGGCCGGGCGAGACGATCAGCCGTGAGACCCTCGCCGAGGCGCTCTGGCCGGGCGTGATCGTCAACGAGGATGCGCTCTCGCGCACGATCTTCAAGCTCAGAAAGGCGCTCGGCGACGATGCGAAGGCGCCGCGCTATGTCGAGACGATTCCCAAGCGCGGGGTGCGGCTCGTCGCGGCGGTCGAGCGGGGACAGAACACCGAGGAGACACCGCCGGACCCGGTCGGATTTCCCCGCGTCGATCTATCCCCCAGGCGCGGTTTCACGCTGCTCGCGGGCGTGATCTTCGTCGGGATCATCGTCGCCGTGGGGGTCTACAGCTTCACCCGGCAGCCCTCCATCGTGGAAAGCGCCGAGACGGCGTCCGCAGCGGGGACAGAAGCGCTCCTCGCGCGGGCGGACGGCTTCTACATGCAGTTCACCCGGGCCGACAACGAGGCGGCGCTCGCGCTCTACGAACAGGCGCTCGCCGAGGATCCGGCGAACGCGGCGGCGATGGCCGGCCTTGCGAACGCGCTCACCCAGCGGGCGATCCGATTCGGCGGTCCGGACGGGCTGACGGCCGAGCGCGGCTCTTTGGGCGAAGCGCTCGCCTCGGGCTGGCTCGACACCGAAGAGGCGCGCGCCTCGATCGACCGCGCCGCGGCGCTGGCGAAGGCGGCGACCGAGATCGCTCCCGGCCATGCGCGGGCCTGGCGAGCGCTTGGGCTCGCAGAGTCCGCCCGCCGCGATTTCGAGGCGGGCCGGCGTGCGCATGAGCGGGCGCTGGTCATCGCGCCGGACGACTGGGGCGCGCTGGTGAACCTCGCCGATCTCGCCCAGCTGACCGGCCGCGACGCCGAGGCGCTCGCCTACATGTCTCGCGCCTTCGAGGCGATGGAGCGCGGCTTCGCCGAAGACCCTGTGGCGATCCGGACCTGGCAGAGCGAGATCGGCCTGTGGGTGGCGAACGCCCATCTGGACGCCGGCGCGGACGAGCGGGCCGAACTCTGGTTCCGCAGGGTGCTCGCGATCGACCCGGTCAATGTCGACGCCGCAAGCCGGCTCGCCGGCCTTCTGAGAGACGGCGGCGACCGGGCGGGCGCGGATGCTCTGTGCGCCGAGCTGGAGCGCCGGGCCGGGCGGGGGTGCGACTAGTCGATCTTCGGCGGTTTCCTCAGCGCCTTCTTCTCGGCGTGTTCGGCCTTCTTTTTCTTCTGGCGTTTGACCGAGCTGAGCGAGGGGCGGGTCTTCTTGCGGGGCTTGGGTTTCTTGCTTGCCTTGTCGAGCAGGCCCTTCAGGCGCGCGCGGGCGATCTCGCGATTGCGTTCCCGGGAGCGTTCGTCCTCGACATGGATGATCACGACCCCGTCCTTGGTCAGGCGCGACCCGGCCAGCCGCCTCAGCCGCTCCTTCATCGGGCCGGGCAGGTCGCTGCGCGCCATGTCGAAGCGCAACTGGACGGCGGTCTCGGACGTGTTGACGTGCTGGCCGCCCGGGCCGGAGGCGCGGGTGTAGCGCTCCTCGATCAGGCCTTCCTCGATGGTGATCTCGTCATTGACGCGCATCGAGGGTCCTTCGCTCAGCGATCGGGGTTTAAAAGCAGCCCGCCGCCGTCCGCCGCCGCGTCCTTGTCGATCTTCACCCGTTCGGCGGTGACCCGCGCCTTGCCGTCGGCCACCAGGCGCAGGCAGGCGGGGTAGAGCCGGTGCTCAGCTTCGAGCACGCGGGCGGCCAGCGTGTCCGCGTCGTCGCCGGGCAGGACGGGCACGGCGGCCTGGCCGATGATCGGGCCGTCATCCATGTCCGCGCGGACGTAGTGCACCGTCGCGCCGTGAATGCGCACGCCCTGTTCGAGCGCGCGTTCATGGGTGGAGACGCCGCGGAAGGCGGGCAGGAGGGAGGGGTGGATGTTGATCATCCGATCCTTCCAGCGATCCACGAACCACGGGGTCAGGATGCGCATGAAGCCCGCCAGCGCGATCAGCTGCACGCCGGTCTCGCGCAGCTTGTCGTCGAGCGCCTTTTCGAACGCCTCGCGCTCCTCGAACAGGGTGTGGTCGATGAAGGTCGCGGCCACGCCGGCCTTGCGCGCACGCTCCAGACCCAGCGCGCCGGCCTTGTTGGACAGCACCAGCACGATCTCGGCGGGGAAGTCCTCCGCCGCGCACGCGTCCAGCAGCGCCTGCAGGTTCGAGCCGCGCCCGGAGATGAGCACGGCGACTTTCATCTTCGCCATGACTGTCAGACCGCCTTCAAAGCACCGATCACGAACGCCTCTTCGCCCGCTTCGTTCAGCCGGGCGGCGACGGCGCCGGCGTCCTTCGCATCGACCGCGCAGATCATGCCGATCCCGCAATTGAAGGTGCGGCGCATCTCCGCCTCCTCGATCCCGCCGGCCTCTTTCAGCCAGTCGAACACGGCCGGGCGCGGGAAGCTGTCGTAATCGACTTCGAAGCCGAGATGATCAGGCAGCATGCGCGGCATGTTCTCGGTGATGCCGCCGCCGGTGATGTGGGCGAGGCCCTTGATGAGACCTTCGCGGATCAGCGGCAGCAGCGCCTTCACATAGATCTTCGTCGGCGTGAGCAGCGCTTCGCCCAGCGTCCCGTCTCCGAAGGGCGAGGGCGCGTCCCAGCCCTGCCCCGAGCGCTCGGCCAGGCGGCGGATCAGCGAATAGCCGTTCGAGTGGGGGCCTGAGCTTGCGATTCCGACCAGCGCGTCGCCGGGCTTCATCGCGTCGAGCCGGGGCAGAAGCGCGCCGCGCTCGGCCGCGCCGACGACGAAGCCTGCGAGGTCGAAATCATCGCCTGCGTACATGCCCGGCATCTCGGCGGTCTCCCCGCCGATCAGCGCGCAGCCGGCCTGACGGCAGCCTTCGGCGACGCCGGAGACGATGTCGCGGCCGCGCGCAGGGTCGAGCTTTCCGGTGGCGAAGTAGTCGAGGAAGAAGAGCGGTTCGGCGCCCTGGGCCAGCACGTCGTTCACGCACATCGCCACCAGATCGATCCCGACCGAGTCGAGCTTTCCGGTGGCGATGGCGAGCTTGAGCTTGGTGCCCACCCCGTCCGTGCCGGAGATCAGAACCGGGTCCCTGAAGCCGGCCGCCCTGAGGTCGAACGCGCCGCCGAACCCGCCCAGATCGGCGTCCGCGCCGGGCCGGGCGGTGGACTTCGCCAGGGGCTTGATCGCGTCCACCAGCGCGTCGCCCGCGTCGATGTCGACGCCGGCCGCAGCGTAGGTCAGGCCCTCAGGGTTTTTCGCGTCCGACACGCACGCCTCCGATCATTTTTCGTCACAGCCGCGCTGCATAACGCCAAACGAGGGCGCATGCGAGCCTGTCACGGCGCCCGGCGGGCTTCACCGCGGCGCGCGAAACCGTATAGTCCGCACTGAAGCGTACAACACCGAGGGACGTCATGGCTTTGCTGGGTATCGTCAGGACCGCCGCCGCCGCTGTCGCAGGCGTCATCGCCGCCGCGTCCATGGCCGCCGCGCAGTTCACCGTTTCAGGCATCGCGATCGACGCCGAAGCGAACACCGCCTTCGAGGCCCAGCGCCGCGCGCTCGCCGAGGGCCAGACCCGGGCGGCGAACATCCTGGTGAACCGGCTGACGCTGCCCGAAGACCGGATGGAGGCCCAGCTCGCCCCGATGACCGCGGAGACCGCGGCGGGGCTGATCGCAGGTCTGCAGATCGCCGACGAGCAGCGCTCCTCCACCCGTTACCGCGCCCGCATCACGGTGCAGTTCGACCCCCGCGAGGTGCGCAATTATTTCTCCACGCTTGGCGTGCCTTACGTGCAAAGCGTCGCTGCGCCGATCCTCGTGGTGCCGGTGCTCGACGGCGAGGCGGGGCCCGCGGTGCGCCGGGGTCCCTGGTACGAAGCCTGGGCCGAAGGCGGGTTCGAACACGCGCTGACGCCGATGATCCCGCTGCGCGCCGACGATCGCTCGATCAGCGCGGACGAAGCGCTCTCGCTCGATCCGTTCGCATTGCAGGCGCTGGCCGACGCCTACGGCGCGGAAGCGGTCGCGGTGATCCGCGCGCGCGGCGGTGAGGGCGGCGTGCGCGCCGCCGGCGACATCGTGCGCTTCGCCGAAGACGGTGAGCAGATCGAATCGATCGCCACCGTCGCCGCGCCGGGCTTCGAGGCCGCCGCCGAGCGGATCGTCCAGCGCCAGGAAGAGCAGTGGAAGCGCAACGCCATCGTGCGCGGCGGCGATCTCGCCGAGCTTCAGGTCACCGTGCTGTTCGACAGCTTGCGCGAATGGCGCTCGCTGCAGTCGGCCGTCGCCGGCGCCTCGCTTATCCAGAACGCCCGGCTCGACGCGCTGTCGAAGACCGGCGCGGTGATGACGCTGAGCCATCGCGGCGCGCGCGAGCAGGTGCGCGCCGAGCTGGCGGCCCGCGGAGCGGACTTCGCCGAGGATCCCGAACTCGGCTGGACGGTGCGCCGCCGCTGATGGCCGCGAGCCAGCTCGCCCTCGATCTCGCCCTTCCGCCGGACTATCGCGCCGAGAGCTTCGCCGTGAGCCCGGCGAACGCGTCCGCGCGCGCCCTCGTCGCCCGCTGGCCGCGCTGGCGTCAGGGCCATCTGCTGCTGACCGGGCCGCGCGGGGCGGGCAAGACGCATCTGGCGAAGATCTGGACCACGCGCGCCCGGGCGACCACGCTGCCGGCTGGGGAGATCGGCGCAGCGCTCGCTTCGGTGGGACGCGGCGCGTCGGTGCTGGTCGAGGACGTCGATCGCGGCGTGGACGAGACGGGGCTGTTTCATCTGATCAACCGCGCCGCCGGCGACAGCGGGGTGACGCTTCTGATGACCGGGTCGGGCGCGCCGGAGGACTGGGGGATCGGCCTGCCCGACCTGCTCTCGCGCCTGAATGCCTCGGAGCGCGCGGTGCTGCATGAGCCCGACGACGAGTTGTTGCGTCAGGTGATGGAGAAGCTTCTTCGCGACCGGCGCACGCCGATCGGCGCGGGGGTTCTGGAATACGTGCTGCCGCGCATGGAGCGCTCGGTCGATTTCGCGCGCACCTTCGTGGCCTGGCTCGACCGAGAGGCGCTGGCGCGCAAGGGTCCGGTCACGCGCGCCCTTGCGCGCGAGGGTCTGGCCGCACTATCCACCGAGTGAGCTTTATGACCGGAAGGAGCCCGCCTTGACCGATCTCGCGCCAGGCGCATCCTCCGCCCCGCAGGGCGAGCCTTCCGGCGATCTCACCGCCTCGCCGGGGCGCTTCCTCAATCGCGAGCTGAGCTGGCTTCAGTTCAACTGGCGGGTGCTCGAAGAGGCGGCGAACACGTCTCACCCGGCGCTCGAACGGCTGCGCTTCCTGTCGATCTCGGCGAGCAATCTCGACGAGTTCTACATGGTGCGCGTGGCCGGCCTGAGGGCGCAGCTCAGGAACGGCGTGGACCGGCCGGGCATGGACGGGCTTTCGCCGGCCGAGCAGCTCGACCGTATCAACGACGAGGCCGCCCGGCTGATGGACGCCCAGCAGGAAAGCTGGCGGCAGGTGCGCGACGCGCTGAAGAAGGAAGGCGTGCACCTGGTCGGCGCGGACGATCTGTCGCGCGAGGAGAAGGCCTGGCTGCGCGACGACTTCCTGGCCCACACCCTGCCGGTGATCACGCCGCTGGCGATCGATCCCGCGCATCCCTTCCCGTTCATCCCCAATCTGGGATTCGCGCTGGTGCTCAAGCTCAAGCGCGAAAGCGATTCCAAGATCATGAACGCGCTTCTGCCGCTTCCTGCAGGCGTGAAGCGCTTCGTGGAGATCCCGACCAAGCGCAAGGACCGGCAGGGCCGGCCGGTCAAGCGCTTCATCGCGCTTGAAACGATCCTGATCCTGTTCGTGGACGCGCTGTTTCCCGGCTATCAGCTGGTGGGCAAGGGCGCGTTCCGGATCATCCGCGACAGCGATATCGAGATCGAGGAAGAGGCCGAAGACCTCGTCCGCGAGTTCGAACAGCTTCTGAAACAGCGCCGGCGCGGCGTGCTGGTCCGGCTCAAGGTCGAGGCGAGCATGCCCGAGGAGCTGCGCCGCTTCATCGTCCAGCAGCTGCACGCGGAAAAGCAGGACGTGATGCTGGTCGACGGGATACTGGGCCTCGCCCAGCTCTCCCAGATGATCCCCGACGAGCGGCCGGAGCTGAAATTCACCCCCTACGAGCCGCGCTTTCCCGAGCGCATCAAGGACCATGGCGGGGACGTGTTCGCCGCGATCCGCGCCAAGGACCTGATCGTCCACCACCCCTATGAAAGCTTCGACGTGGTGGTGGAGTTCGTCCGTCAGGCCGCCGCCGATCCCGACGTCGTCGCGATCAAGCAGACGCTCTACCGGACCAGTAAGGACAGCCCGATCATCGCCGCGCTGATCGAGGCGGCCGAGAACGGCAAGAACGTCACCGCTCTGGTGGAGCTGAAAGCCCGCTTCGACGAGGAGGCGAACCTGAAATGGGCGCGCGATCTCGAACGCGCCGGGGTGCAGGTCGTCTACGGCTTCATCGAGTACAAGACCCACGCGAAGATCTCGCTGGCCGTGCGCCGCGAGGGCGGGGAGCTGCGCACCTACGCCCATTTCGGGACCGGCAACTACCACCCGATCACCGCGAAGATTTACACCGACCTGTCGCTGTTCACCGCTGATCCCGCCTTCGGCCGGGACGCAGGCCGGATCTTCAACTACGTCACCGGCTATGCGCGGCCCCAGGGGCTCGAAAAGCTGGTGATCAGCCCGATCGGCATGCTCGAATTCATCCTGGGAAAGATCGACCGGGAGATCGAGAACGCCCGCGCCGGCAAGCCCGCCGCGGTCTGGGCGAAAATGAACTCGCTGGTCCATCCGCGCGTCATCGACAAGCTTTACGAGGCGAGCGCGGCGGGGGTGCGCATCGAGCTGATCATCCGCGGCATATGCTGCCTGAGGCCGGGCGTGCCGGGACTGTCTGAGAACATCCGGGTCAAATCGATCGTCGGACGCTTCCTCGAGCACTCGCGCATCGCCTGCTTTGCGAACGGCGCGCCCATGCCCAGCCCGAGCGCGGAGCTTTACATCTCCAGCGCCGACTGGATGCCGCGCAATCTCGACCGGCGGATCGAGACGCTGTGTCCGATCGAGAACCCGACGGTGCACAGACAGGTTCTAGACCAGATCATGGTGGCGAATCTGAACGACGAGACCCAGTCCTGGTACATGAACCCTGACGGCTCCTACACGCGGGTGCCGGTGAAGGGCGTGGACGATCCGTTCTGCGCGCACGACTACTTCATGACCAACCCCTCGCTCTCGGGCCGCGGTCAGGCGCTGAAGAACGACCAGCCGCCGGCCTTCCCCTATCCCGGCCCGCGCGCGTGAGGGACGGGACGACTTCCGCCGTCGAGCGCCGCGACGCGGCGGTGATCGACGTCGGCTCGAACTCGGTCCGCCTCGTGCTCTTCCGCATCGAGGACCGGGCGCTCTGGCCGGTGTTCAATGAAAAGACCATGGCCGGCCTCGGCCGCGGCGCGCGCGAGACCGGACGGCTCAATCCCGACGGGGTCGAGGCGGCGCTGAGAACGCTTCGGCGCTTCGCCATCCTTTTGGACGCCAAGAACATCGAGGACCGCTACGCCGTCGCCACCGCCGCGGTGCGCGATTGCGAGGACGGGCCGGAATTCGTCGCCCGGGTGAAGGAGGAGACCGGCCTCGAGATCGAGGTGCTGAGCGGCGAAGAGGAAGGCCGGCGTTCCGCGCTGGGCGTGCTCGCCGGCGTCGGCGACGCGGACGGGCTGGCGGGCGATCTGGGCGGATCGAGCCTGGAGCTCGCCCGGCTCGACGGCCGAAAGGCGGGCGAGGCGATCACCCTGCCGCTGGGTCCGCTCGCGGTGATGAGCGAGCCGGGCGACGCGCGGGTGTTCAAGACCGAGGTGGACAACGCGCTCGAACGCGCCGGGCCTCTGCTTGAGACCAGCGGCAGTACGTTCTACGCCGTGGGCGGCGCCTGGCGCGCCTTCGCCCAGCTCGCCATGGCGCTGAACGATTACCCTCTGCGCCTCTTGCACCAGTTCGAGCTGAGCGCCGAGCAGGTCACCCGCACCAGCGAGTTCGCCGTCAGCCAGAGCGAGACCTCGCTCGCGAGCGTGCCCGGCGTGTCCTCCAAGCGCGCCGCGATGCTTCCCTACGCTGCGCTGCTTTTGCGCCGGATCATTCGGCGAGGCGGGTTCACCAAGGTCGTGTTCAGCGCGAACGGGCTTCGGGAGGGCGTTGTTTGCGCAAAGGATCTCAGCCTCGTGACCGAGGGCGATCCGTTGTTGTCCGGCGCCGAAGCGCTGGCGCGCAACGCTGCGCCCGAGCCCGCCTTCGGGCGGCTTCTGGGCGACTGGATCGCGCCGGCCTTCGAGACCGCGCCGGCGGTGTTTTCGGATGCGCGCGACCGCACCCTGCGCCAGGCCGCCGCCCGGCTCGCGGACATGGGCGCGCGCATGCATCCCGATCACCGCGCCGATCTCAGCTGCACTCAGACGCTGTTCGCCCCGTTCGGCGGCGCGACGCATCGCGAGCGGGCCTTTCTGGCGCTGGCGATCCACCACCGCTACGCCGGCAAGAAACAGCGCGGCGAGGACTGTCCCTCGCGCCGCCTGCTCGACGAGTCCCAGGAAGACGCAGCCCTGCGTCTGGGGCTCGCGCTGCGGCTCGGCGCGGCGCTGTCGGGGCGCTCGGCGAAGGTGCTCGACGCGTTCAGGCTCGAGCGCACGAAGGACGAGCTCGTCCTGCGGGTGACGTCGGGCGCCGAGGCGCTGGTGGTCGAGCGTGCGCGGCACCGGTTCGAACAGCTCGCCGGCGTGCTCGATCTCGCGCCGCGCGTGGTCTGATCACGAAATTTTTTGCCGAAAAGGCGGGCGAAACCGCTTCGCTTGGGCTAGAACATGGTCCCGGACGCCATTCATCCGGGAGGACCCCATGAAACACCTGCTCAGCACCACTGCGCTCGCAGCCCTGCTGCTCGCCGCCTGCGGCGCGCCTGAGGGCGAGGACGCCGTCGACGAGACCACCTCTGCCGAAACCGAAACCATGGACGCGGGCGAAGACGCCGGCGGCATGGACGCCGGCGGCATGGAAGACGAAGCGATGGAAGACGGGGCGTCGGACATGGGCGGGGAGACCGCCATGGCCGGCGAGGGCGAAGACCCGCTCGCCGCCGTGCTCGCCGACACCCGCCGCGACAGCGACCGCGCGCGCGATCAGTTCCGCAACCCCGCCGAGACGCTCGAATTCTTCGGTATCGAGCCCGGCGACACCGTGGCTGAAGCGCTGCCCGGCGGCGGCTGGTACGCTCGGGTTCTTATCCCCTACGTCGCCGAGGAAGGCCGCTATATCGCGCTGAACTATTCGCTCGACCAGTGGGAAGAGATGTTTGGCGAACGATGGACCGAGGAGCGGGCGTCCGAATACGGAACATGGCCTGAAACCGCGCCGGCCGCGCTCGCCGAGTTCGGCCCGATCTCGGCAGAGGACATCGACGCCTACATGCTCGGTTCGATCCCCGACAGCCAGAACGGTCAGGCCGACGCGGTGCTGTTTGTACGCGCGCTGCACCATATGACGAAGTTCGAGACCGACTATCTGCAGACCGCGCTCGCGGACGTCTACGACTTCCTCAAGCCGGGAGGCGTGGTCGGCGTGGTCCAACATCGCGCGCCCGAAGACATGGACGCGGAAATGACCACCGGCTCCCGCGGTTACGTCAAACAGTCCGACATCGTCGCGGCGTTCGAGGCCGCCGGCTTCACTCTTGAAGCCAGCTCGGAGATCAACGCCAATCCCGCCGACACCGCCGATCACGAGAGCGGCGTGTGGGCCATGGCGCCGTCCAACGCCGGCGACAGCGAAGGCGAAGACGTCGATCCGCCCCAGTCGATCGGCGAAAGCGACCGCATGACGCTGAAATTCGTCAAGCCGGCCGAGTAAGGCTCACGGCTGACGATGAACCAGGCGCGCCGGCCCCCGGGCCGGCGCGCTTTTTCGTTCAGACCATGATCGGCGGCGGAGCGTCGAAGTTTCGAAGGTTCGGCAGGGCCGCTTCGAGTTCCGGGCCGGACAGGCCGAACCAGCTTCCCAGCGAAGCGGCGTACTGATCCACGCTGAGCCCGGGGATGAGCCGGCCGCGGCCTGCGTCCCAGGCGTGGTCGAAGCCCGGCGGGGGCGGATCGCCGAAGATGTTCCCGCCGTTCACCGCGCCGCCGACGACGAAGTGATGGCCGCCCCAGCCGTGGTCGGTGCCGTCGCCGTTGATCGCGAAGGTGCGCCCGAAGTCCGATCCGGTGAACAGCGTCACGTCCCGGTCCGCGCCCAGATACTCCATCGAGGACTGGAAGGCGGTGATCGCGGCGTCGAGCTCGGCCAGAAGCGCCGGCATGGACTGGACCTGGTTTGAATGGGTGTCGTAGCCGCCCGTGGCCGCGAAGAAGACCTGGCGGCCCACGCCGAGGCGCGCACGGATCGCGATCGTCTCGGCGATCACGCGCAGCTGGCCGCCCAGGCGCGAGGCCGGGAAGTCGGTCCCCAGAACGGGCGGCTGGGCGACCGCTTCGAGGAAGGCTTCGTTGCTTTCAAGCGATGTGCCCATGATCGCCGCCACGTCGCGCGCGATCAGATTGTTCCCCCGATAGTCCGCCGCAGAGAAATGCCGGCGCAGGCGCTGATAGGCCTGTTCGTTCGCATCGCTGCGGTCGCGGCGGCGCTCGGCGTCGCGCAGTTCGCGGATCTGGGTGGGCCCGCGGCTGCCCAGATTGAACGGCGCGGTGCGTTCGCCTGTCAGAAATAGCGAATCCCCGCTCGTGCTGACCGTGGTGAAGGCGTTCGCGCCCGGATTGGCGCCCGAGGCGAGGGCGGCGTCGGCGAACAGCCCGCCCCAGCCGAAGCGCGCGCCCTCGGGCGCGTTCGCCTGCCAGACCGATTGCTGGTCGTTGTGCGAGAACAGGCGCGGGGGCAGATCGACCGCCCGGTCCTGATACTGGCGGCGGTCGGTGGGCCTGACGAGCGGGCCGACGTTTGCGACCACGCTGGCCCGGCCGGTGTCGAACATCTGCTTGATCCCGCCCAGTTCCGGGGGCAGCGCGAACTGCCGGGCGCCGAACTGTGCGCCGTTGCGCGGCGCGAGCGGCAGCAGCACCGACCGGCCTCGTGTCGCCTCCGGCGCGATGGCCGAGCGCAGGTTCGCGAAGCTGTCATAGCTCGGCTGGTCGTAGGGGATGAGCACGTCGTGCCCGTCCATCCCGCCGAACAGGAACACGCAGACCAGCGCCTTGTAGCCGCCGACCTGGGCGGCCTCGGCGCGGACGCCCGCAAAGCTCGGCAGCAGCGCCGCGCCGGCGCCGAGCCCGGCGAGCAGGGTCCGTCGGGTGGGATCGGTCATCGCGCGCCTCATCGCTGCACCAGGAAGTCGGGGGAGGTCATGATCATCAGAACCGCGAACTGCACCCGGTCGCGCACGGCTTCGGCGCTGGTGTCGCCGGAGGCGGCGTCCGCTTCGAGATGTTCGCGCACGATGGCGCGGGTTTCGGCGCTGAGCGTTCCGCCGGTGAGGATCAGATCGAGCCGGTCGAGCAGCGCCTCGGGCTCGCCGGCCAGCGCGATCTCCTGAGCGTAATCGGCGACCCAGGCGTTCACGCCGGGACCCGCGGACAGGTTCACGCGCAGGTTCGAGAGCTTGTCGGCGATCCGCGACGCGTCGCGCTCGTTGGGATCGGCGAGCACGAAGTTGTCGAGGAAGTTGACGTAGCCCGGCGCGGTCGCGGTGGTGAACAGCTGCAGCTCCGGCACGGTCATGTCGGCCGCGCCGGTCTCGGTGCCCGGCGCGATATAGCCGGGGCGGTAGAAGTTGAAGACCGACGGCGACTGATAGGGGTTCTGCGCGAGATTGTCGCTCGATCGGGTGTCGTAGATGTCGAACACCCATTCGGTGTCGTTCGCGTCCACGCCGAAGGCGCGCGCCCAGTGCACGAGCCGCAGGATCGGCTCGCGGATCTTTCCAAAGCGCGGATCGGCGCGGGAGGCTTCGACGTCGGTGGCTTCCTCGTCGAACAGCACCGCCGCGATGGTGGCGGCGAGGTCGCCCCGCCGGCCGTCGCCGACCGTGACCATGTTGGGCAACTGGTAGCGGCCTTCGTCGAAGGCGCGCGCGACGCGTCCGACATAGTCGGGCGAGGGGGCGCTGGTGACGAAGCGCTGGATCAGCTGGCGCGCGATGAAGGGCGGCAGGGTGGGCTGAGCCATGATGTGGTCGAGCGCCATGTCCACGCTGGCCTCGCCGCTCGTGCCTGCGGGGATCGTGTAGCCCAAGAAGGTCTTGGCGACCTCTGAATGGTCGCGGGGGTCGATCTCCAGCGGGCGGCGCCAGGCGGCGCGGCGGCCTTCCGGGGTCGAGCGGTCTCCGGAGAATTCGAAGCCTGTGAAGACCCTGGCGAGGCCCTCGATATCCTCGTTGCCGTAAAGCTCGCGCGGACGGCCCGCCCCGTCGGTCAGCACCCGGCCCTGCATGTCGGTGTCGACCACCCCGATCGTGAAGAGCTGGAGAAGCTCGCGGGCGTAGTTCTCGTCCGGCATGCGGCCGGTGTCCGGATCGGCCTTCTTCGAGCCGATATAGGTCAGGTAATACCCCATGGCGGGGGAGTAGGTGACGTCTTCGAGAAGCTCGCGGTAATTGCCGAAAGCGTGCTCGATCAGAAGGTCCTGGTAGTAGACCATCCCTTCGGGATTATTGCGCAGCTGCCCGCTGCTCGCCGAGACCACCAGGATCTGCGACAGGGCGAAGGCCATGCGCTGGCGCAGCTGATCAGGCGCGCCCACCGCGTTCTTCCAGAACAGGATGGTCGGCGAGGCGACCCTGAAGCCCGAATACCCGCCGTCGATGACGAGATCCATGTGCCGGTCGAATTGCGCGCTGAGATAGGTCGGTTGAAGCACGAGCTGGTTTTCGAACCATTCGGACGCCGACCGGCCCTCGTACCGGTCGATGTCGGACGGTGTTGGTCCGAAGCTCGCCTGGGTCAGAAACTGCGCCGTGCCCTGGGCGGTGGCGAACGGACCTGTCGGCGAGGCCGTACCCGCGGGCGGGGGAGGCGCTGCGTCGGGTGATCCGCCGTCGCAGCCAGCAAGGATCATCGCGCCGGCGAGCGCGAGCGCGCCGAGCCTCATCGCACGTTTCATGATCACGCCCTTTTCGAATCCGCGCCCTTCGACCGGGGGTTCGAAAAGTATACGCGAGGAGGCGGCGCGATCCGGCGCTCCCCGCAGTCAGGGTAAACAAAGTTCTGCGACGCTACCCACAGGCGCCTAGGGGCCCGCGATGGTCGTTCTGTGCAGAAGCCGGGCGTGGCCGTCATAGCCGCCCGTGGCCATGTGCTGGGTGCAGCGATTGTCCCACATCACCAGCATGTCGGAGCGCCACTTATGGCGGTAGACGTTCGTCTCCGCATGGCAGGCCTCGTAGAGCTCCACCAGCAGGAAGAAGGCCTCCTCGTCTGAGAGCCCCTCGACCGTCCGAACATAGCCGGGATTGACGAACAGCGCCTTGCGGCCCGTTTCGGGGTGGGTCTTCACGATCGGGTGGGCGCGGGTTTCGTGCGCACGCGGATCGGGGCGGATGGTCATCGACCGGTCCGGCCCGTCGTTCTCGCCGTAAACCCCGTCGGGCGCATAGGCGAGCCCGGCGGAATGGACCGCCTTCAGCCCCTCGATCCGGGCCTTCGTGGCGTCGGGCAGGGCGTCATAGGCCGCGTACATGTTGCAGAACAGCGTGTCGCCGCCGACCGGCGGGATCACCTTTCCGAAAAGCACCGTGCCCGCGGGCGGGGTTTCCTGAAAGCTCCAGTCAGAATGCCAGGCCGCAGCGAAGACGCTGGCCTTCTCATCGGCCTCGCGCCGCACCTCGATGACGTGCGGGCGATCGGGCATGGGCGTGATGAAGGGATCCTCGCCGAACTCGCCGAAGCACCGCGTGAAGCGTTCGAGATCATCGAGGCTCATTTTCTGGTCGGGAAAGGCCAGCACCAGATGATCCAGCCAGGCGCCCCTGAGACGGGCGACGGTTTCGGTATCCAGCGGCGCGGTCAGATCGACGCCCGTGACTTCGGCGCCCAGTGCGGCGCCTGCAGGCCTGACGGTGATCCCTGGCATGGCTTTCCTCCTCGCCTTGCGGGCTCTGCGGCCCGTCCGGTCTCGGCGAGCATGGCGCCGGAGCCTCGCCGAGGCTAGCATCGCGCCGCATCACGCCGTTTCGGGATTTCCAGATGCTCGCCGCACCGCTTTTGCTCGCCACCGCGCTGGTCGCCCTGACCGTCGTCGTTCAGATCGTCGGCACGGCGGTGCTCATCTGGATCATGAAGGCGCGGGCGAAACGTATCGTCTCGCTCGCCTACGTACTCCAGCAGGGCGGGGTGATTCTGTTCGTCGCGCTGGGACTGTTCTTCACCCACATGATCCAGATCTGGCTCTATGCGGTGGTCTATCTCTGGCTGGGGGAGTTCCAGACCTTCGAGGAGGCGCTCTATTTCTCCACCTCGACCTTCACCACGGTGGGATACGGGGAGGTGGTCATCGAAAGCCGCTGGCGCATCGTCGCGGCGATCGAGAGCGCGAACGGCTTTCTCCTGCTGGGCTGGTCGACGGTGTTCCTGATCTCGGTGCTCTCGCGCATGCGCAGCGTGGAGATGGACTGGCTGGAAGGCCGCACCGAGCCCGAGCTGTTCGACAGACGTAAACGCTGAACCAGTCCGCCCGCTTGCAGCCGGTGCGAGGCGCGGGCTAAACCCGTCGCCCAGTTCAGTACACGTGTTTTCCGCTCACGATTACCCGGGGGCTCGCCGCGCCGATGTTCAAGAAAATCCTGATCGCCAACCGCGGCGAGATCGCCGTCCGGGTCATCAAGACCTGCAAGCGCATGGGCATCCCCACCGTGGCGGTCTACTCCGAAGCGGACGCGGACACGCCGGCGGTCGAGATGGCCGACGAGGCGGTGTTCATCGGCCCGCCCGCGCCGGGGCAGTCCTATCTGCAGATGGACCGCATCATTCAGGCCTGCGTGGACACCGGCGCGGACGCGGTGCATCCCGGCTTCGGCTTTCTCAGCGAGAACGCGAAATTCCCCGAGGCGCTGGCGAAAAAGAAGATCGCCTGGATCGGGCCGAACCCGCACGCCATCGCAGCGATGGGCGACAAGCTTGAATCGAAAAAGCTCGCCGCCGAAGCCGGCGTGAACACGGTCCCCGGCTTCAAGGGCGAGATCGAGGACGACCAGCAGGCCGTCGAGGTCGCCTCCGATATCGGCTATCCGGTGATGATCAAGGCGTCCGCCGGCGGGGGCGGCAAGGGCATGCGCATCGCCCGCTCCGAGGCGGAGGTCCGCGACGGGTTCAAGGCGGCGCGCAACGAAGCCAAATCGAGCTTCGGCGACGACCGCATCCTGATCGAGAAATTCGTCGAGCGGCCGCGCCATATCGAGATCCAGGTGCTCGGCGACAAGCACGGAAACGTCGTCCATCTCAACGAGCGCG
This sequence comes from Oceanicaulis sp., assembly GCA_040112665.1. Taxonomy (NCBI): domain Bacteria; kingdom Pseudomonadati; phylum Pseudomonadota; class Alphaproteobacteria; order Maricaulales; family Maricaulaceae; genus Oceanicaulis; species Oceanicaulis sp. The sequence goes on along the minus strand of CP157796.1, from coordinate 2,772,129 downwards.
AATGCTCGGTGCAGCGCCGGAACCAGAAGGTGCTCGAAGAGGCGCCGTCGCCCTTCCTTGACGAGAAGACCCGCAAGAAGATGGGCGAGCAGGCCGTCGCGCTCGCCAAGGCGGTCGATTACGACAGCGCCGGCACGGTGGAATTCATCGTCGACCCCGAACGGAATTTCTATTTTCTCGAGATGAACACCCGGCTGCAGGTCGAGCACCCGGTCACCGAGCTCACCCACGACATCGATCTGGTGGAGCAGATGATCCGCGTCGCGGCGGGCGAGAAGCTCGCCTACCGGCAGTCCGACATGCGCATCAAGGGCTGGGCGGTGGAAGCGCGGCTCTACGCCGAGGACCCGTATCGCGGCTTCCTGCCCTCGATCGGCCGGCTGCGCCGCTACACCGAGCCCGCCGAGGGCCCGATCGGGCCGGGAAGCCTGCGCATCGATTCCGGCGTCCGCGAGGGCGACGAGATCTCGTTGTTCTACGATCCGATGATCGCCAAGGTGATCGGCTACGGAAAGGACCGCGAGGCGGCGATCGAGGCGCTGGCGATGAGCCTCGACCGGCTGCATGTCGAGGGGCTGCAGTCCAACAAGCCCTTCCTGTCAGCCGTGCTCGACGAGCCGGACTTCCGCGCCGGGCGCATCCATACCGGCTATATCGACGAGCATTTCCCCGAAGGCTTCACCGGGACCACGCCGACCGAGCACCAGCTGCGCTGGATGACGGCTGCGGCGGCTTATGTGCACACCGTCTTCACCGAGCGCGCCGCTCGCGTGACGGGCCGGCTGGACGCCGCGCCTGCGCCGGGCGCCACCCACGAGTTCGTGGTGATCCTGGACGGGCAGATCTTCCCCGTCGAAATCCGCCTCGTGCAGGACGGCGAGGGCGGGGCTGAGATCTGGGCGCCGGCGCTCTACGCCGAAAAGCAGCGACTGCTCACCGAATGGAAGCCCGGCGCGCACCTGTTCGAGGGTCGGCTCGGCGAGGAGGACTTCGCGCTCGAGCTTTCCGACCGGCGCGAGGGCTATGTGCTGCGCCATCGCGGGTTCGCTGCGACGGTGCTGGTCTGCACGCCGCGCGCCGCCGAGCTGCACGCCCGCCTGCCCGAAAAGGAGCCGGTGGACACCGCCAAGCTGGTGGTCAGCCCGATGCCGGGCCTTGTCGTCTCCGTCGCTGTCGAGGTCGGCCAGGAGGTGAAGACCGGAGAGCCGCTCGTCACCGTCGAGGCGATGAAAATGGAGAACGTGCTGCGCGCGGAGAAGGACGGGGTGATCAAGACCATCGCCTGCGAACCCGGCGCGAGCGTGGCCGCCGACGAACTGCTGATCGAGTTCGAATAGAGGCGATTGACTGAGGCGCCGCATGGCGGTCACGCTCAGGACAAGGGAATCGGGACGGGAGACGCGCCATGGGCTTCGGCGAGGCGATCAAGACGGTCTACGGCAAGTACGCCGATTTCAACGGCCGGGCCGGCCGGGCCGAATACTGGTGGTGGTTCCTCTATTACATTCTGGGCCTCGCGGCCTGCGCGCTCGTCGGTCAGGCGATCGGCGCGGAAGATCTGCTGACGGGTCTGTTCGCGCTGGCCAACCTGCTGCCCAACCTGGCCGTGGGCGCGCGGCGCCTGCACGACCGGGGCATGACCGCCTGGCTGCTCCTGATCATGCTCATTCCCGTCATCGGCGGGCTTATCCTTCTCATCTTCTTCGCACTCGAGGGCGAGGCGGGCGCGAACCGGTTCGGCCCCGATCCGCGCGGAGCGGCGGCTGATCCCGCACCCTGACGAGGGTCAAATTTTCCAAGCCTTCATTTGACACTGCCGTCAGGCGCCCCGACCCTCTCGAACGTTATGAGTCGCGCTGGGAGGAGACGCGCATGGACTGGACGAAGGTGCTCTTCGATCCGAACGGACGGATCGGTCAGCGGGAATTCTGGATCGGCGTGCTGATCATCGTGGTCGGCAACATCGTCGCCGGCTTCATTCCCTTTCTGGGTTTCATCATTTCTCTGGGCCTGATCTGGGTCGGTATCGCGGTCTACGGCAAGCGGCTGCACGACGCGGGCAAGACCGCCTGGCTGCACGCGGTCCCGTGGGCGCTCAACATCCTTCTGTTCATCATCGCGCTGGTGATGATCGGCGGCGCCCTGTTCAACCTGATCCTGAACAGCGCCGGCGGCGCCGAGCCGTCCGACCAGGACATCATCGCCATGGTCTCGGCCAGCGGCGGCGGGTTCCTCGTCCTGACGCTCGGCTTTCTGGTCTGGGTCGCCTACACGATCTGGGTCGGCGTGCTGAAGGGCGATCCGGGCGCCAACCAGTACGGACCGGCGCCGGTCATCGAAGGCGCCGCCGCACCCGCCGCACCGGCGGCTGAAGACACCACCAAGGGCTAGGGGAAACACCCATGAGCATCGCACACGCGCTTTTCGTCCCGAACGGACGCATCTCCAAGGGCGGCTTCGCCACCGGCGCGATCATCCTGATCGTGATCGGCTTCGTCAGCGGGATCATCCCGCTCTTCATGAGCATGGCGGCGGCGACCGGGATCACGACGCTCCTAGGGATCGTCGTGGCCTATTGCTGGGTCGCGCTCTGGATCAAACGCTTCCATCAGGGCGGCATGTCGGGCTGGTGGACCGTGCTGGTCGTGATCGTCTGGATGATCGCGAACTACGCGGTCGGCCAGGCGGTGATCCTGATGTCGGGGATCGACATGTCGGCCATGCAGGGCTCGACCAACTTCTCCGAGATCATGGCCATGAGCCAGGAGATCGCGCGCGAGACCGCACTGCCGACCGCGATCGCGAACGCGGTCGTCTCGGCGATCTTCGCCTTCGGCCTGAACGCGTTCCTGAAGAGCGAAGCCGGCGAGAACAAGTACGGCCCGGCGCCGCAATAACCGGCCCGGTTACGCTTGCCGCGACGCGCGCGCCGTATCATACCGGCGCGCGCGTTTTCTTTCGAAGCCACGGAGACCGAGCTCATGGCCGGATTCGATCCCGGCGCGGCCTTCTGGCCCAACCGCCGGGCGGACGCCGACACCTTTCTGCTCGCGCTGGGGATCATCGCGGCGATCGACGCGGTGCGTCTGACGCTATTGCCCGTGGGCGGGCTTCTGACCTGGCTTCTGGTGATGTTCTTCGTCGTCAGCGCCTTCATCAATCGCGCGCGCGACGCAGGCCGGGGCGGCGGCGCGGCGGTGCTGGCCGCAGGCTCGGCTGCAATGGCGAAGGCGGTCGCCTCCTTCATCGCGATCACGGCCGCGCTCTATCCGGATTTTCTGAGGTTCATGGAGCAGCGCGGCGTGGACGTGAGCGATCCGGTCGCCGTGCAGGCGGCCGCGTCCGACATGGCGCTGCAGCAGGCCTATCAGGAGCGCCTGCAGACGAGTCCCGAGCTGATGGGCGAGATATATTCCGCCGGCGCCTGGCCCTCGATGTGGGCGTTCTGGATCGTCATCGCGCTCTTCGCCTGGCGGCTCCGCCGCCTGCCGAGCCGGCCGCAAGCGGTGCGCTGATCTGAGTCCTTTCCAGCTTGTCGATTCCGCTTCTGTTTAGCGGAGATGTCTAATCTCAGCCCTCCCTCCCCCTCGGAGGAGGGCCGGGGTGGGGGCGCGTCCTTTCAATCCGTGTTGCGCGCGGCTCCACCCCACCCCGACCCTCCCCTCGAGGGGAGGGAGGGAGAACCAGCTGGCCACGTCGCAATTGTGCGCATGCTTAAGCCTGCGCCCGGTGGTCAATACGGCGCGGCGACGTCCTTCACCGGGCCGAACACGGCCTGAAAGCTCTGTTTCAGCGCGTCGTCGGCGTCCTCCATGGTCACGGGAAGCCCCAGGTCGACCAGGCTGGTCACCCCGTAGCGCGGATCGGTGATGCCGCAGGGCGTGATGCCGCCGAAATGGGAAAGATCGGGTTCGACGTTGAGCGCGATCCCGTGAAAGCTGACCCATCGGCGCAGCCTGATCCCGATCGCGGCGATCTTGTCCTCGCGCTCCATCCCTCCAGGCTGCGTGCGGTCCACCCACACCCCGACCCGGCCGCAGCGCCGCTCGCCCTCGACATTGAAGCGGCCGAGCGCGCCGATGATCCAGTCTTCCAGATCGCGGACGAATTTGCGCGCGTCGCGGCCGCGTCTGGTCAGATCGAGCATCACATAGGCCACCCGCTGTCCCGGCCCGTGATAGGTGTACTCCCCGCCGCGGCCGGTCTTGAACACGGGAAACCGCCCCGGATCGCGCAGGTCGGTCTCCTGCGCGCTCGTGCCTGCGGTGTAGAGCGGGTCGTGTTCGAGCAGCCAGACGAGTTCGCCCGCTTCGCCGCGGGCGATCTGTTCGGCGCGCGCTTCCATGAAAGCGACCGCCTCGGGGTAGGGAACGCGGGCGGCCGAAACGGCCCATCCGGCGGGCGGAAGCTGCTGTGCATGCTCGGACATGGAAAACAGGTCCTTAACGGGTTGGAAATCGGAGCGGAACATCGTGACGGAAACGCGGCCTGGCAAGCGCCGCGTGTCAGCCTTCGAGGGTTTAATCGGGTCCATGAGCCAGCTCGGCGCCGTACAGGTCGAAATCAGCGTGCTTCTCGGCCGCTCCCAACTGCCGATCCACCAGTTCCTGCGCATGGGACGCGGCGCGGTGATTCCGCTCGACGCCGCCGAGCATGACGAGGTCTGGATCCTGGCCAACAACCATCCGATCGCGCGCGGCGAGATCGTGATCCAGGGCGATCGGGTCGCGGTGTCGATCACCGAAGCCTGCGACGTGCACGATTACTGGGCGGCCTGACGGTCCGCTGCGCATGGGCGGCAGATCAGGGCTTCACAAAGCCCATGGGACTTGGTACCAGCCTGCCTCCTCTTTCGCGGCCGTGGCGGAATTGGTAGACGCGCAGCGTTGAGGTCGCTGTGGGGTAAAACCCGTGGAAGTTCAAATCTTCTCGGCCGCACCATAGGTACGCCAAAGCCCGTCCCGCCGAAACGCGGGGCGGGCTTTTCGCGTTTATGGACCCTGACGGAAATCCGGGGGCGCGTCTGCGCGCTCCGCCTCGCTTTCGCCCCGCGCCGCGCTATGCTCGTGGCCGCGTTGTTTTTCGAGCGTTTCGGACGGTGACCCATGGCTGAGCCCGGCCTTTACGAAGACCCTGCGGAAAAAGCCGCCGATCCGGACGCCGAGTACGAGCTCGTCGTCGCCGTAGGCGAGGCGATTCGAGCCGAAGATCCCGCCGGCGTGCGCGGGCTGTTCGAGGACATGCACCCAGCCGACATCGCCGACGCGATCGAGCAGCTGACCCGGGAGCAGCAGCAGGCGCTGGCGGAAATGGCGCCGGACGTGTTCTCGGGCGAAGTGCTGTCCGAACTGGCGTTCGACACGCGCAGCGACGTCGTCGACGCGCTCGAGCCCGGCCATATCGCCGAGGCGCTGACCGAGCTTGATTCAGACGACAAGACGCTGGTCGTCGAGGAGCTCGACGAGGAAAAGCGCGCCGCGGTGCTCGCCGCGGTCTCCGACGAGGACCGGCAATACCTGGAATCCTCGCTCGCCTTCGAGGAGGAGACCGCCGGCCGCCTGATGCAGCGCGAGTTCGTCGCCGCGCCGCTGTTCTGGACGGTGGGTCACACGATCGACCATATGCGCAACACCGGCGAGGAGCTGCCAGACCTGTTCTTCGAGGTGTTCATCGTCGACGAGCAGTTCCGGCCGATCGGCGCGGTGCCGGTCAGCCGGCTGATGCGCTCGCAGCGCGAAACGCCGCTCGCCGAGATCATGGTCCCCACCAAGATCATCATCCGCCCCGAGGACGATCAGGAGGACGCCGCCTACGTCTTCGAAAAATACCACCTGATCAGCGCGCCTGTGGTCGACGACGCCGGCAGGCTCGCCGGGATGCTGACCGTCGACGACATGGTCGACGTCATCCAGGAAGAGAACAAGGAAGACATGCTCGCGCTCGCCGGCGTGAACGAGGCCGGTCAGGCCGACACGGTCTGGACGTCTGTGAAGGCGCGCGCGCCCTGGCTCCTGGTCAATCTGGGCACGGCGGTCGTCGCCTCGGCGGTGATCGCGCTTTTCGACGAGGCCATCGCCCAGCTCGTCGCGCTCGCCGTGCTGATGCCGATCGTCGCCTCGATGGGCGGCAACGCCGGCACCCAGTCGCTGGCTGTCGCGGTGCGCGCGATCGCCTCGCGGGACCTAACCATGTCGAACTCCATGCGGGTGGTGATCCGCGAGCTTGCAGCGGGCACGCTGAACGGCGTCATCTTCGCGATCGTGATGGGCGTGGTGGCCGCGCTGTGGTTCCAGGACTGGAATCTGGGCTGGGTCATCGCGGTGTCGATGGTGATCACGCTGGCCTGCGCGGGGCTGGCTGGAATCCTCGTGCCGCTGGGCCTTCGGCGCATGGGCGCGGACCCGGCGGTGGCCAGCTCGGTCTTCGTGACGACTGTCACCGACGTGGTGGGATTCTTCGTCTTTCTCGGACTCGGCGCCCTTGTTCTGCTTTAATCGGGATGCTTTCTGACAGGCGAGGGGCCTGAGCAAAGAGGATCGAGCATGCGGGTCATCACCACGATCATCGCTGGCGCGCTGACCGCGACGGTTTTCGGCGCGGGCGCGGCGTCTGCGCAGGACGAGGTTCTCCCCGCCGCGTCCGGCTACACGATCAGCGGACCCTGGCGGACCGGGCCGGAACTGGCCCAGGCGCGTTCCGGCCTCTCCGCAGCCGTCCTCGACGGCCGGATCTACGCCGCAGGCGGGTCGGGCCTGGTCGATCCGCGCGCCGAGGTCGAGGTCTATGATCCCGAAGCCCGCATCTGGCGGCTTGGCGAACCTCTGCCGGTGGGCCTGGAACGCTTCGGCATGACTGCGGCGGGCGGCCGGATCTGGGTCGCGGGCGGCTACGCCGCAGGCGGCGGGTCTGCGCCGTCCGATCAGGTCTGGTCGTTCGATCCGAACGCGGGCGCCTGGCAGAGCGAGCCGGCGCTGCCCGGCCCCAAGGCGAGTTTCGCGCTTCTAAGCCATGACGACCGGCTCTACGCGCTGGGCGGCGAGGACGGCGCGGCGGGCATGTTCGTGTTCGACCCCGAAGGTCAGAGCTGGAGCGCCTTGCCCGCACCGGCGGAGACCGCGCGCCGCGGCGCTGCGGCGGTGGCCCATGACGGCGAGTTCTGGCTGATCGGCGGCGCGTCCGAGGGCGCGGCCAGCGCCCGGGTCGACGTTTACGATCCTGAAGCCGGTGCCTGGCGTCGCGGCCCCGATCTGCCCGCGCCGCGCGCCGGGCACGCCGCCGCTGTGATCGACGGCGCGATCCACATTTTCGGCGGGCGCAGCGCGGATCTGCGCCGCACGCTGGCCGATCATCTGGCCCTGGTCGACGGCGCCTGGACGGATAAGCCCGCCATGGTCAATCCGCGCACCGAAGCGGCGGCCGCCGCGCTCGAAGGCGAGATCTGGCTGATCGGCGGCGGCGCGGGGGCGGGCTTCTTCGCGCCCTTCACGGCGGTGAACTCCGTGGACGTGGTTCGCCCCGCCGCGGAGTGACGGCCTCGCGCTTGCATCGCCGGGCCTGACCTAGAGGCCGGCCGTTTCGGAACGGGACAGCGATGAAACCGCGTTTGAAATCCACGCGCGCCGCGCGCGAACTGATCAAGGCCTACGAGCCCTTCCATGGCGAGGCCGTGCGCCGCGGCAAGCGCTGGGTGGTCGGCTACGGCCATACCGCCGCGGCCAAGCCCGGCGTGACGGTCAAGCCCGAGGACGCCGAGCTCCTTCTTATCTACGACGTGCTCCAGGCTGAGACGGCCGTGCACGCGGCGCTGGGCGAGGACATGCCCGGCGCGATGCGCGACGCGCTGGTGAGCTTCGCCGCCTCGGTCGGAGTGAACGCCTTCAAGGTTTCAGACGTGGCGCGCCTGGCCAGATCCGGCCGGCACGAGGCCGCCGCCGCCGCGCTGGAAACCTGGGTGCGCGTTCAGAAGGACGGCCGCTCGGTCACCTCCGAGCGCCTCCAAAAGCGCCGTGCCGCCGAGAAGGCGCTTTATCTGCAGGCGCTGGGGGCCGCGCCCGCCGAAGCCGCGCCCGCGCCTCAGCCCGAACCTGCGCCGCAGGCGCCCGAGCCTGAAGAGACGCCGCTCGAAGAAGCGCAGACTGAAGACACGCAGGCCGAAGAGCCCGCGCTGGGCCCGCTGATCGACGTCGACCTGTCTTTCGAGGAGCCCGAGGCCGAGCCTGAAATCGCGACTGCGCCCGAGTCTGACGCCGAGCCGGTCGCCGCCGACGCCGATCCCGAAGCGCCCGCCGAGCCGGTGGCCGACGACGCCGCCGAGGCGGTCGATCCCGAGCCTGCGCCCGAAGCCGAAACCGAGGCTGAAACGGCCGAAGCGGACGTGCAGCCCGAGCCTGCGCAGGAATCTGACGTCCAGCCCGAACCCGTCGCCGACGCCGGCGCGGTCAAGGCTGCCCAGGACGCCGCGATCGCGTCGGTGATGAGCCGGATGGCCGGCGAGATCGCCCGGTCGGTTTCCGTCGCCGGGGTGAACGCGCCTCAGCGCGCGCCCGACGCCGAAGGCCCCCAGCCCGAACCCGCCGCCGCCCCGGAAGCCGGACCCCGCGCCGATCTGTCCGGCGTGCAGCTGGGCTACAGCTTCCTGGACGTCGAGGTGATCGGCTGGGACTATGACGCCGAGGTCGAGCCCGCTCCCGCCCCCGTCACCGCCCCCGTCACCGCTTCGGCCTCTGAGCCGGTCGAGAGCGCCGAGCCTGAAGCTGATCCGGAACCGGAGCCCGAAGCCGAAGCGCCTGCCGAGAGCGCCGAGACCGAACCGGCCGCCGAAACCGAAATCCCCGCCGAGGCTGAAGGCCCCGGCGCGCCGGGCTCTCCGGCGAAGCCTGCGCCTGCGCCTGGTCCGGTCTATGCGTCCGTGGCGGTCGGCCCGATCGGCAAGACCGAAACCGCCCCGCCGCACCCCGCCGAGGCGCCCGCGCCGGCCGACGGCCTGTCGGGCGAAAGCGAAGGGCCCGACCACGGCGAGCACGACGAGCACGCCGCGGAGACCTATGAGGAAGAGGCCGAACTCGAACCCGCCATCGTGGCGGGGGCGGAGGCCACCTATGTCGCCGACGAGGCGCCGCCCGCCGCCGTGGAAGGCCGCGGGGACTGGGTCTACACCGCCAACCTTCTGGTCGGGGTCGGCCTGATCGGCTTCGGCGCCTGGGAGATCGTCTCCAATCTGGACGCCTACATGGCCGCCGGCTTCGACTATTCCTGGCTCGGCCCGGTCGCCTTCGGCTCCGGCGTGCTTCTGTCGGTCGCCTCGGGCTGGTTCGTGGTCGGCCATCTCACCCGCGGCAAGAAGTAAGCCGCCCCGTCCGGCTTGACCGGTCCGGCGGGCGTGGTATCTCGCGCGCCATGATCTCGAACCAGTACCCCACGCTCGAGTTTCCCCTCGGCGATACGGCGGAGATGCTGCGCGACACCGTGCGCTCCTTCGCCTCCGACAAAATCGCGCCGCGCGCGGCCGACATCGACCAGAAAGACGAGTTCCCGGCCGATCTCTGGCCGCAACTCGGCGAGCTCGGCCTTCTGGGCATCACCGTCGAGGAAGAACTCGGCGGCACGGGCCTGGGTTATCTCGAGCACTGCATCGCCATGGAGGAGATCTCCCGGGCGAGCGCCTCGGTGGGCCTGAGCTACGGCGCGCACTCCAACCTGTGCGTCAATCAGATCCGCATCAACGGCACTGACGCCCAGCGCGAGAAATACCTGCCCAAGCTGATCAGCGGCGAGCATATCGGCGCGCTGGCCATGTCCGAGCCCGGCGCGGGCTCGGACGTCGTGTCCATGAAGCTCAAGGCCGAGAAGAAGGGCGACCGTTACGTCCTGAACGGTTCGAAGATGTGGATCACCAACGGGCCGAGCGCGGATACGCTGGTGGTTTACGCCAAGACCGATCCGAGCGCCGGCTCCAAGGGCATCACCGCCTTCCTCATCGAGAAGGGCATGGCCGGCTTCTCCGTCGCCCAGAAGCTCGACAAGCTCGGCATGCGCGGTTCTGAAACCGGCGAGCTGGTGTTTGAAGACTGCGAAGTTCCCGAGGAGAATATCCTGGGCGCGGTCGGCGGCGGCGTGCGCGTGCTGATGAGCGGGCTCGACTATGAGCGCGCCGTGCTGGCCGCCGGTCCCATCGGGATCATGCAGGCCTGCATGGACGTGGTCATGCCCTATGTTCACGAGCGCAAGCAGTTCGGCCAGTCGATCGGCGAGTTCCAGCTGATCCAGGCCAAGATCGCGGACATGTACACGCGCATGAACGCCAGCCGCGCCTATGTCTACGCGGTGGCCCAGGCCTGCGACACCGGCAAGACGACCCGCCACGACGCGGCCGGCGCGATCCTGTTCGCCGCCGAAGCCGCCACCCAGTGCGCCCTCGACGCCATCCAGATCCTGGGCGGCAACGGGTATATCAACGAATACCCCACGGGCCGCCTGCTGCGTGACGCCAAGCTCTACGAGATCGGCGCAGGCACCAGCGAAATCCGCCGCATGCTGATCGGCCGCGAGCTGTTCAACGCGAGCCGGTGACTGAACTCCCGGCCGAACCCCGGACCTGATCCGGGGGGAGGGCCGGGACCTCTCTCAGGATCGAGCGCCTGAAGCCGGCCCAGGCCCCGGATAAGCAACCTTGGGCGACGAGCGGTTTTCCGCGACCGGCGGTCGGGGCCGGAACCCGCCGCCGCACCGCGTGCGTTGCCTCTGAAACGTTTCAGAGACGCAGCACGCGAGCATTTCCATGACCCTGTCGCCCACCACCACCGTCGACGCGCACGGCGCGGCCATCCCGAAGATCGGCTTCGGCACCTGGAAGCTGAAGGACGGGGACGCCTATGACGGCGTCAAAGCCGCGCTCGAGGCCGGTTACCGGCATATCGACACCGCCCAGGCCTATGAAAACGAGGACGAAGTCGGCCGGGCCATCGAGGAGAGCGGGGTCTCGCGCGAGGAGATCTTCCTGACCACCAAGATCTGGCGCGAGCGGTTCGCGCCGGGCGATCTGGAGACGAGCCTGAAGGAGAGCCTGTCAAAGCTGCGCGTGGACGCGGTCGATCTGGTGCTCCTTCACTGGCCCAACGAGGACGTGCCGCTGGCCGAGACGATCGGGGCGATGAACGCCGCGCGCGAAGGCGGGCTGACCAGGCATATCGGCGTGTCGAACTTCACCACGACCTGGCTGGGCGAGGCGGTCGCGACCTCCACCGCGCCGATCGTGTGCAATCAGGTCGAATATCACCCCTTCCTCGACCAGCAGCCGGTTCTGGACGCGGTGCGCGGCTACGGCATGGCGCTGACGGCGTACTCCCCGATCGCCCAGGGCGAGGTGTTCGAGCACGACGTTCTGAAGGAGATCGGCGAGGCGCACGGCAAGTCCGCCGCCCAGATCGCGCTGAGATGGCTGATCGAGCAGGACGGCGTCTGCGCCATCCCGCGTTCGAGCTCGAACGAGCACCTTCAGAGCAATATCGAGATTTTCGATTTCGAGCTCTCCGACGAGGAGACGCGCCGCATCTCCGCGCTCAAGAAGGAAAATCACCGCCTGGTCGATCCCGAATGGGCGCCCGCCTGGGACGTGGCGGCCTGAGAGACAGGAAACGGGCGGCGGCGGGCTGCGTTAGGCCGGGCGAACCCGAAAAGGAGCGCTCCATGGCCGACAAGCAGTCCCCGCCCGCCCGCTATGACGATCTCAACGCGATCTTCTTCAACTGCACGCTCAAGCGCAGCCCGGCCCAGTCCAACACCGACGCCCTGATGGAGGTGTGCCGCCAGATCATGCGCGCGGCCGGCGCCGGGGTGGAGACGGTGCGCCTGGTCGATCATGAGGTGGCGCCGGGCGTGCAGCCCGACATGACAGAGGCGGGCTGGGACCGCGACGACTGGCCGAAAATTTACGAGCGGGTGAAAGCCGCCGACATCGTGGTCATCGGCACCCCGATCTGGATCGGCGAGGAGAGCAGCGAGTGCCGCAAGCTCCTCGAACGGCTCTATGCTCATTTCGGCGAGACCAACGAGAAGGGCCAGTACGGCTTTTACGGCAAGACCGGCGGCTGTGTCGTCACCGGCAACGAGGACGGCGTGAAGCATGTGTGCATGACCGTGCTGCACGCGCTGAGCCATATGGGCTTCATGGTCCCGCCCCAGTGCGAGACCGGCTGGCTGGGCGATATCGGTCCCGGCCCCAGCTACGCCGACGAGGGCAGCGGCGGGCCCGAGCACGCCTTCACCCAGAAAAACGCGATCTATATGAGCTGGAACCTGCTGCACACCGCGCGCATGCTGAAGGACGCTGGCGGGCTTCCCGGCTTCGGAAACGTCGACGAGGAGACGCTGAAAGGCCAGCAGACCTACCATCCGCACCCGGACTGGTGAGGGTCAGGCACGAGAGGTGCGGCGCATAGAGGCGAATAAGTCGTCGCCTAGCATGTGCCCTGACTGCGGTCGCCATGGTTGCTCGCCAAATGAAAAAGGGCGTCTGCGGCGCTTATCGCGGTGAACTCCGGTCGCTCAGATGTGTGGCGAACGACTACCAGGGCGTACGGCGACCTATTCGAGGCTCCTCGAATGCGAGCCAGAGCGCTCATGACCTCATGATGCGGCTCGGCGAGGTTCCAGAACCCCGATTGGGCGTCAGACCGAGGGCCCTCGAACAACAGGTTAGCCAGTTCTTTCGCTTTTTCGGGAGTCCGGACGTCATGGTTGCGCGCGTCGAACCATAGAGGTGCTCGCTGGCGTGCAGTTTCCTTGGAATCGATCACAATGGCTTCGTCGGCGGTACGAAGGGGCTCGCAGTCTGCTATCTGACGCGCAAAGTCCGAAAGGTGCTCCGGTCGCGACAAGATCACGAGTTTTGGACATGTAGGTCTGGCCGCGTCGCCGCCTGGGCTCGGGCTGGTAGGCTGCGATGTCGTGCAGTCGATAAGATCGTAAACTTCGTCCAATGGACGCAACATCGACCTCAGTTCGGATGCGTCGATGACTGACCAAGCTTCCCGGCGCAGCCGCTGTACACGTGGGTCCGAAAGTTGTTCGACCGCGCCTTTCAAGTCGTTGATTTTGCCTGCTACTTTTGTTGCGCCGTCGGCTTGTGTAATTGCGTAATTACTGGCGATGCTGACGATCGGTGTACCTGCGCGCGCTGTCAGAACGCCTGTGAGCATTAACATCAAACGGTCGACCTGACCGAATGTGGGGTCGCAATCTTGCGAAGAGCCGCTGGCGAAAAAGTCAACCTGATATATATCGAAGAAATGAATGCCAGAGGATGCAAAGAAAACAAGGCCTATGAAATAGACACTGAATGTCAAAGCGGCGTTGAGATTCTTCAGGTCATGCATTGACCTGTTTCTTGACTCGCCTTTCGGTGTCTCCTCCTCTTCTTCTTCCATTGCGCTGCGCTCAAGGTGGCGCACCCAAGCCCAAATGGCTGTCAGAAAAAACCCTGTGAAAAAGGTAATAGTTTCAAATATTTGTATTACTTCGCCGTCGGCCAAGCCTATCATTGCGAGCAAAGGACTTGCAAAGCCGGCCGCCGACAGGATGAGTACTGAAATGAGAAACACCCACAAGACCTCGAAGTTGATCTTGTTTGATGGATCGACCCGTCCCTCATTCTTCGCCACGTCGCCCTCCCCTTCGAACGTCGCGAAATTAACCTTAGATTAAGATGGGGGCGGCGCAAGCGCTTCAGAAGCTTCTGGTGTCGGACCTTTTCTGGCTCAGCCCTGCACCTTCGCTGCGGCCAGCCGCTCGGCGACGCCTGAGGGCGGGTCCTGCAGCATGCGCACGGCGGCTTCGTAGCCGGCTGTGACCGCGTCGTCGAAGCGCCGCCATTCCCTCAGGTCGAGGTCGAGATCGGGCAGGACGAGAAGGTCGGCCGCCTCGCGGAAGCTCGCATGATGCTCCATCGCGCCGACGGTCGCCGCGCGCATCAGAAGCGAGGCGATGGGCGGGGGATCGCTGAGACCGTGCTTGAAGGCCCAGCCGAAAAACCCCGGCGGATCGACGAAATCTTCCGCGTTGATCGCGTTGGTCCGGGTGACGTCGCAGCCCAGATTGACGCCGCGGTGGAAGGCCTTGAGTTCCTTGACGGGGAAGTTGTTGAACACCGCCCCGTCGACCAGCAGATCGCCGCCGTCGACGACCGGCGGCAACAGGCCCGGAATGGCGATCGAGGCGCGCAGCGCTTCGCGCAGCAGGCCCGAGCGATGAACCCGGACGCTGCCTTCAGACAGGTTCGAGGAAACGCAGAAAAAGGGCCGGGCCAGAGCGTTGATCTCGACCTCTCCGAAATGTTCCTTCAGGCGCTTGTCGACGCGCTTGCCGCGCATCAGGCTGACCACGGGCAGCGACCAGTCCGAAAGCGGATTGCTGTCCACGAAGGCTTCACGCACGCGGGTCTCGAGCTCGTCGTCGCTCCAGCCCAGCGCCGCGCCTGCGGCGATGATGCCGCCCATGGAGACACCGCAGAAGAAGTCGAACTCGACGCCGGCCTCGCGGAAGGCGCGGACCGCGCCGATATGGGCGTAGGCGCGAGAGCCGCCGCCTGACAGCACCAGCCCGACCGACCGGCCGCTCATCGCGCGGGCGAGATGGCGCACGTCCTCGGGCCGGCCTTGCCGCCAGTGAAAGCAGCGCGCGGCGTCTGCGGCGTCGACCCAGTCCTGCGGGCCGGCCGCGCGCCGGTCGCCGCCATGATGAACCATCACCACGTCGATCAGCTTCAGCCGCGCCGCCGGGGAGGGATCGTCGGGCATGAGCGGCACGGAGGGACGCGCGTCGGCGCGCGCCATCAGCCAGATCCGGTCCGCCCGGCCCATCGCCCGGCGCGCCCAGTCCGCATCGGCGAGGCGCGCTGTGAGGATGACGATGTCGTGCTCGGCTTCGATGGCGTCGAGCTTGCGGCTGGTCTCGTCCTGCACCTCGTAGCCCAGCACCGCGGCGCTCACCCCGAGCGCCTTGAGCGCGGCTTTCAGCTCCACCGCGCGGAAATCGAGATCGATGGTCGGCGAGGTGGAGACGAGTGCGAAGACCTTCGGCTCGGCGCGCGCGTTCAGGGAGCCGCCCCGCAACCGGAAAAGCATCATGCGTGCAAGCTCTTGCATCAAGGATGCGTGCTTGCGTGTTAGCCGCTGGAAGGCGTGCTTGGGCAGCCGGACGAGCTCGCAGTCGCGTAGCGCATAGACGCTGGCGGAATGGGCGCGCTCCTCGACCAGAGCCATCTCGCCGATCGGTTCGCCGGTGCGGATATGGCCGACGAGTTCAGGCCTGCCGTCGGCGCCGGTCCTGAACGCGGCCAGCGCGCCGGAGCGGACGAGATAGAAGGCGTCGGCGGGCTCGCCCTCGCTGAACAGGGTCGCGCCGGCGGGCAGGCAGAACCATTCCACCTCGCTCTCGACGGCCTTCAGCGCCGCTTTTTCAACGCGGTTGAGGAAGGGAAGGAAGCCGAGATTGAGGTCGATCATCTCAGTCGAGGAAGTCCCAGCTGTCCGCCCCGTCGAAGGTCCGTACCCGCAAGGTCGCAACGAGTGCAGGATCGGCGAGACGGTAGTTCAGTTTCATTCGATCAGGGCCCCCTGGAAGGCTGCGCCACCATCCCAGCATCGCGCACCGCGGGCAGGAGACGAACTCCAGCGTGCGGTCGCCGTGCACGTAGCGATGCGGTTCGGCGTCCCATTCCAATCGGGTCTCCGACGGGTCCGCTTCACCCCACAGAGCGCCGGCCTTGCGGCAATAGCTGCAAGTGCAGGCGGTCAGCCAGGCTGGAGGCGCCGGCGTGCGCCAACGCAAGGCTCCGCAATGACAGGCGCCGTCGATCATTCCCGACCCATGCGATTGACCGGCGAGAGCGGTTTGAACGCGCCTTGCCGCTTTTCGCTCCGGGCGGCCATCGCCTCCATGATGTCGTCGGGACTCCATAACGAAGCCTGAAGCGTCATGGCGTGTTCGAGACTGTCGGCGAGCGAGTGGTCGCGGGCGTAGAGGAAAGAGCGCTTGGTGCCCGAGATCGTCAGCGGCGCCTTGCTCGCGATCTTCTCGGCGACCGCGTCGACATGCTCGCGCAGCGCCTCGGCATCATCGAGCACCGCGTTGTAAAGCCCGAGCTTTTCGGCGCGATCGGCGCCGAGCGTCTCGCCGGTGTAGGCCAGTTCGCGCGCGACGCCCTCGGGGATCAGCCCGGGCAGGCGCTGCAGTGTGCCCACGTCGGCGAACATGCCGATATTGGTCTCCTCGATCCTCAGCCAGGCGTCTTTCGTCCCGAAGCGCATGTCGCAGGCGGTGATCATGTCCACCGCCCCGCCCACGCACGGACCCTGCACCGCCGCGATCACCGGAAAGCGGGCGCGCTCGAACGCGGTGAAGGCGTCCTGAAGGGCGGTCGCCGCCGTCATGAAGGCCTCGCGCGCGCTGGCGCTGTCGGTCTTCAGTGCGGCCGGGTCGGTGAACACCGAGATGTCCATGCCGGCGGAGAAGACCGGGCCTTCCGCATCGAGAATCAGCACCCGGGTCTGCCCCGCGTCCGACAGCGCCATGACCGCCTCGGGCAGCTCGCGCCAGAAGGCCGGGGTCATGGTGTTGCGCTTGTCGGGGCGGTTGAGGGTCAGGCGCGCGATCGGGCCTGAGGCGTCGAGCGCGAAGCTTTGATGGTCGGGCATGGGAGACTCGCTGCGGCGGCTTTCGCCGAGCATCCACGCGGGCGCGCTGCGCTTCAAGGGGTCCAGGCTGCGGCCTAGGGTCCGGAATAGTACAGATGGAACGTGCCGCCGCGCTCGCGGTCATGCCAGATGCACGACCGGGTCTCGTAGTGGACCGGAAAGCAGAGCACGGTCCCGCCCGCCGATCGCGCGCGTTCGTAGATCGCTTCGGTGGCGACCGGGCGGATGGGGATCGGGTTTTCCGGCGCCCCGGCCGTCGCCTCGGCGAAGGGCTCCAGCGCATCGGCGTCGCGCAGTGACACGTTCTCGATGAACTGGTCGAGCAGCGGCTGCGCGCCGTCCCAGTCCTGCGCCAGCTTGAGCGCCTCGAGTTTGAAAGCGTCGGTGAAAAGAAGGCCGCCCCGGGGATCGCGGACAGTCACCGTGACCGCCGCTTCAGGGCAGGTCTCGTAGTCCACGGAAGCGCGGATGGTGTCCGGCGTTTCAGCGCCGGAAAACTCTATCGCGCGGGAGACGGAGGCGGTGCAGCCTCCTTGCGTATCAGACGCCGTCGCTTCCGATCGGGTCGCTCGTGCGTCCTCCTGTGCAGGCCGGGTTCCGCCGTTCGCGTCAGTGCAGGCGGCGGTCAGGACGGCGGCGCAGGCGAGCGGGACGAAGGCCGGGCGGGCGAGGCGGGAAGGGGGCATGACGGCTCCGGTCGGCGGCGTGCTTTCGATGCGAACCCGGCGCCCGGACGCAGTGTTCCGCACCGGGCGTTGAGAAAATCCGCGGAGCGGGCTAATCCCCGCGCCATACAAGATTTTCGCAAAGGCCCGCCCATGACCCGCCTCGCCACCCAGCTTGATCCGGCCTCCGACAGCTTCAAGGCCAACGCCGAAGCCATGGAGGCGCTGGTCGCCGAGCTGCGCGGGAAGACCGCCGAGGCCGCTTTGGGCGGAAACGAACGGGCGCGGGAAAAACACCTCAAGCGCGGCAAGCTGCTCTCCCGTGACCGGGTGCAGCGCCTGCTCGATCCCGGCTCGCCGTTTCTGGAGCTGTCCGCGCTGGCAGCGCACGGCATGTACGAGGGCGACGTTCACGGGGCGGGCATGATCACCGGCATCGGCCGGGTGTCGGGCCGCGAATGCGTCATCGTGTGCAACGACGCCACGGTGAAGGGCGGCACCTATTATCCGATGACGGTGAAAAAGCATCTCCGCGCCCAGGAGATCGCGCAGGAAAACCGGCTGCCGTGCATCTATCTGGTCGATTCCGGCGGCGCGAACCTGCCTCACCAGGCCGAGGTCTTCCCCGATCGCGATCATTTCGGCCGCATCTTCTTCAACCAGGCCAATCTCTCCGCTCAGGGCGTTCCGCAAATCGCCGTCGTGATGGGCAGCTGCACCGCGGGCGGCGCCTATGTCCCGGCGATGAGCGATGAAAGCATCATCGTCCGGAACCAGGGCACGATCTTCCTGGGCGGCCCGCCTCTGGTGAAGGCGGCGACCGGCGAGGTGATCTCGGCCGAAGACCTCGGCGGGGCGGACGTGCATGCGCGCACCTCCGGCGTGGTGGACCACTACGCCGCCGACGACGATCACGCGCTGCAGCGCGCGCGCCACATCGTGGCGGGGCTGAACACCGTCAAGCCGAAGCAGGTCTTCCTGGAAGACCCGCGCGAGCCGGCGATCGACCCGGCCACCCTGGGCGGGGTGATCCCCAGCGACGTGCGCCAGCCCTATGACGTGCGCGAGGTGATCGCGCGCTTGGTCGACGGCTCGGAGTTCGACGAGTTCAAGAAGCTCTACGGCGAGACGCTGGTCACCGGCTTCGCGCGGCTTCACGGCATGCCGGTGGGGATCATCGCAAATAACGGCGTGCTGTTCTCGGAAAGCGCGCTCAAGGGCGCGCACTTCATCGAGCTGTGCTGCCAGCGGAAGATCCCGCTTCTTTTCCTTCAGAACATCACCGGCTTCATGGTGGGCTCGAAATATGAGGCCGGCGGCATCGCCAAGGACGGCGCCAAGCTGGTCACGGCGGTCTCCACCGCGAAGGTGCCGAAGATCACGGTCGTCATCGGCGGCTCGTACGGGGCGGGAAATTACGGCATGTGCGGCCGCGCCTTCGGCCCGCGCTTCCTGTTCATGTGGCCGAACGCGCGCATTTCGGTGATGGGCGGCGAGCAGGCCGCGAGCGTCCTCGCCACCGTCAAGCGCGACGGCATGGAAGCCCGCGGCGAGGACTGGCCGGCCGAAGACGAAGAGGCGTTCAAGGCCCCGATCCGGGAGAAATACGAGGCGGAGGGCTCGCCCTACTACTCCACCGCCCGGCTCTGGGACGACGGCGTCATCGCGCCCGAAGACACCCGCCGCGTGGTCAGCCTGGCGCTGAGCGCGACGCTGAACGCGCCGATCGAGGACACGAAGTTCGGCGTGTTCCGGATGTAGGGATGACCGCCCGCCCGCGGCGGCGCTATACTGCCGCCCATGGACCCGGCAATCGAAAAGCTCAGAGCCCTCAAGCCCGAACTGCGCGAGCGCTTCGGCGTGACCGGGCTTGCGGTGTTTGGATCGCGGGTGCGCGGCGAAGCGCGGCCGGACAGCGATCTGGACATCATTTTGGACTTTGCAAGGACGCCGACCTTGTTCGGTCTGAGCGATCTCGATGATTTCCTGGTCGAGCGTCTCGGAGTGAGGGTCGACACGTTGACGCGAGGATCGATACATCCGGGCCTCAAGGAGGACATCCTGAAAGAGGCCGTCGCGCTATGAAGCGAGGCAGACCCTTTCTGAAGGACATGCTGCATTATGCTCAGGCTGCACTTAGACATGGCGGCGGGTATGAACTGGAAGAACTTGTCGCCGATGAAATGCGATATCTCGCCGTCCAGCGGGCGCTCGAAGTCGTCGGCGAAGCCGCGGCGAACGTGCCTCCCAGCGTGCAGGCTGCGCTGCCGGATATTCCGTTTCGTGAAGCGATAGGGATGCGGCACCGTATCATTCATGGCTACGCGACGGTGGATCCGATCGTCATCGTGCACACTGTGCGCAACGACCTGCCGCCCCTGATCACCGCCCTCGAAGCCGCGCTCGCCGAGCCGCTCCCTGACGAACGGTGAACTCCTCCGCCTCCGGCTTCGTATACCGCTCCATGACCGTGGAGCTCGCTCATGCGCCTTTTCGCTGTTCTCACCGCGCTGATCGCGCTCTTCGGCGCTTCCGCGATGGCGACTGAGGAGCCGGCCTATACGCGCGTCGACGCGCACGGCGATGTTGAGATCCGCGATTATCCCGCGCTGATCCTGGCCGAGGTCGAGATGACCGGCGACCGGCGCGAGGCGACAAATCGAGGCTTCCGGCCGCTGGCCGGCTACATTTTCGGCGGCAACGCGCCGCGCGAGGAGATCGCCATGACCGCGCCGGTGACCTCCACGCGGGCTTCCGGCGAGCGCGGCGAAGAGATCGCGATGACCGCCCCTGTGACGAGCGCGCCGGCGGGCGAGGGGCGCTGGACAGTCGCCTTCATCATGCCGGCGGAGTGGAGCATGGACACGCTGCCCGTGCCCGACGACGCGCGCGTGAGCCTGCGCGAAATCCCGGCGCGCCGCGTGGCCGTGATCCGCTTCAACGGCCTGATGGGCGAGCGGCGGATCGAAGACAAGCTCGAAGAACTTCAGGCCTTTCTGGCCGAGCACGGCCATGAGGCCCGCGCCGCGCCGACCTATGCGGCCTATGACCCTCCCTGGATCCCCGGACCGTTCAGGCGCAACGAAATCTGGATCGAGATCGCGCCGGGCTAGGGCGGTCGATCGCCGGAACGCTGGGCAGACGGGCCGGGCTCGTCTACCGTTCATGCAGAAAGAAGGGCGGGGCGCATGACAGAATGGCGCGACCACGAGGCGCGAGCGGGGCTGCTGGGCGAGTTGCACGCCCGGCCGCGGCCGGCGGTGCCTGCGCCCGGGGCTGCGGCCCGGATCGACCTTCAGACCACCCCCGGCGAGGCGGCCCGTCATGTCGGCCGGCTACGCGACCGGCTACAGGGCAGGGGTGAGCCGCTGCCCGAGACCGGGTCGCGCCATCACGTCTACACTGAAGGCGAACTGCGGGTCGTGTTCGAGCGGCACACCGAGTTCGTCTCCTACACCGTGTTCGACGATTCGCCCGGCGCGGCCTTCGAGACCGATATTCTCGCCAAGGCGCCGGCGGACGCGTTCGAGGGGCTGCCCGGCGGCCGGGTGTCGGCCATCCGCATCCATATTGAGAAAAGCACCGACGGCGCGCTGGACGAGAAGCTGGCCGAGCGCGTGTTCGGTCACGCCGACTTTGCCGCTAGCCATATAAGGGGCGGCGACGCGGCGCTGGCGTCGGACTTCAGGCCCGACGCGGACGGCTTCATCCGGTTTCTGGTGTTTGATTCAACGCCCAGCGACGTGGTGCGCGGACGCATGGTGCAGCGGATCTTCGAGCTCGAAGCCTACCGGATGGCGGCGATGCTGGCTTTGCCGGTGGCGCGCGAGGCGGGACCCTTGCTGGAAAAGCTCGAAGCGGAGATGGACACCATGTCCGACCGCATTGCGGCGGGGCCGCACGCGGCCAAGGACCGCGACATCCTGCAAAGGCTGACCCGGCTCGCCGGCGAGGCCGAGCGGCTGCGCGCGCGCGGCGACTTCCGCTTCGGGGCGGCGAAGGCCTACGGCAACATCGTCCAGGACCGTAATCTGCGTCTGCGCGAGGCGCGGATCGAAGGCCATGAACGGGTCGGAGTGTTCATCGAGCGCCGTCTGGCGCCGGCCCTGAAAACGTGTGAGGCGATCGCCACGCGCCAGCAGGCCGTGGCCGAGCGCGTCGACCGGGGCGTGCAGCTTCTGGCCACCCGCGTGCAGGTCGATGTCGAAGAGCAGAACGCCGAGCTTCTGGACGCGATGAACCGCCGCGCCGCCGCCCAGCTGAAGCTGCAGGAGACGGTGGAGGCGCTCTCCACCGTGGCGATCACGTATTACGCGGTCGGCCTGATCTATTACGTGGCGCAGGGGCTCGATGAGGCGGGCTGGGGCGTCAATCCGTATCTGGTCGCAGGGATCGCGACGCCGGTGGTGTTCTTGACCGTCCTGGCCGGCGTGCGCCTGGTGCGCCACTGGCTCAAGCGCCAGGGCGAGGTCGACGACGACTAGAAGTCCATCGTGCTGCGCGGGATCACCGCGAGCTGAAGCGCGTCGGGATTGTCGCCGTAGGTGCGGCCCCAGATCACCTCGATATCGCCGCGGCTGACGCCGGCTTCGGCCAGCGCCCTGACCAGCTCGCCCGCGCGGTCGGCGAAGCGGGCGTCGAAGCTGTCGCCGCGCACGGCGATGACTTCACCGGGCGTACCGGCGAACTCGGCGGCCACTTCGCGCACGGCGGCTGCGGCGTCTGAGTCGAGCGCCACGCGCGACCCGGCGAACCGCACCGGCCTCAAGGCGCGGGCGCGGTCTTCGTCGGCGCGCCAGTCGCGGTCGAAATACCGGTCGTAGCGGTCGGCGTAATCGGTTTCCGCGCTCTCGGAAAAGGCGCTGCGGAACCAGCTGCGTTCAGGCTCGGGCTCAAGCTCGGCGAGCGTCATGGTCGGCGCGCCGAGCAGGCGGCGGCGGGCGGCCTTTTCAAGCGCGCTCGCATCGGCGTAGCGCTCGGCGAGCTGCTGGGTCACCGCTTCGTCGCTGCCGCCGGCGTCGAAGCCCTCGACAGGTTCGGCGAGCTGGAGCTCGTCTTCGGCGCCTTCGACAGGCTCGGGTTCGACGCGGTCGCTTTCCGTATCGGTGTCAGCGTTCTCGCTGCGTTCGGCGCCCAGGCCGAGCGCTTCGAGCGCGCGGCGGCGCGCTTCGCTGATCCGGCCGTCTCGGTCTCGCGCGCGTTCTTCAAGCGCTTCGAAATCGGGCTCGGCGTCTTCAGCCTGCTCGGCGTCCAGGCGCTCGCGTTCGGCTTCCAGACGGGCCTCGCGGCGCGCTTCAGCGCGCTCGGCGGCCTCCTCGCGGCGGCGTTCAGCCTCTTCCTGACGCCGCTCGGCACGTTCCTGCATGGCCTCGCGCGTGGCTTCGGCCTGACGGCGGGCTTCCTCCGCCCGTTCGCGCGCAGCTTCACGCTCCTCTTCGGCGCGCTCTCCGGCGGCCTCGCGTTCTTCTTCAGCGCGCTCACGTGCGGCTTCTCGCTCCGCCTCGGCGCGTTCGCGAGCCGCCTCAGCCTCATTATCGGCCTCGGGTTCAGGCTGCGGCTCGGGTTCTGGCTCGGGTTCTGGCTCGGGCTCGGGCTCGGGTTCTTCCTGGGGCGGCCGGATCAGGCTTTCGGCCTCGTCGACCCAGCCCATGCAGCTCTGCACGTCGCCGCGCTCGCTCCAGCCCGCAGCGTGGTCGAGTGCGGTGCGGAAGGCCGAGCGGTCAGTGATCGCCTCAGGGGTCCTTTCGGCCGTGATGCGCAGGGCCTCCACGCGCTCCATGCACGCCTGGGCGGACGCAGGCGCGCTCGCCAGCGCGATCGCGCCGGTGGCGGCGCTTACAAGTGCGGCGGCGTGTAAAGTGCGGTTCCGGGCCATGTTCGTCTCCTCCTCTGCGCGGCGCCTCCGGGCGTCGAGGGATCGACGCGGGTGCGCGCTGCAATCGGGGTGTTGACTTGATAAAGCCCTGTGTGCGCCGCCGTTCCGGCTCCGTTCGGGCATGCCTGCAATCGGCGATCGGTTCCAAGACAGGCGCATAAGCAAGCGGCGGGGCCTTCCGGCCCCGCCGCGGGGATGGTCCTGCGATGTGCTGGACGTTCCAGGAGGGGGACTAGTACGTCCACGCCTCGGCAGGGACCACCTGAAGCTCGAGCGCGTTCGCGCCGTAGTCATAGGCCGGGTCGTAGACCACTTCGATCTGGTCCGAACCTACGCCGTAGCCGGCGAGCTCGTCGGCGATATAGGCGGTGCGCTGGTCGAAGATCGCGCGGTCGCCATAGCCCGACAGGGTGACGATGAGATCGTCGTCGCCGTTAAGCGCGGTTGCGGTCTCGTCGATCACCGCGACGTAATCCGGGTCGAGTTCGATCGCGCGGACATCGTAATAGACCGGCTCGACGATCAGGGCTTCGACCTCGTAGTCGGTCCCGGCGGCGTAATCGACGTCGACGGAGGCTTCAGTCTCGCGGCGAATGTCGATCTCGGCCTGGGTCTGCATCCGGGCGTCCACGAGCGCGCCTTCCTCGGCCTCGATGGCCACGGTGGGCTCGCCGGTGGTGACGTCGACGCGGGCGCGTTCCTGGCTCACGGCGACTTCAGGGGCGGCCTGGCTGACCGACACGTCCGGACGGGCCTGGCTGACGGTCACGTCAGGCGTGCCCTGGCTGACCGAGACTTCCGGCCGCGCCTCGGTGACCGTGACGTTCGGCTGTTCGGTGGACACCGTGACGTCCGGCTCCTGCTGGATCACGTTGACGTCCGGACGGCGGGTCTCGACGCGCACGTCGGGCTCGGCCTGGCTCACGCGGACCTGCGGTTCGGCGGTCTCGACGGTGACTTCAGGCTCGGGCTGGTAGACTTCCACTTCCGGCTCGGGCTGGCTGACCGTGATCTGCGGCTGGTGCTGCTCGATCTCCACGATCGGCTGGTGCTGCCGGATGGTCACTTCGGGCTGGGGCTGCTCGATCATCACTTCAGGCTGGCTCTGGCGAACCTGGATGTCGGGCTGGGCCTGCTGAACGGTGACTTCGGGCTCGGGCTGTTCGACCACGACCTGCGGGGCGGCGGCCTGCACGTTCACCCGCGGTTCGGGCTGGGTCACGGCCACGTCGGTCTCGGCCTGCTCGACCGCGACGCTGGCGCGGGGCTGCTCGACGATGACGTCGGCGGGACGCTGGGTGACCGCCACGTCGGTGGCTTCGGTGCGTACGTCGACCTGGGCTTCCTGCGGGGTCACCTCGACCTGGGCGGGATTGGTCTGCACGGCGACCTCGGTCGCGTCGGCGTCGGCGAACAGCGCGGCGTCGGCGTCGTAATCGACGTCTGTGTCGCGCTCGGCGGAGACGATCGCGCCTTCGACTTCATAGCCGATGGCCGCGGCAGTCTCGACATCGACGTCGCCGTCGATCTGCGCGCGGGCTTCGTCCAGCCAGAGCGCGCAATTGGCGTCGTCGCCGGCGTCGGACCAGCCTTGCGCGTTTTCGATGGCTTCGGCGAAAGCCGCGGCGTCGCGGACGCTCAGATCGCCGTTCTCGAGATAGACGGCGAGTTCGCGGGCCTGGCGGTCGCAATCCATGTAGCCGGCGGTCTGCGCGGTCGCGGCTCCGGCGCCGATGGCGGCGGCCGAGGCGCCCATGAGGAGCGTGCCGAGGATGGTGGATGTGCGGGTCATGAAGAACTCCTTGCACTGCGTCTGCGGGGTTGACTGCGGCGGGCTCGATCGCCCGATGTTCCAAGGCGGAAAAGGCCGAGCCCCGGACAGGGTTGCTGTTCGCTGACACCTCGAAGACGCGGCGCCGGGGGCTGGGCTGCGCTTGCCGTCCGCCGCGCTGCGGCGCGCTTGATTTTCAGGGCTCAGGCGCGGTCTGCGGGCAGGGCGGTGCGCCATGCCCGCCGCTCGGCTCGGCCGCTGCAATTGCCGGGTTGAAAGACCCTGCGACCTTCAGTCGGCTCGACGGGCCGGGCAGCTTCGATCGATTTTCAACGGGCGTCACAAGACAGGGAGCCCGTCATGCGCATCTGCCTGGTCAACGCCCATCCCGATCCAGCGCCGGAGCGCTTCTGCCACGCGCTGGCGGCCGCCTACCAGTCCGGCGCCGAAGAGGCCGGCCACACCGTGGACAGGTTCGACGCCGGCGCGCTGGACTACGGGTTTCTAGAGAGCGCAGCGGCGTTCGACGCGGCTCCGCCTGACGCGTTCAAAGCCGTCCGCGAGGCGCTGAGCGCGGCGGACCATTTCGTTTTCATCTATCCGCTGTGGCTGGGGACGCTTCCGGCGAAGTCCAAGGCCTTCCTCGAACATCTCGGCCGGGCGCATTTCTTTCTCGACACGCAAAACGACAGCTCGAAATGGCCGGCGCAGAAGATGAACGGCAAGTCCGCGCGGGTCATCGTCACCATGGGCATGCCCGGCTTCGCCTACCGGCTGTTCTTCGGATCGCACTCGGTGAAGGGGCTGGAGGCCGGGATCCTCAAGCTCTCCGGCTTTTCGCCGGTGAAAGACAGCGTGTTCGGACTGGTCGAGGCGGGGCCGGAACGCCGCGCGGCCCTGCTCGACGAAGCCCGCAAGCTCGGCGCGGCGGGCCGGTGAGGGCTTGCCGCGAGCAGGGTTAACGGTCACCCTGCCGCTCGGGCGGGCTTGTCCGAGAAGGGGGGACGATATGGATTTCCTTTACCAGGTGCTGGACTTCTTCCAGGCCGGCTTTGATCGCGTGAACGCCGTGCAGGGGCTGATCATCGCGCTGGTCGCGGCGTTCCTGATGCCCGACTGGAAGCGGCTTTTCGCGTTCACGCTGGGCGCCACGGTGGTCCACGTGCTGGTCGACACGCTGTTGCCGGTGGTGGCCAGCGGCGCGGCGCTTCAGCTTCCTGACGTGCTCGAAGGATGGTTCTGGCGCTACGTCGCCAGCCTGCTCGCGGGCTATCTGGTGGTGATCGCGCTGCTGATGATCGTCAGGAAGCTGATTTTTAAGCGTTAACCTTAACGCGGCCCGAGCGTGTGATTTCTGCGACGGTTCGCGCCGGAGCAGGCGAAAAATTGTGTCCGGAACGCTGTTTTCCTTGCATTTTGTTAACTTTCGGGCACGCTTCGGCATCGTGAGCGGCCGAGAGCCGCCGAACGAGGGGATAGTGGTATGGAATTCGTCGATCAAATCTGGGCGTATCTCGCCCCGGTCTGGGCCTGGCTGGTCGAAGGGGTGGCCGCGTTCGCGCCGCAATCTGCCGACGGCACGATCAACTGGCTGTTTCTGGGCGTTCAGATGGGCGTGATCGCGCTCGTCATGGCGCTGCTCATGCCGTCCTACGGCGCGATCCTGATCTTCACCGTGGCGAGCCTGATCGTGCACGTCGTCGTCGATCAGGTTCTGCCGATGGTGCGTGACGGTGCGAGCTTCGCCATGCCGCCGGTGACCGACATGGCCTATTGGCAATATCTGGCCTTCGGCGCGCTGGCCTATCTGGTCGGCCTGACGGTGCTCTACATCATCAAGTCGATCGTCCTTCCGCGCTAAGCGTGACGGACGTATCGCCGGGTTCGCCCGCCGCTCCATAACGGGGCGGCGGGCTTTCGGCGTTTCAGGGACTTGGCCGCCCGGGCCGGACGGCCTATGCATCGCAAAACACAGCGATTGAAGGGAGACCGGCCATGGCGATCGAGGACGAGGTTCTGCTGGAGGTGACGCCGGGCGGCGCGGCGATCGTAACGCTCAATCGCCCCGACAAGCACAACGCCTTCAACGCCGACATCATCGCCCGGCTCAGCGACATCTTCGAGACGCTCCGCGCCAACACCGACGAGGCGCGCGTGGTCTTTCTGCGCGGCGCGGGAAAGAGCTTCTCCGCCGGCGCCGACCTTGAATGGATGAAGGCGGCTGCGGACTGGACCCATGAAGACAACACCGAAGACGCGCTGGGTCTCGCGCGCATGCTGCACCGGCTCTACGACCTGCCGCAGCTGACCGTGGCGCTCGTTCAGGGCGCGGCCATGGGCGGCGGCGCGGGGCTGATGGCGGCCTGCGACGTGGCTGTGGCGGTCAAGGACGCGAAGATCCGGTTCTCCGAAGTGCGCCTGGGCCTGACCCCGGCGACGATTTCGCCCTTCGTGGTCCGCGCGATCGGTCCGCGCTACGCCCGCGCGCTGTTCGCCACCGGCGAGGGCTTCGACGGCGCCTTCGCCCACCAGATCGGCCTCGCTCAGTATGTCGTCGACCGCGCCGACGACCTTGATGAGATGATGGAGCATCTCGCAAAGCTCGCCTTCAGCGCCGCGCCAGGCGCTGTGTCGGACGCCAAACAGCTCGTCGACATGGTCGCCGGCGAGGAGATCGACGAGGGCCTGATGCGCAAGACCGCCCGCCAGATCGCGGACCGGCGCGTCAGCGCCGAGGGCCGCGAGGGCCTCGCCGCCTTCCTTGAAAAGCGCAAGCCGGGCTGGGCGGAGTAGAGGCGCTTGGCCTTCTCGCCGCGCACCGAGCGCGCGCTTCACGCCTTCCGATCGGCGCTGCACGACCGTTTCGTGCGCGGGCCGGTCACAGGGGTGCTGTTCGAGTTCGTCGCCTTCGGGATCAAGCAGGCCTGGGCGTGCCTGTTCGGCGGGCTGATGCTGGCGCTCTTGCTGGCGAGCTTCCTGTTCTGGCCCGAAAACGCGCCGCTGGCGCGCTACGACGCGATCACGCTCGGCGCAGTGGCGATCCAGATCGGCATGCTGGCGCTCAGGCTGGAGACCCTGGCCGAGGCGCGGGTCATCGCGGTCTTTCACCTCGTCGGCACCGTGATGGAGATCTTCAAGGTCCATGCCGGCAGCTGGATCTATCCCGAGGTCGACGCGGCGGTCCTGCAAATCATGGGCGTGCCGCTGTTTTCAGGCTTCATGTACGCCGCGGTGGGCAGCTATCTGGCGCGTGTCTGGCGAATCTTCGAGTTCCGCTTCGACCGGTTTCCGCCGCTCTGGCTGCAGGCGCTGCTGGCCGTGGCGGCGTATGTGAACTTCTTCACCCACCATTACACGGTCGATGTTCGCTGGGCTCTGTTCGCGGCCTCCGCAGCGATCTACGGGCCCTGCGTGGTCTGGTTCCGGCCGGACGAGAAACATCGGCCGATGCCGCTTCTTCTGGGGCTGGTGCTGGTCGCGCTGTTCATCTGGTTTGCTGAAAACATCGGCACGTTCGCACGCGCCTGGAGCTATCCCGGACAGGAGCTGAGCTGGCGCCCCGTGCACATCGCCAAGCTCGGCAGCTGGTATCTGCTGATGCTGATCAGCTTCGTGCTCGCCGCCGCCGTCAGAGAGCGCGAGGGGCGCTGCGCTTGCCTATGAGCCGCGCATGACGCACAACGCGGCCCGATTTCAGACCTACGGATCGCCGATGATCAAGAAGCTCCTCATCGCCAATCGCGGCGAGATCGCCCGCCGCATCATGCGCACCGCCCATCGCGAAGGGATCGCGACCGTCGCGGTCTATTCCGACGCTGACGCAGAGGCGCCCCATGTGCGCGAGGCGGGCGAGGCGGTGCGGCTGGGGCCCGCGCCGGCGCGTGAGAGCTATCTGCTCGGCGACAAGATCATCGAGGCGGCGAAGCAGACCGGCGCGGACGCCATCCACCCCGGCTACGGCTTTCTGTCGGAGAACGCGGGCTTCGCCCGGGCCTGCGCGAAGGCGGGGATCGTGTTCGTGGGGCCGAGCCCTGAAAGCATCGAGGCGATGGGTCTCAAGGACCGCGCCAAGAAGCTGATGGAAGACGCCGGCGTGCCGGTCACGCCGGGCTATCACGGCGAAGAGCAGGACCCCGCCCACCTTAAAGAGCAGGCCGACAAGATCGGCTATCCGGTCCTGATCAAGGCGGTCGCCGGCGGCGGCGGCAAGGGCATGCGCAAGGTCGAGGAGGCGGACCGCTTCCTTGAAGCGCTGGACAGCTGCAAGCGCGAGGCGTCATCGAGCTTCGGCGACGACCGGGTTCTGATCGAGAAGTTCATTTCCAGCCCGCGCCATATCGAGGTGCAGGTGTTCGGCGACACCCACGGCAACGTCGTGCATTTCTTCGAGCGCGACTGCTCGCTGCAGCGCCGCCATCAGAAGGTCATCGAGGAGGCCCCAGCGCCAGGCATGACCGAAGACGTGCGCGCGGCGATGTGCGAAGCGGCTGTGCGCGCGGCCAAGGCGGTCGACTATGTCGGGGCCGGCACGGTCGAGTTCATCGTCGACGGCTCGGGCCCGCTTCGCAAGGACGGGTTCTATTTCATGGAAATGAACACCCGTCTGCAGGTCGAGCATCCCGTAACCGAAGAAGTCACCGGCTACGACCTGGTGGACCTTCAGCTTCAGGTCGCCGCCGGCGGCGAGCTGCCGGCCCAGGAGAATATTTCACTGCACGGCGCGGCCATGGAGCTGCGTCTGTACGCGGAGGATCCGGCCAGCGGCTTTCTGCCCTCCATCGGCAGGCTGGAGCGGCTGCGAATCCCCGACTACGGCGTCCGGGTGGACTCCGGCGTCCAGCAGGGCGGCGAGGTGACGCTCCATTACGACCCCATGATCGCGAAGATCATCGGAACTGGCCCGGACCGCGATCAGGTGATCGAGAACCTTCTCGAATTCGTCGACGGCGCCCTGAGCGTCTGGCCGGTGAAGACGAACGCCGGCTTCCTGCGCCGCGCGCTCGACCATCCCGATTTCCGCGCGGGGAACGTCGATACGCGCTTCATCGACGCGCGGCTGGACGAGCTGGCGCCGAAGGACGCCCCGGCGCTCAGCTATGCGGTCGCCGCGCTCGTCATGGCCGAGGGCGGGCCGCTGTCGGGCGCTGCGCAGGACCCGTGGGCCCTGCGCGACGGCTTCCGGGTGAATTCGGATCCGTTCATTGAAGTTGGTCTGGATGCTGGCGGGGAACGCCGCCCGGTCCGGCTGACGTTCACGAAGAACCGGCTCGAGGCTGCGGTGGGCGACACGGTGCTGGTTCTCGACACGCCGGCGTTCGAAGAGGGCTTCTTTGAAGCGAGGATCGACCGCCGTGCGGTCAGCGCACGGTACGAGCCTCAGGGCAGGGCGGTTCTGGTCAACGCCTTCGGGGAGACCCACCTGATCGAGCGCTATAACCCGGCCGCGCTCGCCGAAGCGCTCGACGCGGGCGGGCAGATCAAGGCCCCCATGCCCGGCAAGGTTCTTGCGCTGAAGGTGAAGCCCGGCGACAGCGTGAAGAAGGGCCAGACCCTCGTCGTGCTCGAAGCGATGAAGATGGAGCACGCCCTGACCGCCGGCGCGGACGGCGTGGTCGAGGACGTCCCGGTCAGGGAAGGCGCCCAGGTCGCCGACGGCGCGGTCCTGGTGGTGCTGGGCGAGTAGGGGTTCCGGCACGCAGCTTGCTGCTGCTCGTCGCGGGACGCCCCTTTCGTCCCGAAACGCGACGGAGGCCCCTCATGACCGAGCCTGTTCTGATCGACTGGAACGACGAGAAACGCGACGAATTCCGCAACGGCGTGGTCCGCGCCCGCCATAGGCTGCACCTTGCGCCGGAGTTCACCGATCTCGCGCTCGCCGCGCTTTTGAACCGCCATCCGCGCGAACTGATCGACTATTGCACGATGGGCGACGACCCGGCCGACCGAGAGAGCTGGCGCGCCGGCGATCCGGGCCAGGCCGATGGACGCACGCTTCTGGAGGCGGTGCGCCAGGGCAAGCTCTGGATCAATCTGCGCGAGGCGATGAACACCGACCCGGTCTACAAGCCGCTGTTCGAAAGCCTGTTTGCGCAGATGCGCCGCCTCAACCCCGGCTATGCGCCGATCCGCGCCTATGGCGGCATCCTGATCAGCTCGCCCAAGGCCCAGGTCTTCTACCACGCCGACGTGTCCGAGACGCTGCTGCTGCACGTGAAGGGCAGGAAGCGGTTCCGCATCTATCCGCCGCGCGCACCCTGGATCGCCGACGAGAGCATGGAACAGGTGCTGCACAAGACCCAGACCGAGGACATCCCGTTCGATCCGGCCTGGGACAGGGACGCGGCGCTGGTCGATCTCGAGCCGGGCGATTTCGTCAGCTGGCCGCTGCACGCGCCGCACCGGGTGGAAAACCTCGAAGGCCTGAACGTGTCGATCACCTGCGAGGTGGTGACCCGTCAGTCCGTGATGAAGAACGCGGTCCTGCACGCCAACGGTGCGCTGCGGAAGATGGGCTTCACGCCGAAATCCTCCGCGCCGACCGGCCTGCCGGCCTACGCCAAGCTGGCTCTGTCGAAGACCTGGAAATTCGCCGAGAAGGTCACCGGCGCCGCGGCCCGGCCGCTGCCGAAGTCGGAATCCACCTTCGACGTCGATCTGGCCAGCGAAACCGGATACCGCGACCGCGCGCCGGCCTGAGCCTTTCGGGAATTTCAGTTCGCCGGGGGCGCTCCGGGCTGTAGGCTCTTACAGGTCTTCAGAAAGGAGCGCTCCCGATGCGCCGTCTCTGCCTCGCCGTCGCGATCGTCATCGGCTTCACGCCCGCTGTCATGGCGCAGCTGCCGCCCATGCTCGACGCCGCGCTTTCGATCGAGACCGAGCCCCGGAAGGTCGAGCGGATCGAGATGCGCATCACCAAGGGCGAGGACTCCGTGCGCTTCGAGACGCGCCCGGCGCCTGACAGCGGCACGACCTATACTTTGCTCGAACCCGCCGAGGATGCGCTGAACGAGGCGCAACGCGAAATCTGGGAGGACGCCCGCGCGCCTGACGAGGATGAGGCGGCCGAGGAAGGCGCCGAGGAGGAAAGCGCCTCGCTCAGCCTCACTGGATTGGCCGCCCTGCGCGGGGTGATCGGAACGCAGGTGAGCGAGCTCGGTCTTCAGGACGGGCTGCACGTGTTCGGCTTTACGCCTGCCGGTCTGCCCGGTTCGGACGAGACGCCGAGAGCCATGCTCGAAGCGCTGTCGGGCGAGGTCGCGGTCGATCCCGAGACCGGCGCGCTGGCGTTCTTCCGGTTCTTTGCAGAAGACAGCTTCAAGCCCAACATCGCCGCGCGGATCGACGATTTCGAGATTCGCCAGAGCTTCATTCACGATCCTGAACTGGGCGGCCCGCGCCCTTCCGTCATGACCATGTCGCTCAGCGGTTCGGCGGCGTTTCAGCGCTTCGAGCAGTCGATGAAGATGGAGACGCTGCACATCGACTGGGCTCCGATCGGCGAGGCGCAGTCCGCCGATCTTGGCGCAGGGGCTGAGTCGCCCTAGCTAGGGGGCATGCCGCTTCATCTGGTCAAACTCTGCGTCGGCGCGGACGGGATCGAGGATCTCGAAGCCTGGCGCGACAAGGTCGCGCCCGGCGGCCGGCCCATGCCGCACACCACCCGCATGACGCCCAAGCGGGCGAAGGAGCTGCTCGACGGCGGTTCGCTCTACTGGGTGATCAAGCGCGTCATCCAGTGCCGCCAGCGGGTGATCGAGCTTGAGGAATTTACAGACGAGGCCGGCGTCAAGCGCTGCACGATCTGGCTCGACCCCGAGATCGTCCGCACCGCTCCCAGCCCCAAGCGTCCCTTCCAGGGCTGGCGCTATCTCAAGGCCGAGGACGCGCCCGCCGATCTCACCGTGCACACCGGCGGCGAGGACCTGCCCGACGATCTGCGTCAGCAGCTGATCGAGATCGGCGCCTGGTGATTTCCGCCAATCAGGCGAGCTGAGCGTATTGCGATAATGCCTGGTTGCGGCTATTCACTGGCCTCAGGCATCGGGGCGGCGGGGCGTTAAAGCGTTGTGGTGAAAGTCGAGGACGGATCGTTCGAGCAGGCGAGGCGTTTTCTTCAGCTCGACCACCGCACTTTCGGACAGCTGCACAGTATCCTTGAGCGAGCTGTCGGGGATCTGTGCGACTCCGCTCCCGAATGGATACTCTCACCGCGCAAGAAGACGTTGACGTTTGAGCAGGCCTACAAGAATCCCATACGGGCCGCCATCGCGCTCGATTTCGTCTTTGTCGAAAGCGACTATTTGCTGGT
Source organism: Oceanicaulis sp. (assembly GCA_040112665.1). Taxonomy (NCBI): domain Bacteria; kingdom Pseudomonadati; phylum Pseudomonadota; class Alphaproteobacteria; order Maricaulales; family Maricaulaceae; genus Oceanicaulis; species Oceanicaulis sp. The sequence continues at coordinate 2,738,819 of CP157796.1, read as the reverse complement.
GGACGCAAAGTGCTTGCGCATGCCGGAAGAAAAGCAACGCCAGGGTCGCGCCAGACAATTCCTGAGGGACCTTTACGCAATTTCATATGATATCAATCTCCAGACTGTAGTAGCCTATGCTAACGAGTTGTACGGCGGGTTTGCATGGGCGCGGTGTGGCGGCGTTCCGAAAGCACCCAGCCTCGTGAGGTCGGAGTTGTTGCGGAGGGCGGAAAGGCTCGAAGCCATGGGCGCCTGGAGTTCTGAGGAGCGAGATGAGGCGCAGGCATTAGTTAAATCGACAAATGATCTTTTGCTGATGCGTGCTGCGTCGTCTTATCGGAATTTTGGGGGGCGGGAACTGGGTCTCGAATGGTTTGCGGAAACGCGCCTAGGCGCCGCCCTCGCTTGGGACGCAGTTTGGCCTCTTGATAACGCAGTAGCCCGCAAACACCTCGAAATCTGTCTGAACGGGTAGCTCAATGTCCTATCGCATACCGAAGTACCAACCGTCGCGTGAGTATGTGAACTCGCCCGGGACCGTAGACGCGTTTTCTCTCGATTTTGGGCCAAAGGCCGACGTAGAGCATTTCGTCGCGCGGGCGATGGAGATCGTATTGTCCCGCGCCACGCATGCCGAACGGCCTGGCTTTGATTTTATCGAGGAGACTTTGAAATCGGACGTCTCGATCGGTGATCTTCGAAGCGAAAATGACCTGCCGAACGATGTCGTTACGGACCATCAGCTCGCACTCGTCGTCGCGGACAAGTGCGGGTATTCAGCGGTCGAGCTGAGTAATATTTGCAGGTCCGACCCTGCGGACGTCGAGGGCTGGATACGCAATTTCCGGAACAAAATCGCGACCCGACTTTGTGCGGCCGAAGGCCCCTGAACCGGGATCGCTAGCGCCGCTCAGCCCGCGGGCCCGGCCGCCATGTTGTCGATCAGCCTGACGGGACCCAACCGCACCGCGGCGAGCACGCGGGCTTCGCCTTCGATCGGCGCGTCCTGATCGAGCGGGGCGAGGGTGTGCGCGTCGCGCACCGTCAGATAATCCACGGAATCAAAGGCGGCTTCGGCGCGTTCGAGCGCGGCGGCCTCGACTGAACCGACGTCCGCGCCGGCTTCGAGCCGGGCGGCGCATTCGGCGAGGATGACGTTGAGTTCGGCGGCGCGCTTGCGGTCTACGTCCGACAGGTACGCGTTGCGCGAGGACAGGGCGAGCCCGTCCGGATCGCGGCGGGTTTCGCCTGCGACGATCTCCACGCCGAGATCGAGATCGGCGGCGAGGCGCCGGATCACCAGAAGCTGCTGGTAGTCCTTCTCTCCAAACACGGCGAGGTCGGGGCGAACCTGGTTGAGGAGCTTGGTGACCACCGTGGCGACGCCGGCGAAGAAGTGCGGTCGGGCGGCGCTCTCAAGGTCCTCCGCGGGTCCTTTCAGGCTGACGGTCGTCGCGAAGCCGTCCGGATACATGGCCGGAGCGTTCGGCGCGTAAAGAAGATGGCAGCCGGCCTTCGTGAGCTTTTCGGCGTCGCTTTCCAGCGTGCGCGGATAGGCGTCGTAATCCTCGCCCGGCGCGAACTGGGCGGGATTGACGAAAATGCTGACCACGACCCGGTCGGCAAGTTCGAGCGCCTGCTCGACCAGCGCGATATGACCGCCGTGCAGCGCGCCCATGGTCGGCACGAAGCCGATCCGCAGGCCCTGCGCCCGCCAGCGCGCGATCTCCTCACGCAGGGCTGCGGGGTCGTGAACGGCGGGCAGGGGCAGGGAGGAAGGCATGGACGGCTCCGCAAAAAGGCGCGCGGACGCTATCGCCGGGCTACAGGGGGTGCAAGAGCGCGACTCGCGCTAGGAAAGCTGCATGATCCGCACGCTCGCCTCCGCCAGCTGCCTTGCGCTCGCCGCCTGCGCGACCACGCCCGAGCCTGCGCCGCAGAGCCGGGCGCAGGCGCTGGCTGCGTTGCTGGTGGAGACCGAGCGCACCGATCCGATGCGCCTGGCCTCGGCCGAACCTGAACTATCCGCGCTCGAACGCGCGCTGCGCGCCGCGCCCGAGCCTGAACCGGTCGCCGAGGCCGAACCGACGCCGCTCGCGCCGCCGCCTGCGCTCGCGGGCGCGCAGAGCCTCATGCATGCGGTTCACGTCGCGAGCTATCGCGAACACCGCCACGCGGTTTCCGGCTGGGCCGAGCTGACCGCGCGTCACCCGGCGCTTCAAGAGACCCGGCCCAGGCTGCAGCGCGTCGATCTCGGCGATCGCGGCGTTTTCCTGCGGCTCAAGGCCGGACCGTTTACTGACGCGGAGTCGGCCCGCAGCGCCTGCGCAGCGATCGAGGCGAGCGGGGAATGGTGCCAGGTGCTCGACTTCACCGGCGAGCCGCTCTGACCCCTGACGGGAAAGCCACACCCCTGACCGGCGTGCAGCATCCCTACCGCTGGCCCTTCGCCCACCCCATATGACTGGTGTATGCCGACTTTCCGCCACAATTCGGGGGATTCGGAATTCATGAGCCCGCTCGCCAGCGCCGACATCGTCAAACCTGCAGGCCAGGCCCCGGCTGGGCCGGGGGCGGCGCACGTCATCGTGGTCGGCAACGAAAAGGGCGGGGCGGGCAAGTCCACCGTCGCCATCCATCTCGCCATCGCGCTGATGCGTATGGGCAAGGCGGTGGGCGTGATCGATCTGGACGTCCGCCAGGCGAGCCTGTCCAGGCATCTCGACAATCGCCGGACCTGGTCTGAGAAGCGCGGGCTGAAGCTGCCCACGCCTGCCGAGGCGCGCCTTCCGATCTCCGAAGAGCGGAGCCTGGACGCGCGCGAGGCCGAGGAGAAGGCCGCCTGGGAGGCCGCGCTCGCGAGCCTCAAGGAGAGCTGCGACTATATCGTGATCGACGCGCCGGGCGGTGACACCCACTACGCCAGGCTCGCCCACGCCGCCGCCGACACGCTGATCACGCCGATCAACGACAGCTTCGTCGATTTCGCCCTGCTCGCCGACGTCGATCCGGACACCTACGAGGTGGGCCGTCCGAGCATCTACGCCGAGATGGTCTGGGAGTGCCGCAAGCGCAAAGCGATGACCGACCGCCGGTCGATGGACTGGGTGGTGATGCGCAACCGGGTCTCCACCCTGGACGCCAAGAACAAGCGCCGGGTCGGCAAGGGTCTGAAGGCGCTGTCCGAGCGCATCGGGTTCCGGCTGGCGCCGGGCTTTTCCGAGCGCGTGATCTATCGCGAGCTGTTCCCGAAAGGGCTGACGCTCATCGACCTCACCGAATCAGGATCGACCGCAGGCTTCACGATGAGCCATGTCGCGGCGCGTCAGGAATTGCGCGAATTGCTGATCGTTCTCAAACTGCCCGGTCTTGAAGGAGCCCGGATCCCGTTCTGATGAGCCTGCTGTTCGCCGTCATCGCCGTCCTCGGCGCGCTCGCCGCGATCGGCTGGGCGTTCTCGCAGGCGAAGACCGAGACGGCCGCGCAGGGCGTGCGCATGGTGCTGGGGCTGGGTGGGCTGATCCTCGGGGTTCTGCTCACCGTCCGCGGGTTCGCCGTGATCGGCGGGCCGATGATCGCCGCCGCGCTCGGTTTTCTGGGCGTCGCCGCGCGCAAGGCCGCCGGCGCCGGGACGCGCTCGGGCGCAGAGCATGACCGGACCGGCGGAGGCGGGCGGTCGCGCAGCGCAAGGATGAGCCGCAAGGAAGCCGCCGCCGTCCTGGGCGTATCGGAAACCGCCGACGAGGCCGAAGTGCGCCGCGCCTATCGCGAGATGATGAAGAAGGTGCACCCTGACGCGGGCGGTTCCGACGCACTGGCGGCCAGGGTCCAGGAAGCGCGCGACGTGCTGCTGGGCCGTTAGCCGCCCGAAGCGACGACGAAGCAGGCTTCTCCGCGCGCGCTCAGCGTGGCGCAGGCGCTGCGTGCGGCGTCGGCGCTGAGCCCGGCGAAACGGGCCCGCCAGAGCGTGCGGCCGCCCGCCTCCAGCGGTTCGGCGACGGGCTGGGCGTTTCCGAGCTGCGCCGATGCCAGCCCGGCCACGGTTTCGAGCCGCGCTGCGGCCGCTGCGCGGCTGCCGTATGCGCCGACCTGGACCGACGCCGCGCCGCTCATCGCCACTCGCGCCGGCGCGGCGGGTTCGTCGTCGAAGGTCACGCGCGCAGGCGGGGCTGCGCCGCCGGCCGAGCCCATCGCGGTGGGCCCAGGGGCGCCGCCGAGCTCGGCGGTGAGGATCTCCATCTCCCGGATCGGGTTGATGCGCGGAATGTCCAGCGAGGCGAAGCTGCGCGCCTCGTCTCGGGCGGCGAGGGTGACGTAGCTCGCCTCGACAAGCTCGCGGGCGTGGGCGTCGCGCGCGCCCTGGCTGGCGCCGCCCATCACGACCGCGACGAGCCGGCGGCCGTCGCGCTCGGCGGTCACAGCGATATTGAAGCCCGAAGCGCGGATATAGCCGGTCTTCAGCCCGTTCACGCCCGGCGTGCGGCCCACCAGCGTGTTGTGCGTGCGGTGCGTGACGCCGTTCCAGCGGAAGGTCGTCTCGCCGAAATAATGGAAGAACTGCGGAAAATCGCGCTGAAGGGCATAGGCCAGGCGGGCCATGTCGCGCGCGGTGGTGTGCTGGGCGCGGTCGGGCAGGCCCGAGGCGTTGCGGAACACGGTGTCGGTGAGCCCGAGCCGCGCCGCGCGCTCGGTCATGGTCGTAGCGAAGGCGCTTTCTGTCCCACCCAGATGCTCGGCGACGACCACGGCGACGTCGTTCGCGCTTTGCACGATGAGCGCGCGGACGGCGTCCTCGACCCTTATCGCGCCGCCTGAGCGAAGGCCGAGCTTCGAGGCGGGGCGGGAGGCGGCTTCGGCGGATACGCTCATCTCGGTGTCGAGGGTGAGTTCGCCCGCCTCGATCGCCTCGAAGACCATGTACAGGGTCATCATCTTGGTCAGCGAGGCGGGATAGCGCTGCGCGTCTGCGCGGCGCGCGTGCAGCACCTGGCCTGAGTCCATGTCGGCGACGAACGCGGCGTAGCGGTCCTGCGCGGCGGCGTGCGGCGCGGCGAACCAGAGACAGGCGATCGCGGTCAACAGAAGACGGAGCATGGTGTGAGCATGCCCGGACTGCCTTTCCGCCACGTTAACTCAAGGGTTTGCGTGAAAAATGGTGCGCCGCACAAAAATCACTTGAAACCCGGACCCGAAATGGCGATATTTGCTGCAGCTGCGAAACGCAGCGTGCGAAGGAGCGATGTGATGGCGAGCGAGAACACGCCTGACGGCGCTGAAACGGTCACCCCTCCGGCCGCCGAGTCGGCCGCGACCGCGAAACCCGCCGGCGAGAAAGCCCACGCTCAGCAAGCGAAACTTCAGACGGCTCGCAAGGCCGCCCAGAAGCCGAAGACCGAACCGAAACCCGAGCCGAAGGCGAAATCGGCGAAAGCCCGGGCGAAAAAGCCGTCGAGCCCCCGCAAGCCTTCCGCCCCGCGCAGATACACAGGAGACTCCGCCATGGCCGCCGCCAAGAAAGACGCCGCGAAAGAGACCTTCGAAACCATGACCGCCGCTTCGAACGAAGCGGTCAAGGAAGGCTTCGAGAAGTCGCTCAACGCCATCAACGAATTTTCCGCCTTCCAGAAAGACACCGTCGATGCGGTGATCGCCTCTGCGACGGCGACCTCGAAGTCGATCGAGGAGATGAACTCCGCGACCATGGCTTACGCTAAGAAGTCGATGGAAGACGGCGTCGCCGCGGCCAAGACGATGGCCGGCGCGAAATCGGTCCAGGAACTCATCGAGATCCAGGCCGACTACGCCAAGTCGTCCCTCGACGCCTACCTGTCGGAAGTGAACAAGCACACCGACCTCATGAGCGCCCTGGTCAAGGACGGCTTCAAGCCGCTCAACGACCGCATGGCCGCCGCCGTCGAGGCGATGCAGTCCCAGCGCTAAGCGCGACAAGATCGCCCGGCGCGCCAGCAACGGATGCGCCGGGCCCCGTGTCCTCCCTGACTGGTCCGGCCCTCGCGCCGGACCTTTTTTTTGGCGCTGCGGCAGGCGGGGGAGAACAGGGCGGGCCCCCGTGCGTTGAAGACACGCCGGCAGGTTCGGCTGCGTCCGGCGCGAGACGGGGGCTTCCCCCGGGCCTGCGGATGCATATTTAATCTAAGGCGAGGCAGACGGACGGGCCCGCTTATGGCGGGCTTCCGGCGAGACGGCGGATGACCGAACGGAAAAATCCACAGTTTCCTGGACGCGGAACAGGCGTGGCGGTGAAGCCGCGCACGCGGACTAAACGCCCGTCAATGTACAAGGTCTTGCTGCTCAACGACGACTACACGCCGATGGAGTTCGTCGTCGAGGTCCTGGTCCGGATCTTCCACAAGAGCCAGGAAGACGCGACTCGCATCATGCTCCATGTGCACCAACATGGAGTCGGAGTGTGCGGCGTATTCACATACGAGGTGGCCGAAACCAAGGTCGCCCAGGTGATGGACGCGGCGCGCCGAGCCCAGCACCCTCTGCAGTGCACGATGGAAAAGGATTAGGCGCTTGCCCTCTTTCTCTCCCGCCCTCGAAAAAAGCTTGCACCGCGCCCTGACGGCGGCGACCGAACGCAAGCACGAATACGCCACGCTGGAGCACCTGCTCTTCGCGCTCTGCGAAGACGAGGACGCCAGCGCGGTGATGCGCGCCTGCGACGTCGACGTAGACGAGCTCAAGGAGACGATGCTCGAATATGTCGACGACGAGCTTGCGAGCCTGATCGTCGACGACGGCGAGGACGCCAAGCCGACCGCCGGTTTCCAGCGCGTCATCCAGCGCGCGGTCATTCACGTGCAGAATTCCGGCCGTGACGAAGTGACCGGCGCGAACGTGCTCGTCGCGCTCTTCGCCGAGCGCGAAAGCCACGCCTGCTACTTCCTCGCCGAGCGCGACATGACGCGCTACGACGCGGTGAACTTCATCTCCCACGGCATCGCGAAAAAGCCCGGCGCTTCGGAATCGCGCACGCCGCGCGGCTCTGATGACGAGGACGAGGCCGAAGAGGCGATCGCCTCGGGCGAGGAGAAGGACAAGGACGACGTGCTCGACGCCTATTGCGTCGATCTGAACGCCAAGTCCCGCCAGGGCGGCGTCGATCCGCTGATCGGCCGCGCCCACGAGGTGGAGCGCTGCATCCAGGTGCTGTGCCGCCGGCGCAAGAACAACCCGCTTCTGGTGGGCGATCCCGGCGTGGGCAAGACCGCCATCGCCGAGGGCCTCGCGCGCAAGATCGTCGAGGGCGACGTGCCCGAAATCCTCGAGAACGCGGTGATCTACTCGCTCGACATGGGCGCGCTGCTCGCCGGTACGCGGTATCGCGGCGACTTCGAGGAGCGGGTCAAGCAGGTGGTCAAGGCGCTCGAAGCCCGGCCGCACGCCATCCTGTTCATCGACGAGATCCACACCGTGATCGGCGCGGGGGCCACCTCCGGCGGCGCGATGGATGCGTCGAACCTGCTCAAGCCCGCGCTTCAGGGCGGTGGGCTGCGCTGCATGGGCTCGACGACCTACAAGGAATACCGCCAGCACTTCGAGAAGGACCGCGCGCTCGCCCGCCGGTTCCAGAAGATCGACGTGGTCGAACCCACCGTCGAGGACTCCATAAAGATCCTGCAGGGCCTGAAACCGTATTTCGAGGACTTCCACGACATCCGCTTCACCGCCGAGGCTCTGAAAGCGGCCGTGGAGCTGTCCGACCGCTATCTCGGCGACCGCAAGCTGCCCGACAAGGCGATCGACGTGATCGACGAGGCGGGCGCCTCCATGCGTCTCCTGCCGCAGTCCAAGCGCAAGAAGACGATCGGCGTCAAAGAGGTCGAGGTGGTGCTGGCGAAAATGGCCCGCATCCCGCCGAAATCGGTCTCCAAGTCCGACGAGGCGGTGCTCAAGGATCTCGAAGGCACGCTCAAGCGCGTGGTGTTCGGCCAGGACGACGCCATCGCCAAGCTCTCCAGCGCCATCAAGCTGGCGCGGGCGGGCCTGCGCGAACCCAACAAGCCGATCGGCTCGTACCTGTTCTCCGGCCCCACGGGCGTCGGCAAGACCGAGGTCGCCCGCCAGCTCGCCTCCACGCTGGGCGTCGAGCTGCTGCGCTTCGATATGTCCGAATACATGGAGCGCCACACGGTGAGCCGCCTTCTGGGCGCGCCACCGGGCTATGTCGGCTACGATCAGGGCGGTCAGCTGACCGATGCGATCGACCAGCACCCGCACGCGGTCCTGCTGCTCGACGAGATCGAGAAGGCCCATCCGGACATCTTCAACATCCTGCTGCAGGTGATGGACAACGGTCAGATCACCGATGCGAACGGCAAGAAGATCGACTGCCGCAACGTGATCCTGATCATGACCACCAACGCCGGCGCCGCCGATGCGGCCAAGGAAGCCATCGGCTTCGGCCGCGGCAAGCGCGAGGGCGAGGATCAGGCCGCGATCGAGAAGCTGTTCACGCCGGAGTTCAGGAACCGCCTGGACGCCGTCATCGGCTTTGCGGGCCTGAAGTCCGACGTGGTCGGCCGCGTGGTCGAGAAATTCGTCCTGCAGCTCGAAGCCCAGCTCGCCGATCGCGGCGTGACCTTCGAGCTCACCGAAGCGGCCACCAAATGGCTCGCCGAGAAAGGCTATGACGAAAACTTCGGCGCGCGTCCGCTGGGCCGCGTGATCCAGGAGCACGTCAAGAAGCCGCTCGCCGAGGAGATCCTGTTCGGCCAGCTCAAGAAGGGCGGCGTGGTGAAGGTCGATGTCGACGCGGCGGACGAAACCCGCCTCGACTTCGAGATCATCCCCGCCGACCGGCTGAAGAAACCGCCCAGGCGGCAGCCGAAAAAGAAAGAGGAACCGGTGCGTTAGGGCCGGTTCTCAAGGTTCGAAACGAAGCGCCCCGGGCTGAAAGGCCCGGGGCGTTTTCGTTTCGCTTCTCTAAGCGTAGGGGCCGTTTAAAACACCACCACCGCCGCGTAGAGCGCGTAGACGCCCACGATCGTGATCCCTTCAAACCCGATGCCTTTCTTCTGACGGCGTAAGAGGCCGAGGATCAGCACGGCGGTCATCAGAAGCGTCGAGGACAGCGCCATCACCGTCTTGTCGGTCATGGCGTGATAGAGCGAGCCTTCGGTGTAGGCGGTGTCCGAGATGGCCAGGAACAGCGTGTCGAACACGTTGCCGCCGATGATCCCGCCGACCGCCAGGGTCAGCGCCTTGCGCCGGACCGCCGCGATCGTGGTGACGAGCTCGGGCAGGGAGGTGATGACCGCCGTAATCAGCGCGCCGATCGCAGCCTGGGCGAGGCCCGTGCGTTCGGCGAGCGCGATGGCGGACTGGCTGACCGCATAGCCGGCGACGCCTGTGAGCACGGCGAGCAGGATGAAAATGGTCCAGAGCCCTTTGCCGGCGCCGGAGAAATGGCCTTCCTCGCCGCCGTCCTCGACCTCGTCGGTCTGGGTCTCTTCGTTGATCTGAGGGCTCCACATCGGGTCGTGGCGCATTTTCCCGATGATGTGGAGGCCGTAGACATAGCCGATCAGCAGGATCGGCGTGGCCGGGTGGATGTGAAACACCGTAATGTCCGGCCCGGCCATGGCGATCAGCGGCACGCTGAGCATGGCGCACAAGAGCGAGGCCTGCGCCAGCCCGCCCAGAGATGCGGCGGCGTGTTCGAGATTGGCCCGGCGATAGGTCATGTCCGCGACCGCCAAGAACAGCGTCTGCACGGCGATGCCGCCCACCGCGTTCGAAATCGCAAGCTCGGAATACCCCTCCCAGGCTGTCGCCACCGACGTCACGATGCCGGGCAGCGAAGTCGCGGCGCCCAGAAAAACCGCGCCCACGATCGCCTCGCCCCAACCGGTCGCGTCGGCGAGCTCGTCGCCTTTGCCCGCGAGCTTGGAGCCGGCGAACAGGATGACCACGGCGCTGACGCCGAGCACGGCGGCGATCAGCCAGATCGGAGCAGTTTCAGGAAATGAAAGAGGCATGCGCCTTATAACGCGATGCAGCGCAGAGAGGTCCGGATCGGGGCGTTCGTGCGTTTCACCGGTGTCGAGGGGCGCGATGCTGAGCGGAGAGCGATGATGACCAGCCTGTTCGTACTGATCTTTCTTCTGGCTTCCGGCGGCGCTCAGGACGCGCCGTCACCGCCGGAGGCGCAGCCCGCGCCCGTACACGGGCTATGGGCGACGAGCGAGGAGGGCGGCCGGGTCCGGATCGGACCGTGCGGGGATGCGCCTGAAGAGCTGTGCGGTGAACTCGTGGACGCCGCCGCGCTCAGGGCCGATCCCGATCTCGCCGACGCGAACAATCCCGACCCCGAACAGCGGTCGCGCCCCTTGCGCGGCGTGCTCGTCATAGACGGGTTCGAGCGGTCCGAGGACGGCGACTGGGAGCCTGGCGTGCTCTACGACCCCGAGGAGGGCCGCCGCATCACCAACGGCCATGTGCGCCTGGCCGGCCCCGATCGGCTGGAAGTGCGCGGCTGCGTCGCCTTCATCTGCCGCACCCAGGTCTGGACCCGGATCGAGGACGAGATCTAGAGCGCGTCGCGGATCCTGGCGGCGAGCCGTTCGAGCTGATCGGTCTCCGCCTTGCCCGCAGCGCCGTGCCCCGCGATGTCGCTGCCCTCATAGCGCGGGATCACGTGAAAATGGATGTGAAACACGGTCTGACCGGCGGGCGCGCCGTTGAACTGTGCGACCATCACGCCGTCAGGTGACAAAGCCTTTTCAACGGCCTGGGCGAGTTTCTTCACACGCAGGATCGCTTCTTTCGAGGCGTCTTCGCTCAGTTCGAGCAGGTTGCGGGCCGGCTCCTTGGGGACCACAAGGCAATGGCCCTCGGACTGCGGGAAAAGGTCCATGAAGGCAATGGCGTGCTCGTCCTCGAAGATCTTCACGCAGGGCGCCTCGCCCGCGATGATCTTCGCGAAGATGTTGCTCTGGTCGTAGGTCCCGTGAAGGCTCATGAGGCGGACGCTCCGTCTTTGCTGCCGTCTTCTGATTTGTAAGGGGTTTCCGCTGCAAGCGCGAGGCGTTCGGCTTCCACGGCGGGGCGTTCGCGATCGAGATACTCCGCCACCGCCGCCCTGAGGCCGGGGTGCACGATGTCGTGGGCCGAGCGCACGATGACCGGCCTGTAGCCGCGCGCGAGCTTGTGCGCGCCCTGAGCGCCCGCCTCGACGCGTTTCAGCCCGTGCGCGAGAGCGAAGTCGACGGCCTGGTGATAGCACAGCTCGAAATGAAGGCTGTCCTGGTCCTCCAGGCACCCCCAGTACCGCCCGAACAGGGCGTCCGAGCCGATGAAATTGAGCGCGCTCGCGATGTAGCGGCCCTCGCGTTTGGCCATGACCAGAAGGATCCGGTCGGCCATGCGCGCGCCGGTGAGGGAGAAGAATTCGCGGGTCAGATAGGGCGTGCCCCATTTGCGCGCGCCGGTGTCCTGATAGCACGCGAAGAACACGTCCCAGTGCGCTTCGGTGATCGCATCGCCGGTCAGCGGCTCGATCTCCAGCCCCGCCTGCGCCGCCGCGCGCTCCTTCTTCAGCGCCTTGCGCTTTCTCGAGCTCAGCGCGTCGAGGAAATCGGCGTAGTCGCGATAGCCCCGGTTTTCGAACACGAACTGCACGTCGTGGCGGGGCAGGAGGCCTTCGTCTTCAAGCTCGCCCGCCTGACCGGCGTCGGGGAAAAGGACGTGCCAGCTCGACACCTCCATCTCGCGGGCCGCATGCCGGGCGCCGGCGATCAGGGCGCGCCTGACCGCCGGGTCGGGCGACAGAACGCGCCGTCCGGTCGCCGGGGTGAAGGGCGCAGCGGTGAGCAGCTTGGGATAGTACCGTCCGCCGCCGCGTTCGAGCGCGTTCGCCCAGGCGTGGTCGAACACGTACTCCCCGTAGGAATGGCCCTTGAGATAGAGCGGAAGCGCGCCGACGATCCCGCCGCCGGCGTCCTCGGCGATCAGATGGCGCGGTCCCCAGCCGGTTTCCGGCGCCGCCGAGCCTGACCGTTCGAGCGCTTCGAGGAAGTCCCAGCTCACGAACGGATCCCAGGGCTCGCCGTCGGGATTGGCGACCGCGTCCCAGGCCTCGCGCCCGGTCTCAGCGAGGCCGCCTGTCATCTTGATGGTGATCTCGCTCATGGGTCCGCCTCGCTCGGGGCTCGACCGCGATATGGGCGCGCGCGATCGGTGCGGCGAGGGGTCAGCCGATCTCGATCACCGCGTCGACCTCGACCGCGGCGCCCAGCGGCAGCACCGCCACGCCGACCGCCGAGCGCGCATGACGGCCCGAATCGCCGAACACCGCCACCATCAGGTCGGAGGCGCCGTTGATCACCTTGGGGATGTCGGTGAACCCCGGATCGGCGTTTACGAACCCGCCCAGCTTGATCACGTTTTTCACGCGCGACAGATCGCCGCCGCACGCCGCCTTGAACTGGGCGATGAGATTGATCGCGCAAAGCCGCGCGGCCGCCTGACCGGCGTCGAGATCGAGCCCCGCGCCCAGCCGGCCCGCGACCAGGCCGTCCGGGCCCAGGGAAATCTGTCCGGAAACATGCACTTGCGATCCCGCCTGGCGGAAGGGGACGTAATTGGCCACGGGCGCGACGGGCTCGGGCAGGGTGATCCCAAGCTCGCGAAGGCGGGTCTCGGCGTCTGACATTGTCGGTCTCCAGATTGGACGGGCAGGCGTTGAGTATCCGATAGCGGCGGCTTTGGCGACCGGCGGCGGGTTGAAGCCTGGCCCCCGGAGAGTCATGTTCACCACGCCGGGGGGCGAAACACGCGGGCGACGGAAGCGCACATGGCGCAGGACGATTTCGGTGCGGCGATCCAAAGCCGGTCCACGCGGTTCACGACCCGCGACGGCCGCGTGCTGTGCGGCCGCATCATCGCCCCGCCCGCCCCGATCGCGGTGATGGTGATCAACCCCGCCACCGGCTATCCAGCCCGCTTCTACCAGGGCTTCGCCGGGGCCGCCGCCACGCAGGGCTGGGCGGTTCTGACTTACGATTACAGAGGGCAGGGAGAATCCTCCGACCGCCATCCGCGCCGTGATCCGGCGACCATGCTGGACTGGGCGCTTGAGGACATCCCGGCTGCGGCGCGCCACGCCTGCGCCGAGCATCCCGGCCTGCCTCTCGACGTGGTCGGTCATTCCGTGGGCGGACAGTTCGCCGCCTTTACGCCCTCCGACCTGCCGCTGAGGCGGCTGGCGCTTCTGTCCTCCTCGTCGGGATACTGGGGCCGGCAGAGCGCGCCGCTGAAGTTCTTCGCCTGGGCGTTCTGGCGCGTGATCGGCCCGCTCCAGCTGGCCACGCGCGGCTATATCCCGCGCGGCGCCTTCTGGAAGGGCGAGGACCTGCCCGCCGGGGTCTGGCGCGACTGGCGCGATTTCGGGGTCAATCCGGCCGGGTTCCGGGACCGCTTCGCAGAGCTCGGACTCGCCGGCCGCTACGCCCGCTTCACAGCGCCGATCAAGGCCTGGACCCCTGACGACGATCCGATCGCCAACCCCGCCGGCGTGCGGTGGCTTCTCGAGCGCTATGAGAACGCCCCCAGCGAGATGAAGATCGTCCGTCACGACCAGCTCGGCCGCGGCGCGATCGGCCATGACGGACTGTTCCGGCGCAAGGTCTCCGACGTGTTCTGGCCGCAGGTCTTCCGCTGGCTGGCGCTCGACGAGCGCCGGATGGCGGCGGAGTAGGCTCAGTCCCGCCTGAGCTGCCGGCCCTTGATCACGGCGGCGTCGCCGAATTTCGCGCGCATGGCGTCGGCGGCGCGTTCGGCCTTCGCGCGCTTTTCCGCAACCGGATCGAGCAGGTCGCCCGCATCGCCGGCGGCCGGTTCGAGCACGGAATAGCCAGCGCCGATCAGCCGGTAGCGCACACCCTCGGGTTCCCGGTCCAGAAGCTCCGCGGCGGTGCGGAACAGCGTGTCGGCGAGCTGGGCTGGCTGGGAGAGGGTGCGCCGCCGCGTGACGGTCTTGAAGCGGTCGGTCTTGATTTTCAGCGTCACGACCCGGCCCGCCACCGCACCGGCCTTCATCCGGTCGGCGACCTTCACGCAGAGCGGCCAGAGCCGGTCTTTCAGCGCGTTCTTGTCTGACACGTCGTCCTCGAACGTGGTCTCGGCGGAGACCGATTTGCGTTCGCGTTCGGGGTTCACCGGGCGGGTGTCGATCCCGCGCGCGATGCGCGCCAGCCGCAGCCCGGATTCGCCGTAACGGCGCGCCAGATCGCTCTCGCTGCGCTTGAGCACGTCGGCGAGCGTGGCCAGCCCGTCGCCCTGAAGCTTCCTGGCGAAGACCGGACCCACGCCGTAGACCTGCCCCACCTTCATGGCGGCGAGAAAGCCCGGCGCGTCGGCCCGGCCGATGACGGCGAAGCCGTTGGGCTTGTCGAGATCGGACGCGGTCTTGGCGAGGAACTTGTTGAAGCTCAGCCCGACCGAAACCGTCACGCCGACCTCCTCGCGGATCCGGCGCTGCAGCCTCAGCAGGGTGAGCGCGGGCGGCGCGCCGTGCAGGCGTTCGGTGCCGGAAAGATCGAGGAACGCCTCGTCCACGCTGAGGGGTTCGACGAGCGGGGTGACGTCCTCCATCATCGCCCGGATGCGGCGGCCTTCGGCGGAATACACGCCCATGCGCGGGCGGACGACGACCGCGTCAGGGCAGGCCTTGAGCGCCTTGAACATCGGCATGGCCGAGCGCACGCCGTAGAGCCGGGCGACATAGCAGGCGGTGGCCACCACGCCGCGCCGCCCGCCGCCGATGATCACCGGCTTGTCCTCGAGGCTCGGATCGTCGCGCTTCTCGATCGCGGCGAAGAAGGCGTCGCAGTCGATATGGGCGATGGCGAGCGCGCCGATCTCGGCGTGGCGCAGGACGTGACGGCTGCGGCAGGACGGGCAGGCCGGATCGTTTGCGCCGGCCGGCGCGAGGCATTTGCGGCAATAGCCCGGCGCGCTCACCTGGGGGCCTTGGGTTCGAGCCAGGCCGCGCCGCGGACGCCGGAGCTGTCGCCGTGCACGTTGCGGCGCACTTTCGTGCGCGGCTCGTCGGTGAAGCAGTGCGGGGCGAGCGCGGCTTCGAGGCGTTCGGCCGCGCCCTCGATGTTCGAAAGCCCGCCGCCGAGCACGATCACCTCGGGGTCGACGATGTTGACGAGCGTGCCCATCGACCGGGCCAGCCGGTCGACCCAGAGCGCGATGGTCTGGACGCACTCGGGATCGCCCTCGGCCGCACCGGCGGCGATCTCGGCCGCCGTCATCGCCACGCCCGTCCTGCGTTGATGGTCCGCCGCGACGGCGGGGCCTGAACACCAGGCCTCCACGCAGCTTTCCCGTCCGCACTTGCAGAACGGGCCGGGGACTTCTTCAGGCGAGGGGCGGGGCAGGGCGGTGTGTCCCCATTCCGCCGCAATCCCGTCAGCGCCTTCGACCAGCTCTCCGTTCAGGACGAACCCGCCGCCGACGCCTGTTCCGGTGATCACGCCGAACACGCTCGCCGCGCCTGCGCCCGCGCCGTCGACCGCTTCGGACAAGGCGAAGCAGTTGGCGTCGTTCGCGCACGCGACCGGCCTTCCGCAGGCTTCGGCGAGATCGCGGTCGAGCGGCTTGCCGTTCAGGGCTGTGGAGTTCGCGTTGCGCACAAGGCCTGTGCGCGGATTGATCGAGCCGGGATGGCCGACCCCGACATGGGGCGCGGAGAGCCCGGTCTCGGCCTCGACCGCGGCGGCGAGGTCCGCCACCGCGCGGACCTTGCCTGTATAGTCGGGCGGGGTCGGCGCGCGGCGCCGGGTCAGGATCTCGCCGTCTGCGGAGAGGATCGCCGCTTCGATCTTGGTGCCGCCGAGATCAACGCCGAGTCGGGTCATGCCGCGCCGCCTGATGAGTCGCTGAAGGCTTGTTCTTATCCCGTTCCGAGCGGCGCGCGAAGGGGATGCTGCGGCTGAGGCTCAGGCGAAGCGCCAGGCCTCTGCGGCGGCGCGGAAGAGGGCGCGGGCCTTGTTCACCGTCTCCATGCGCTCGGATTCGGGATCGGAATCGAGCACCACGCCGGCGCCGGCCTGCACATGCATGCGCCCGTCCTTGATCACGGCGGTCCTGAGCGCGATGCACACGTCCATGTCGCCCTGCGCGCCGAAATAGCCCACCGCGCCGCCATAGATGCCGCGGCGATGGGGTTCGAGTTCGTCGATGATCTCCATGGCCCGGACCTTCGGCGCGCCGGACACCGTGCCTGCCGGGAATCCGGCGAGGAGCGCGCTGACCGCGTCTTCGCCGTCGGCCAGCTCGCCTTCGACATTGGAGACGATGTGCATGACGTGGCTGTAGCGCTCGATGACCTCGCGCTCGGTGACGCGCACGGTTCCGGCCCTGGCCACCCGGCCCACGTCGTTGCGCCCCAGATCGAGCAGCAT
The DNA here is from genome assembly GCA_040112665.1 of Oceanicaulis sp. Lineage (NCBI taxonomy): Bacteria > Pseudomonadati > Pseudomonadota > Alphaproteobacteria > Maricaulales > Maricaulaceae > Oceanicaulis > Oceanicaulis sp. The sequence goes on along the minus strand of CP157796.1, from coordinate 2,722,395 downwards.
CAGATGCTCCGAACGCTCCTTCGGGTCGGCCATGAGATCGGCCTCGAACGCGGCGTCGGCCTCGGGCGTCTGGCCGCGCGGCCGGGTCCCGGCGATCGGACGGACCGTGACGGTGTTTCCGCGCAGGCGCACCAGGATCTCCGGGCTCGACCCGCAGATGGAGAAGCCGGGAAAGTTGAAGAAGAACAGGAAGGGCGAGGGGTTGGTCCGCCTCAAGGAGCGATAGAGCGCGAACGGCGGCTCTGCAAACGGTGCGGAGAAGCGCTGCGAGGGGACGACCTGGAAGATGTCGCCGGCGCGGATATAGGCGCGCGCAGCCTCGACCTTCGCGCGGTAATCCGCGTCGCTCATGTTCGACTGCGGCGATTCCGGCGGGCGCGGTTCTGCGACCCCATGGATCGGAGCAGGGGAATCGAGCCGGGCGAACACCGCTTCGATGCGCCGCCGGGCGTTGTCGACCAGCGCTGCGGGGTCCGCGCCGGGAACCGGGCGGACCGGCGCTGCGGCGACGATCTCCTGGCGCAAGGCGTCGAAGATCACCATCACGCGCGGACGGATGAGCAGTCCGTCAGGCGTGCCCAGCGGGTCGGGCGCAGCCTGCTCGGGCAGGCGTTCGGACAGGCGCACCGTGTCGTAGCCGAGATAGCCGAACAGGCCGGCGGCCAGCGGCGCCAGCCCGGCGGGCAGGTCGAGCCGGGTTTCCGCCTGCAGCGCGCGAAGCGAGGTTAGGGGATCGGTCCCGGCGGGCTCGAACGCGCCCGGCGCCATCCCCGGCCCTGGGGCGCGAGCGATCTCTGCGGTCTCTCCGCGGCACCGCCAGATGAGATCGGGATCGAGACCGATCGCGGAATACCGGCCCCGATAGGCGCCGCCCTCCACGCTTTCCAGCAGGAAGGTGTTCGTCTGGCCCGCCGCAAGCTTGAGATAGGCCGAAACAGGGGTTTCCAGATCGTCGACCCGGCGCGCGGTCAACAGCACGGGCCGGCCCTTCGCGAGGGTTTCGGCCGCCGCTTCCGGATCGGGCGCGAAGTCGCGCATGTTACGGCGCGTTCGGGTCGGTGCGGCCCAGCGCGAGGTCGATCAGACGCTGGTCGGCCTGAACCTCGTAGGTGGCCAGAAGCGCGTTCTGAAGCGCCAGGGCGAGATCGTCAGAGAGCTCGCCGGACAGCGCCTGCATGCGCTCGGGCTGGATCGGATCGCCGGTCGGCGCGGTCACGTCCGTGACGATCGCCACAGCGCGCGTACGCTGATCGCCGGCGCGCGCCTCGAAAGGCTCGCCGGGCGCCGCAGCGAAGGCGGTCTGCACGAGCTGGCGGTTGAACGGCCCGGCGGTTTCGCCGCGGGTGAGCGTGCTTGTCTCGAGCCTGGCGCCGGGGATCGATGCGGCGACCTGCTCGAGGCTTTCACCGGCCTCGACGCGGTCGAGCGCGCCTTGCAGGATCTCGCCGAGCGCGTCGTCGACCGTGCGCGCGCGGTAGAAGGCGGTGGCCTGCGCGCGCACCTCGTCCACGGCCGGAAGGCGGGACTCCTCGACCTCATCGACCCGCACGACGAAATAGCCGTTCTCGCCGTACTGATTAAGGTCGCCTGCGAAGCCGATCGGCAGCTCGAAGACCTGGCCGAGGATTTCCGGCGCGTCCACGAGGGTGACCGCCGTCGCCCCCTCCACGCTCTGGCCTGAACGGCTCAGGAAGTCGAAGCGCTCGGCGGGCAGGTTCGCGGCGCGAGCGGCTTCTTCGAGCGTCGCTCCCGCGCCGCGCGCTTCTTCGAATTCGGCGAGCGCGTCGAGCATCATGGCGTCGGCTTCGCCTGCGGCGAGTTCCTCGATCAGATCGCTTCGCACTTCTTCAAATGAGGGCACGACGGGGTCGAGCGCGTCGTCGATGCGCACCACGCGCCAGCCCAGCCGGCCTTCGACCGCGCGGACGTCGCCGCGCTGCATGTCGAAGACCATGTCTGCGATCGCACTGTCAGGCACTTCGAAGGCCTGAACCTCGGTGAAGGGCGCAGGTTCGCCAAGGCCGAGATCGTCTGCGACCGCGCCGGCGTCCTCGCCACCGGCGATCCGCGCGGCGGCGGCTTCGGCGGAGGCCGCGTCAGGGGCGGGCCATTGCGTGAAGGTGCGGGTCGGCGGATCGCTCAGCTCGCCGTTCTCCCGCCGGAAGTCGTAAAGCGCCTGAAGGTCCTCTTCGGACACCTCGACATCGCGCTCGAACAGGTCGGGGCGCGCGCGGACGAGCGTGAAGCGCCGCAGCTCGGGCCGCTGGAACACCTGCGCGTTCTCGGAGATGAAAGCTTCGAGCGCGGCGTCGTCGGGCGTTTCGACCTCGCCGACCAGGCTCGGGGGCAGGAACAGCGCGCGGATCTCCCGGCGCTCCTGCTCGTAGGCGCGGCGGGCGCGCGCGAAGACCTGCGGCGCGGCGACCCCGCCCAGAGCGGCCTCGACGAGCTGGGCGCGGGAGAGTTCCTCGGCCAGCTCGGCCTCGAACTGGCGCGCGCCGGTCTGACCGCGATAGCCGTTCTCGGCGAGGATCGACAGATAGGTCTGCGGATCGAACCGGTTGGTGAACGGGTTCTCGAACGCCTCGATCTCGCGCAGCGATTCCATCAGCTGCTCGTCAGACAGGCTTAGTCCCAGCTCGCCGGCCTTGGCGTCGATCGCGGCCTGCACGGTGAGGGTCTCCACCATGCGCTCGCCCAGCCCGATCTCGTCGGCCTGCTCGCGGGTGAAGCGCGGGTTTTCGCGCTGGATCTGGAAGATCTGCCGCTCATAGGCGCGCTGCAGCTCCTGCACGGTCACCCGTTCAGGGCCTACCAGCACCGCCGCGTTGCCGGTCCCGCGGAAGATGTCGTTCACGCCCCAGAGCGCGAAGGCCGCGATCAGAAGCGCGATGATCATGCCGCCGAACCAGGGCGAGCGGGCGAAATTGCGAATGGCGGAAAGCATGAACTTCGGCGTGCCTTGCTGAGTTGTGGACCGGCGGAACCTAGCCGCGGCGCCCGCCCCCCGCAAGAAGCGCGGCTGCGCGTTGCCGCGGCGGGGAACCGCTGGTACCGCTAGCGCCCGCTTTCGCGCCGACAGACCCGGAGACCCGCCCATGACGCGCCCCGCCCTGATCGCCGGAAACTGGAAGATGAACGGCGGCCTGGACGATCTGTCCTGGGCTGACGATCTCGTTGAGGCTTTCGGGGCTGACGGGCCGGGCGTGGACGCCGCGCTGTGCCCGCCCGCAACGTTGATCGCACCCTTCGCCGAGCGGCTCCCTTCGTGGATCGCCCTGGGCGCTCAGGACTGCTCGCAGCACGGGGAGGGCGCGCATACCGGCGATCTCGCTGCGGGCATGCTCGCAGCGCTCGGTTGCCGCTACGTCATAGTGGGTCATTCCGAGCGCCGCTCGAACCATGGCGAGGGCGACGACCTCGTGCGCGCCAAGGCCGAGGCGGCGATCGCCGCAGGGCTCGTTCCGATCGTCTGCATCGGAGAAACGCTGGCCGAACGCGAGACCGGGCAGGCCGAAGACGTGGTGATCGCCCAGCTCGCCAGGTCCGTGCCTGCGGACGCGTCTGCCAAATCACTTGTCATCGCCTACGAGCCGGTCTGGGCGATCGGCACGGGCAAGACCGCGACGCCGGAGGACGCCCAGGCCATGCACGCCCAGATCCGCCGCGCGTTTCCAGGCGAGGGGCGGGACGAGCTGCGGATTCTCTACGGCGGCTCGGTGAAGCCTGAAAACGCGGCGGATCTGTTCGCGATGGACGACATCGACGGCGCGCTCGTCGGCGGCGCGAGCCTCGAGGCGGAGGACTTCGCCGGCGTGCTCCGCGCGGTGCGGTAAGGCGATCTTCAGAAGTTTTCCCTAACTTCCCGTCACATGGCCGAAACTCCCGCCATGCGAAGCGGGATGCGGGGATGGTGATGAGCGAGATCGCGTACGCGCGCGCCACTGTGGCGCTCTATGACCCTGTGCACGTCAATCTGCGCACGACGCGCTATGCGCTGCAGCAGATCGGCTTCAAGGAGATCGAATCGATCTCCACCCTGCGCGATCTCAAGCGCCGGGTTCAGGACGACGCGCCCCATCTTCTGGTGATCGAAACCTCCGACCATGAGGCCGAAGTCTTCGGTCTGGTGCGCGCGATCCGCGCCGGCGAGGTGTCCAACAATCCGTTCGCTGCGATCCTGGTGACGAGCTGGCGGCGCGACACCGCCGTGGTCCGCGAGGCGGTGAGCTGCGGCGCCGACGACGTCATCATCCGGCCCTTCTCCACCGCCTTCGCCGAGGAGCGGATCCGCACGCTGGTCAAGGCGCGCAAGCCCTTCATCGTGACGAGCGACTATATCGGCCCGGACCGGCGCCGCGATCCCAAGCGCGCAGGCGGCGCGCCGCCCATCGAAGCGCCGAACGTGCTCAAGGCGGTCGTCACCGAGGACGACGCCGCGCTGGCCCGGGCGCGCGCCTGGATCGACGAAGCCCAGCGCACGGTCGACGGCGAGCGGCTGCGCCGTCTGTGTCTGCGGGTGATCATCGGCGCGGAGGCCGGGCTGCGCGAGATGAAGGAAGGCCGCACGCCGGTCATGGATGTCGGCGAGTTCGAGCGCGGCGCGCGTGAAGTGCGCCAACGGCTCGCCCGCTCGCGCTCGTCTGAAGCCAAGCGCGTCTCACAGGCGCTGTGCGAGGTGGCGGCCGAGCTGCGCGAGCCGCAGGGCTTCAGCGCGGGCAATCTGGGCCTGGCCAAGGAGCTCGCCATGGCGGCCTATGTCGCCTACGCCGGAGACGACGGGATCGAGCGCTCGGCCAGCGAGATCGAACAGGCCGCCGCCGCGCTTCAGAAACGCATGGCGTCGGCCGCGGCGAACCCGACGCACACCGACGGTGGCGCTTCGGATCAGGCTGAGCTAAAACGCGCGGCCAGCTAGCGCCCCGGGCTCTCCGGGGCGTCCTGATCCATTTCCGCGAGAGCCCAATGACCGCCGTACTGCTCATCATCCACCTTCTCGTGACCGTCGCGCTCGTGGCCGTCATCCTCATGCAGCGCTCCGAAGGCGGGGCTCTGGGGATCGGCGGCGGCGGCCCGGGCGGCATGATGAGCGGCCGCGGGGCGGCGAACCTTCTGACCCGCACCACCATGGTGCTCGGCGCGCTGTTCATCGCCAATTCGATCATCCTGGCGGTGCTCTCGGGCGTTGATTCCACAAACCGTTCGGTCATCGACCGCGCCGGGGAGACCCGCGACAGCGAACTGCCGTTCGATTTCGACGAGCCGCCGGCCGGTTCGGACGACGCGCCGGCCGATCTTCCCGCGGACGCGCCGCAGGACGCGCCGGCGGAAGAAGAGCCGGCTCTGCCGAACCGCTAGAAGAAAAGCTGCGCGCAGGCTGCGCTTAACCGGCGCAGGGTCTGCGCGCGGCCTTTGCGGCGGCGCGATTCTGCGCTAAGCCGTCCGCCCATGCCGCGATACATCTTCATCACCGGCGGCGTGGTCTCCTCGCTCGGAAAAGGCCTCGCCTCAGCCGCTCTCGGCGCGCTTTTGCAAGCGCGCGGGTACAAGGTCAGGCTGCGCAAGCTCGACCCCTATCTCAATGTCGATCCGGGCACGATGAGTCCGTACCAGCACGGCGAGGTCTACGTCACGGACGACGGGGCCGAGACCGATCTGGATCTGGGCCATTACGAGCGCTTCACCGGCGTGTCGGCCGCCCAGAGCGACAACATCACCACCGGCCGGATCTATTCCGAGATCATCGAGCGCGAACGCCGCGGCGATTATCTGGGCGCGACCGTGCAGGTGATCCCGCACGTCACAGACGCCATCAAGGCGTTCGTGCTGTCCGACGCGGGCGATGTCGATTTCGTGCTGTGCGAAATCGGCGGCACGGTGGGCGACATCGAAGGCCTGCCCTTCTTCGAGGCGATCCGTCAGCTCGGCCAGGAGCTCGGCGCGAACAAGGCGCTGTTCCTGCACGTCACCCTGCTGCCCTTCATCAAGGCGGCGGGCGAGATGAAGACCAAGCCGACCCAGCACTCGGTCAAGGAACTGCTCTCGATCGGCATCCAGCCCGACGTGCTGCTGTGCCGCTGCGAGATTCCGATCGATCCGGGCGACAAGCGCAAGATCGCGCTGTTCTGCAACGTGCCCGAACGCGCCGTCATCGAGGGCCGCGACGCGGCGAGCCTTTACGACGTGCCGCTGGAATACCACGCCCAGGGGCTGGACACCGTCGTGCTCGAACGCTTCGGGATCGAGGACGCGCCTGCGCCGGACCTGTCGGTCTGGGAGCAGATCTCTCACACCGTCCACAATCCCGACGGGGAGGTGACCATCGCGGTTGTGGGCAAGTACACCGTGCTGGTGGACGCCTACAAATCCCTGCTCGAAGCGCTCAATCACGGCGGCATCGCGAACGGGGTGAAGGTGCGCGTGCGCTGGCTGGACGCCAGCCAGTTCGAGGAGCCGGACAATTTCTCCGCCCTCGAGGATGTGCACGCCATCCTGGTCCCCGGCGGCTTCGGCGAGCGCGGCGCGGAAGGCAAGATCGCCGCGGCGAAGTTCGCCCGCGAGCGCAAGATCCCGTATTTCGGCATCTGCTTCGGCATGCAGATGGCCGTCATCGAGGCGGCGCGGAACCTCGCCGGCGTCGAGGGCGCGGGCTCGACCGAATTCGGCTCGGCGAAAGAGCCTCTGGTCGGCCTTCTCACCGAATGGGTGAAGGACAACGAGGTCGTACGCCGCTACGAGGGCGGCGATCTGGGCGGCACGATGCGGCTCGGCGCCTACATCGCCAAACTTAAGGACGGCTCGCGCGTGGCCGAGATCTACGGCGAAAGCCGGATCGAGGAGCGCCACAGGCACCGCTACGAGGTGAACATCGCCTACCAGCAGCGCCTGGAAGCGGCCGGGCTCGTCTTCTCCGGCATGTCGCCTGACGGCGTGCTGCCCGAGATCGTCGAATACGCCGACCACCCTTGGTTCATCGGCGTGCAGTTCCACCCCGAATACAAGTCGAGGCCCTTCGCCCCGCATCCGCTGTTCGCGAGTTTCGTGGCCGCGGCCGTGACGCAGTCGAGATTGGTGTAGGCGAAGCGCCTGAAACGGTTGCCTCGCGGCTGCGAACAGAGTATCACCCTCCGCTCAGCCGCGCCGGGAGTCCCTGGGCGCGCAGGATTTGGCGTTTCGAACAGCAGGAGTGACCGATGGCGGTCCCTAAGCGTAAGACCACCCCGTCCAAGCGCGGCATGCGCCGGTCGCACCACGCGCTGAACAACCCGGCCTATGTCGAGGACAAGGACACCGGCGAGCTGCGCCGTCCGCACCATGTCGATCTGAAGACCGGCATGTATCGCGGCAAGCAGATCCTGGACGTCAGCGAAGACTAAGTCTTCGCGGCCTTTTCAGGTTTGAAGAGCCCTGCGCGAAAGCGCGGGGCTTTTCGCGTTGAAGGCTGCAGCTTCCCGCCCCATCTCTCGCGGCGTCTGCTCGGCGCCGCGCGGTCACTTCGCCCGCCCGCTCACCCCTTCAGAAACCTCAGCACCCGCGCCACCACCGCCTCGTCGCGCAGCACGCCGCGATGGCCGAGATCGTCGAAGAGGGCGAGTTCGGCGCCCGGCCAGGCGGCGGCCATGCGTTCGGCCGCCTCGGGCGGCGCGATCGTGTCGCCGCGTCCGTGGCAGATGAGGGCGGGTACGGTGAGCGAGGGCGCGTCGGCGACGACCGACAGCTTTCGCGCGTCCTCTGCGAAGCGATGGCTGACCGCGTCCAGCATCAGACCGATCGCCCGGTCCGACAGGCCCATGGCCCGGCCCTGGAATTTGACGTTGGCCTCCAGCGCGTCGGGCGCGCCAAGCGAGACGACGCGCTGCGGCGAAAGCCCGTGCCGGGTCATGGCGATGACGGTCGCCGGCAGGCCCATCGAATGGGCGACCACCGCGAACGGCCGGCCCAGCGCGGCCTGAGCCGCGGCGAGGCCTTCAGCGAAGGCGAGCATGTGTGCGCGTTCGCCCGTGCTCGCGCCGTGGGCGGGCCCGTCGATCAATGCGACGGCGAAGCCCGCTCCGAGCACCGCCCGACCGATCGTGCTGAGGTCGGCGCTGTCGGCCTCCCAGCCGTGCTGAAAGACCACGAGCGGGCCGTCACCGCCCGTCCAGGCGCGCTGCATGCCGCAAGGCGCGGGGAAATCGACGGGCGTCAGCGTCTCGAGCCAGTCCCGTCCGGTGTCCGATTGCTTTCTCACGCGCGGGGTGACGAAACGGGCGCCGGCGACGCGTTTGAACCGCTCCGGCGCGAACCGGGCGGCGAGATTGGCGGCGAGCATGCTCAAAGTCCGTAACGGCTGAAAACTTGGTCGTATTCGGCCTCGGCGCGGGCCCGGCCTTCTTCTGCGCCCGTCAACGCGGCGAGCCCCGCGGCGAGCCCGATCGCTTCAAAGGAAAACGCGAAGGCTTCGGCGCGCTCCCCTAGCGCGGGCCGGGCGAGCCCGGCGACGAAGGGCTGAAACCGCGCGCGGACGGCGCGGGCGTATTCGCCGGCGGTCCCAGCGAGCGCGCAGGATTCGAACGCAGCCTGCATGAGCGGGCAGGGGCGGCGGGCGTCCAGCCAGTCGAGCCAGGCGCTGGCGAGGGCGCGCAAACGGGCGGGCGTTTTGGCGCTCGCGGAGAAGGCAGGCTTGATCACCGAGGCGGAAAATCGCTCCGCAGCGTGGTCGACCAGTGCGATCTGTAGGCGTTCGACATCGCCGAACCGGGCGATAAGCCCGCTCTTCGACATCCCGGTAAGGCTGGCGAGCCGGCCTACGCTGAGCCCGCCGAATCCGTGATCGGGCAGGGCGTCCAGCGCAGTGTTGAGCACGCGGGTGCGGGTGGTCTCGGCGGTTCTCATGCGCGAATAATGCGAACGTTCGTTCGATTTCGCAAGCGAAACGCGTGCGTTATCCCCGCCGGCGCTCGAGCGCCGCCCTCCCGCCCGGACCTTTCGGTCGCGATCCGCCCTGTCCCGGCGGGAGGTGAGGCCATCATGCAGGCGGGGTGCGAGGGGGCGGACAGGCCTTGCGCCTATTCCTCGTACTCGCCCCGCGCCGCGTCGATCATCCCGGAGAAGAAGATCGCGTTCATCAGAAGCTTCTCGGTGCCCGGATAAGTCCCGCGGAACACGGGATTGTCGGCCATCAGGATCACCGATCCGCCGCCCAGCCTGCGTGTGACGACCGCGGGCGTTCCGGCGATCTCGCCGATTCGCTTGTCGGAGGCATAACCGGTCAGAAGCGGCGCGTCGGCGTACTGCACGGGAACCGCATAGGGGTCTTCGGGACGGCGCAGCGTGAAGGTCTCGTTGCGATGCACCGGCAGGAAGCGGTCGCGATAGCCGAAGCCCAGCGGGTGGGAGGTGTCGAGATCGGCCTCGAAGATCGCCCCGCCGATCACGTGCTCGGCTTCGCGGACGTTCATTTCGGAGACGTCGTAGCGCCGCACGGTCTCGTCCTCGGCGTCGTCAGGCCCTTTCTCGGCGTCTTCGCCGTCGTCCTCGAAGAAGGCGGTTTCGGCCCAGCGCGCGGCGTCGGTCATGGCGACAAGCGTGCCGCCGCCGCGGATCCAGCGTTCGAGCGTCTCCTGGGCGCGCTCGGGCAGGTCGGCGTCGCCGCCGACCAGGAGGAGGTGGGTGTATTCGCTCCAGTCCAGCCGGCCGAGATCGGATTTCTTCACCAGCGTGGCGGGCATGCGGTGGCGATAGTCCAGCGTCCACCAGATCTCGCCGGCGTCATACCAGCTCAGCCCGTCGTCGATGGCGAGCACGACCTTCGGCGCTTCCAGCGCCTCGAACACGTTCCAGGCGCCCAGATCGCGCCCCTCGACCGGGGTGAGGCCCGAGGTCGCCGCATGAACCGTCACGCCGTCCTCGGCCGCGATCGTGCGCATGATCTGGTGGATCTCGTCGCGTCCGACCGTCTGGCCAGCGAGGGGGACGACGATCGCGCCGCGGTCGAGCGCGGCTTCGCCCGTGGTCGTGTCCACGTTGAAGGCTTCCTTCGCGCCGCGGGCCAGAACGCCGGCGCCGAGCACGCGGTTCAGCGCGCGCGGCGCATAGGTGTGGCCCCAGTCGAAGACATAGGCGTAGGGCGCCTCGTCAGGCTCGGGCGCAGGCGTGAAAGCGCCGTCGGCGAGATCGAGCCGGGCCGGAGCGGCCTGGAACAGGCCCGCACGCACCGGCGCGTAATCGAGGTCATAGGCGAGCGGCAGGGTCCAGCCCGAGACGTCGTAGAAGATGTTCTCCTCGAACTCGGTCAGCCGGTCGAAGATCCCGCGGATCATGGCGTGCTGCAGCTGGGCCGTGGGCACGAACCAGCTTTGACCGGCGAGATAGACCTTGCCGTCCGCGCGAATGTCGCGGCCGTTTTCGTAAACCTCGATGTCGTGCATGCGCAGAAGCCGGACGAAGCGGCGCGCGCGTTCGGGATCGCCGGGCGCGGTGAAGACCCAGCCCTGCTGGTCGGCGCGCTGGGCCCGGGAGAGATTGCCGGCGAAGAACTCGCGCTGATAGGCGGTGATCTCGCTGCGCAGGTCGAGCGAGCCTTCAAGCGTGGTCAGCGCGGTGCGAAACTGGGTGCGCACATTGTCGGCGTGCTCGACGAGGCCCCGTTCGGTCTGGATCGCACCGCCGCGCGCCGCGCCGGCTTCGAACAGGATGCCGAGCGAGCCGTTGATCTGCGGGTAGGTCGAGCCTTTGCCGATGTAGAAATTGTCGAACACTTCCTGGGTGGAATAGAGCCGGGATTCGGAATCCAGGAAGGCCGCATGCCGGCGGCCGATCTCGAAGGTCAGCTCGCGGGCGCGCGCGGGAATCAGCGGATTGCGGCGCAGCGGCTCGCCGGGATGGAAGTAGAACGGGCTGTCGGATCCCATCTCGTGATAGTCCGCCGAAACCATCGGCTTCCATTCATGCCATTTGCGGATCCAGGCTTGGGATTCAGGCTGGGTCAGCAGCAGCCACTGCCGGTTGAGGTCGAACCAGTAGTGGTTCGTCCGCGCGGTGACCCACAGATCGTGGGCGATGTCGTTGGGATCGGTGTTGTCGGCGTAGGACCAGAAGCGCTCGGTATGGTCGATCCGGCGGGTGTGGCCGTCCGGATTGAACGCGACGGTGAAGAGCATCACCGCGTCGTCGAGCTTGGCCTCGACCGCTTCGCCCTGGGCGGCGGCGAAGTGATAGAGCAGCGGGATCGCCGCATCCATGCCCGAGCTCTCCGCGCCGTGGACGCCGAAATTGATCCACAGCACCATCGGGGCCGCGTCCGGCGCGGCCTCGCCGCGCAGGCGCGCCAGATGGGTCTCCCGGATCTCGTCGATCCGGGCGTGGTTCTCGGGGCTCGTGACCGTGAAGGTCAGAATCGGACGCCGCTCGTGGGAATAGCCGATCGTCTCCACCTCGATGCGCGGCGAGGCGACTGCGAGCGTTCTGAGATAGGCGAGCATGTCGTCATAGCGCACCGGCCGCTCGCCGATCTCATAGCCTGCGCCCGATTCGAAGGTCGCGACGGAAGGGTCGTAGCGCACCCCGTCGACCTTGAAAAAATCAGTCGGTTCGGCATGCGCGGCGGCGCTCAGGCCGAAGGCGGCGCAAGCCGCAGCGAGGCGGGCGAGGGTCTTTTTCATGGCTTCTCCCCTAAAACCCACTTTCACAACGGGTTTTGCGTCAGTGTTCTTTCGGCGGAGACTAGCGCCGCGCCCCGGCGGTTTCCAGTGCTGGCGCTATGAGGCGGAAACCTCTATGAGGGCGCGCGAAAACACTCCCCCGCATGAAGGGCCTCCCCATGACCGCTCCGGTCGAGCGCATCCGCAACATCGCCATCGTCGCACACGTCGACCACGGCAAGACGACCCTCGTCGACAAGCTCCTCAAGCAGTCGGGGACGCTGGGCGACCGCGCCGGCGAGATCGAGCGGGTCATGGACTCCAACGATCTGGAAAAAGAGCGCGGCATCACCATCCTCGCCAAGAACACCGCCGTGACCTGGGGCGATTACGCGATCAACATCGTGGACACGCCCGGCCACGCCGATTTCGGCGGCGAGGTGGAGCGCGTGCTCTCGATGGTGGACTGCGTGCTGCTTCTGGTGGACGCGGTGGACGGGCCGATGCCCCAGACCACCTTCGTGACCAAAAAGGCGCTGGCGCTCGGCCTCAAACCGATCGTGGTGGTCAACAAGGTGGACCGTCCCGGCGCACGGCCCGACTGGGTCGTCGATCAGACGTTTGATCTCTTTGACCGGCTCGGCGCAGACGACGAGCAGATGGACTTCCCCGTGGTCTACGCCAGCGCCCTTCAGGGCTGGGCGAGCCTGGACGCGGAAAGCCGGGGCGAAGACCTCAGCCCGCTGTTCCAGACGATCGTCGACCGCGTGAGCCCGCCTGAAGTCGATCAGGACGCGCCGCTCCAGCTGCAGGTCTCCGCGCTGGATTATTCGAGCTATACCGGCGTGATCGGGCTGGGGCGCATCCGCCGCGGCACGCTTAGGAAGAACCAGCAGGTCGCGGTGGTCGGCGCGGACGGCAAGACCCGCAAGGCCAAGGTGCTGCAGGTGTTCGGCTTCCACGGCCTTGAGAAGGTCGAGCGCGACAGCGCGAGCGCGGGCGACATCGTCACCTTCAACGGCGTCGATCCGTTGAACATCTCCGACACGCTGTGCGATCCCGAACATGTCGAGGCGCTGCCGCCGCTCACTGTGGACGAGCCGACGATCTCGATGACCTTCCAGGTGAACGATTCTCCGTTCGCCGGCCGCGAGGGCAAGTTCGTCACCTCCCGTCAGATCAAGGACCGGCTCGATCGCGAGCTGATCCACAACGTCGCCCTGCGCGTGGTCCAGCAGGACAACGCCGACAAGTTCACCGTCTCGGGCCGGGGCGAGCTGCACCTTTCGGTGCTGATCGAGACCATGCGCCGCGAAGGCTTCGAGCTCGCCGTGGGCCGTCCCCAGGTGATCACCAAGGAAATCGACGGCCAGGTCTGCGAGCCCTTCGAAACCCTGACCGTAGACGTCGAGGAAGACCATCAGGGCGGCGTCATGGAAAAGCTCGGCGCGCGCAAGGCTGAGCTCAAGAACATGGTGCCAGACGGGCAGGGCCGGGTGCGTCTGGAATATCTCGCGCCCACGCGCGGGCTGATCGGCTTCCGGTCGGAATTCCTGACCCTGACCCAGGGCTCGGGCCTGATGTTCCACGCCTTCGATCACTACGCCCCGCGTGCGGCCGGCGATGTCGGCCAGCGGCCTAAGGGCGCGATCATCTCCATGGACACCGGCAAGGCGCTCGCCTTCGCACTGTGGAACATCCAGGAGCGCGGCAAGCTGTTCATCGGCCACGGCGTCGAGGTCTATGAAGGCATGATCATCGGCGTGAACGCGCGCGAGGAAGACATGATCGTGAACCCGCTGAAGGGCAAGAAACTCACGAACATGCGCGCCTCTGGCACCGACGAGGCGGTGGTTCTGGTCCCCCCGATCCGCCTGACGCTGGAATACGCTCTGGAGTTCATCAACGACGACGAACTCGTCGAGGTGACCCCCGAGAGCATCCGCGTGCGCAAGAAGCTGCTGCTCGAACACGAACGCAAGAAAGCCAGCCGCGCGGCGGGGTAGGGGCGAACACACCCTGTCAGCGCCCGCGCAAACTCTCTCCTCAGTGTGGGGCGGATCGACAGGTCCGGGTCGGGTGGGGGAACGCCAGCGTATGCAGTTTTAAGCGCTCTACGATCCTCACCCCACCGCCGCCCTTCGGGCGGACCCTCTCCATCTAGGGGAAGGAGCCGGGGAGGAGCTAGAACTTTCCCCCGCGACCTTCGCCGTCCCTGAAGCGGGTCGCGCCCGCGAGGGTTTCACCGCTCGCAAGCGTGTCCATCCCGCGGCGGGTCTCGTTGATCAGCGCGTCGGGGTCTGAAAGCGCCTGCGCGTCGTAGACGCTCGCGCGATCGTTTCTGAGGCAGGCTTGCGGAAACGCCGCGATCTGTTCTGCCAGTTCAATCGCTGTTTCAAGCGCTTGCCCAGGCTCACTCACCCGGTTTGCAAGCCCCCAGCTCAGCGCTTCGGCGGCGTGGACCGGCCGGCCTGTCAGGATCATGTCCATCGCGCGGCTCTGCCCGATCAGGCGGGGCAGGCGCACCGTGCCGCCGTCGATCAGGGGCACGCCGAAGCGCCGGCAGTACACGCCGAACACCGCGTCGGACGCCATGACCCTGAGATCGCACCAGACCGCCAGCTCAAGCCCGCCGGCGACCGCGTGGCCTTCCACCGCGGCGATGACGGGCTTGGACAGCCGCATGCGCGTGGGTCCCATCGGACCGTCGCCGTCGAGCTCGACCCGGTTGGGATCGCCTTCGGAGATCGCCTTGAGATCCGCGCCCGCGCAGAACTGACCGCCCGCGCCGGTCAGAACGGCGACGGACACGTCCGGATCGTTGTCGAACTGGCGGAACACCTCGGCGAGGGCGTGAGCGGTCGCCCGATCGACCGCGTTGCGGCGGTCGGGCCGGTTGATCGTGACGATGCGCACCGGGCCGCGGGTCTGAAGATCGATCGTCATCGCGTCTCGTCCCATACAGATGCGATCCAGTCCGCCACGCGCGCCGGATCCTCCATCACCGCAAGGTGGCCGATCCCGGCCTGCGCGTCGATCCGGACACCGCGGCGGCGAAGCGCACCCGCGCCGATGAGCGTGGAGCCGTGCTCGGCCCTGAAAGCACGCGCCCGCTCGCCGATGCGCCGGGCTGCGGCGAAGGGATCATGTCCCTGCGCCTCGTAATTGGCCGCCTCCCACTCCGGCGAACAGGACAGCGCGACCCCGTCTGCGGTCTCGGCGAGCCCGTCTTCGAGATAACCGTCCAGCGCCGCGTCGTCCCAGCGCGCGAAGTTCGGTTTCGCCTTATATCGCGTGCGCACCGCCGCCCTGTCCGGCCAGGCGCGCGAGCGCTTGCGGGCGGCCTTGGCGATGCTCATCGAGCGCTTGAAGAGGCCCCAGGCGGGCGTGCGCGCGGCGAGATAGAGCGGCGGGGGCAGGATCACCGGTTCGACAAGGGCGAGCGGGGGCGGGTCGTCCATCCGGCTGGCGGCCAGAAGACTGCTCGTCGCGCCCATGGAATGGCCCGCCAGGAAGGCCGCCGGCCGGTCGAGCGCGGCGTTCAGCAACAAAAGATCGTCCGCATAGACTTTCCAGCTGCGATGGGTCGCCGGATCGGCGGGCAGGGCTGTGCGGCCATGGCCTCTGAGGTCGGGCGCGACGATGTCGAACCTGTTCGCCAGCCGGGCGAGCATGGGCGCAGCAGCCATGGCGCAAAACCCGTTGGCGTGCGCGAACACAAGGCGCGGCGCGCCAGCGTTCGGCCAGCGCAGCAGCGCCATCTCGCCGCCGGGCAGCGCGATCGTCTCGCGGATCGGGTCTGGAAGGCGTGACATCGATCACAAACTGGCGAGATTCACCGGTGCGGCAAGCCGCAGGCGCTGCAGCGTTCTAGATTGAAGGTCGAGCCGTTACGGAGCCCGCCATGATCCGCCTCGCCGCTTTCGCACCTTTCCTCTTCGCCGTCGCGCTGGTCGCCTCGCCGGCTGCCGCACAGGATCTCCATGCGCCTTGGGACGCCATCCTCGCCGAGCATCTCGTCGAGAGCCCGGACGGGGTGAACCGGTTCGACTACGACGCCCTGCGCTCCGACGCCGAAGACCGGGCCGCGCTCGAGGCCTATATCGGCGTATTGGAGGCGGCTCGGCCATCCGAGATGAGAGCCGACGAAGCCTTCGCCTACTGGGCCAATCTCTATAACGCAGTCACAGTGAAGCTGATCGTCGACGAAGCGCCCGAGCGCTCGATCCGGCAGATCCGGCCGCACCTGTTCGCGATCGGACCCTGGGGCGTGGAGCGGGTCACTGTGGAGGGCGAGGCGCTGTCGCTCGACGATATCGAGCACGAGATCATGCGCCCGAGCTTCGAAGCGGCGATGGTGCATTACGCGGTCAATTGCGCCTCGATCGGTTGTCCCAACCTCAAACCGACCGCCTGGCGCGCCGAAACTCTCGATGCTGATCTGGATGCGGCGGCGCGCGCCTATGTGAACCATCCGCGCGGAGTGACCCCCGTTGAGAACGGAGTTGAGGTATCGCGCATATACCGCTGGTTTCGCAAGGATTTCGGTGACAGCGAAGAGGGCGTGATCGCGCATCTTCTTCGCTTCGCCGAGCCAGAGCTCGCCGCCCATATTCGCGCCCATCCCGACATTCGCGGGCATGGGTACGACTGGTCCTTGAATAAGGCGGATTAAGCCGGGCCGAATTCTGAACCGGGTTCACCGCGCCTGCGTTGACACATGTAAGCAGAGCGAGGGACCATGAGACATGGCCTTGAGCCGAATGAAATTGATCGCCTTTGCGAGCGCCGCCGGCCTTGTCGCCGCGTGCGGCGGCGGGGGCGAGGACGGCGCCGTCACCGGTGAGGATGCGCGCGAGCTGTCCGCCACCGGACTTGCGGCGATCCAGGAGCGCGGCGAGCTCGTGGTGCTGACGACGCGTGGGCCGACGACCTATCAGGAAAACCCCGAAGGCGAGCCGGTCGGCTATGAAGTCGACCTCACCCGCGCACTGGCCGAGGATCTCGGCGTCGAGGTCCGCTTCGTCGTCTACGAGGACCTGTCCGGCGTGCTCGACGGCATCGCCGAGGGCGAGGGCGACATCGCGGCTGCAGGCATTACGCGCAGCGAAGCGCGGATTCCGGAATATCCGTTCGGGCCGGCCTACAAGACCGTGACCGAACATGTCGTCACGCGCCGCGGCGGGCTGGAGATCAATAGCGTCGAGGGGCTGTCCGGCGCCGATCTCGCGGTGGTCGCGGGATCCAGCTATGTGGAGTCGCTCGAAGAGATCGCTGAAGAGGTCGCTGGTCTCGACTGGCGCGCGGTCGAGGCGCCTTCGGCCTTTCCGCTCCTGGAAGAGGTGCAGTCCGAAGCGCTCGATGCGACGATCTCGGACTCAGACCTTCTGGCCCATGCCCGTCTCGAATTTCCCGAGCTGCTGTCACCGGTGAACCTGACAGAGGACGATCGCAGCCACGCCTGGATTCTCGCGCCCGAGAGCGGCGATCTTCAGGACGCGCTCGATACCTGGTTCACGCGCGCCCACGACGAGGGCCTGCTCGAGGACCTCGACGAGAAATGGTACGGCCACACCACCGAGGCCTTCGACTATGTCGACGTGCGCCGCTTTATCCGCCGGATCGAGGAGCGCCTGCCGCGTTATCAGGACGCCTTCAAGGAGGCCGCCGCCGAGCATGGCCTGGACTGGCGCTGGCTCGCCGCGCAGGGCTATCAGGAATCCCATTGGGATCCAGACGCCAAGAGCCCGACCGGCGTGCGCGGCCTGATGATGCTCACCCTGCCGACCGCGGGAGAGCTGGGCGTCGAGGACCGGACCGATCCGTTCCAGTCAATCGAAGGCGGTGCGCTCTACATGGCGCGTCTGCTCGATCGGATCCCCGAAGGCGTCGAGGGCCAGGACCGGCTGTTCAAGGCGATGGCGGCCTACAATGTCGGTCTGGGCCATGTACGCGACGCGCGCCGGCTCGCGGTTTCACAGGGCCTCAATGAGGACGAATGGACGGACGTGCGCCGCACGCTGCCGCTGCTGTCCGAGCCCGAATACTACAAGGACCTGCCATACGGGTACGCCCGCGGCGGCGAGCCGGTGCACTATGTTCGCAATATCCGCCGCTACAAGGCGCTGCTCGACCTTCACCTGCCGCCCGAACCCGGCGAGCCGCTGGTCGATTTCGACGAAGCGAACGGCGAAGACGTTGAAGAGGCCGAGACGGACGCCGGCGCTGAAGACGCTGCCGCCGACGCCGAAGAGACGCCCGGCGAAGGCTGACGCGCCTAGGTCTTCTCGATCAGCAGGTTCTCGACGACGAGCGCGTCCAGCCCGGTTCCGGCGTAGACCGCCAGCGCATCCGACACGGCGTGTACGATCGGCTTGCCCATGACGTTGAGGCTGGTGTTGAGCACGATCGGCACGCCGGTCTCAGCCTCGAACGCCGAGATCAGGGCGTGAAACCAGGGATCGCTCTCAGCGCTGACGGTCTGAAGCCGTCCGGTCCCGTCGTCGTGCACGACCGCCGGAACGCGCGCGGCGGCGTGCGGCTTCCACCGCCGGGTCGTCGCCATGAAGGGCGAGGGGGTCGCGATGTCGAACCAGTCGGCGGTGCGGTCCTCGAGGATCGCAGGTGCGAACGGCCTGAACCCCTCTCGTCGCTTCACGCGCGCGTTGATGCGGTCCTTCATCTCCGGATCGCGCGGATCGGCCAGGATCGAGCGATGGCCGAGCGCACGCGGGCCGAATTCGGCCCGTCCGCGCATCACCCCGACGATCTTTCCCTCGGCGATCAGCCTCGCGACGCGCTCCGGTCCGTCCCCGGAAAGCGCGGTGACACGTCCCGGAACATGGTCCGGATCGATGTCCTCGATTCCGGTGGATGCGGCGTCCGTGCCATAGAACGGCGCGGGCAGGCCCCAGTCGAGCGCCTTGGAGAGCGGCCGGTCCGGGTTCGCGGCCGCCCAGCTCAAAAGGGCTGCGCCGATGGCGTTGCCGTCGTCGGCCGGCGCGCTCGGCACGAACAGGGCGTCCACGAGGCCGCGTTCCTCGATTCTGCCGTTGAAAGAGGAATTAAGCGCGCAGCCGCCGGTCAGCACCAGATTGCGCGGCGCGCCGGGCGCGAACTCCAGGGTCTCGATGATCGCGGTCATGAAGCCGGCGAATGCGGCCTGGCCGCTCGCGGCGAGGTCGGCGCGGCCCGCCTCGTCGAGGCTCGCGGCGAGCGTTTCGAAGCGAGCGGTTATCGCTTCGGCCTCCCGGCCCTGGGTGGGACGGCCGCGCACGAAATGCAGCGTCCTTGATAGCTCTGCGGTCCAGTCCTCCCGCGGCGTGCCGCAGGCGGCCAGACCCATGACCTTCCACTCCTCGCCCTTGAGAAAGCTGAACCCGCACAGGCCTGTCAGCCAGGCGTAGAACCCGCCGATAGACGCCCGGCCCAGCGCGCGCCAGCGCCGTTCAATCTTGCCGCCGGCATAGTCGAAGACCGACACCGCGCCTTCTTCGCCCTCGCCGTCGACGACGAGGCAGACCGCGGTGTCGAACGGCGAGGCGGCGCAGGCGTAGGCCGCGTGGCAGGCGTGGTGGTCGAAGCGGGATGTCTCCGGCGCCTGGTCCAGATCGAAGGCGTGCGCGATGGAGGGTTCGTACCGGTCGAAGGCGAGGCGCTGGCCGTGCGCGAGCCATGCGAAGGTCGCGGCGTCCACGAACGGGCCGGGCCGGCTGAGGTCTTCCTCCGAGATCGTCCGGCTCCAGCTCGTCGCGGCTGCGAGGTCTGCCGCGTCCGGTCCCAGAAAGCGGCGGAGCCGGGAGAGAATCTCGGGACGATCAGGCCGGATGCCCCAGGCCATCTTGCACTGGGTTTCGCGCTCGACCGATTCGGCGAAGACGAGCACGCCGGAAGGGTCGACGAGCGCGACCGCGCCGTCATGGCCGGTGTTCGAAAGCCCCAGACGCCAAGCGTTTTTCGCTGCACTCATCTCGTTCCCACCGCCCCGGTGCGCTCCATTATCGGTAGCGCGCGAACCGACGATATCGTAAACCCGGCGAATGAAGTACACCGTGAACGGTGCATTCGCCCATACCCTGAGGTTCGCCTGACGGGGGAGGCGGGCGAGCCTGAAGGGTGTAGTCGAAGACCGGTCCGGATCTGGGGTGTGACGTGTCGGGCGAGGGGCTTGCTAGAGCGGTACTGCGGCACGCCGAGCGGCGGCCCGATCTGCGTGTGGCGTCGTATCTGCGCAGTGACGGCGAGGTCGGCGAAAGCCTCGGCTATGCTGAACTCGCCGGACGAGCGTCGACGCTGGCGCGCCGGCTCGCGGACACGATCGAACCCGGCGCCAGGGTGCTGCTGAGCGCTCACAACACGCCTGAGTTCGCGATCGCCTTTTTCGCCTGCCAGTTCGGGGGCTACACCGCGGTCCCTGCGCCGCTCGACCATGGGGCGATGTCGCCGGGCAAGGCCGATCGCCTGCGCCACGTGCTGCGGGTGTCCGATCCGTCTGCGATGCTCTGTGCTGCGTCAGCTGCAGACGAGGCGCGCGCCTGGCTCGACCGGTACGGTGCTGCCGACACCCCGGTGATCGCGGTCAGCCTTCACGACGAGGTCGATGCCGCGCCCACGCCGGCGCGCGGCGTGAGCGGTGCGCCCGCCCTGATCCAGTTCACCTCCGGCTCGGAAGCCGCGCCGAGGGGCGTGGTGATCGGTGGTGCGGCGATCGAGGACAATGTCGCACGCATCATGGCCGCCTGGGCGATGGACGAACACGATCTCGCCTTCAACTGGATGCCGCTCTATCACGACATGGGTCTGGTCGGCGGCCTGATCACCCCTGTGTGCGGAGGGTTTCGCTGCCTGCAATGGTCCGCGGCGCAGTTCGTCCGCCGTCCCGAGCGCTGGATGGACCTGTCTGAGCGCCACGGCGTGACCACCACCGGCGGACCGCCTTTCGCCCTCGAACGCGCGATCATGGCGGCGCGAAGCGCGCGCGGCGAGGCGGGGTCGCCTGACGGGCTGTCCGGCCTGAAGCGGGTTTATTGCGGTGCCCAGCCGGTGCCGGCCGACCTTCTGGACCGCTTCGCCGCGACGTTCGCGCCCAGAGGGCTCCGGCGCGATGCGGTGTTCTGCACCTACGGCCTGGCTGAAGCCACGCTCTATGTCGCGGGCCGTCCGGGCGCGCCGCACCGAGAGCCCGCCCCCGAGTTCGTCGCCGGCATGACGCTGGACGCGGCCGCCCGCCGGATCGTCAGGCTGGTCGATCCGGACACCGGAGCGGAGGTCGCCGAGGGCGAGATCGGCGAGGTCGAGCTTTCAGGCCCCTCGCTCGCCGACGGCTATCGCGGTGAAGGTGAAGCCAGGGCGGATGCATTCCTGACCGGCCCGCACCGGCTGAGGACCGGCGACCTCGCCACGATCCGGGGCGGGGCGCTCTTCATTGTGGGTCGCAGCAAGGACGTGTTCTTCGCCAACGGCCGGAAGATCGCGGCCGCGACGCTGGAGTTCGCCGCCGCCCGGCTGCACCCGGCGCTCGACCCGCACGGCGCGGTGACGGTGGAGGCGCCGGGCCCGGTCACCGCATCCGGTCCTGAACTCATCCTGCGGATCGAGCGCAAATCGCGGCGAGACATTATTGACGACGAGGCCGCTTTAGAGCGCCGCATCGCCGCTCAGCTCACCCGCGAATTCGGCGTGCGCATCGCGCAGGTCGAGTTCCTGCCGCCGCGCGCCTTGCCCCGGACGCCGAGCGGGAAGGTCCGCCGCCGCGCCCACATGCTCGGTGGTGCGGAAGTCGAACACGCCGGCGGCGACGTCATGGCGGAGGCGTGAGATGGCGAACGACCGCTTCCTCGACCGCCACGGAATCGCAAGCCCGCCGCACCCGGCGCGAGAGCGGCTGGCTGCGCTGGTCGTGACCGAACCGGCCGCTGCGCTGGCCGTGCTGCGTGACCGGCGGCTGATCAATTCGATGAGCGTGTCCGACCAGATCGGCCGTGTCGCAGCGAACACCGAAAGCCTGCTCGCCACCGTCGACGCCACGCCTCTGCCTCAGACCCGGCCGGAGGATCACACCAAGCGCAAACGGGTGCTGGTCGCTCTGATCAAGGCGCTGGAAACCGGCTTCGACGCCCGGCGGGCCAATGCGCTGTTCGACGCCGCTTTGGCGCCGTTCGACGGCGCGGCCCGCTTCGACGCGGCGGCCGACGCACTGCAGCCGGCCGTCTCCCGCGTGCTGTTCGATCTTTTAAGGATCGAGCATCCCGATCCGGCCGGCGTGATGCGGCATACGGCGGCCTACATGCTGAACTGTCACCCGATCGGGGCGCGCCGCAATCTGGAGACCATCGCAGACGCCGACGCGGCGATCTTCTCTGCGATGCGCGAACCGGTCCGGCGCGCCTGGCTGGAAGGCGAGGGCGGCGACGCGCCGATCGTGCACACTGCGCGCGGTCTGGCGGCCGGCGAAGCCGATCCGCTGGAGCTTCTGACCCGGGCGACGACGGGCGTGCTTTTAGGTATGGATCAGCTTCTGAACGCCTATGTGCACGTGGTCTTTGCGGCGATGTCGGCCTCGGGCGACGCGAGAGACGCCTTCTTTGACGCCGAGCGGCTGAGCGCGGACATCGACCAGGTCCTGACCCGCTGCAGCAGTGGGCGCTACGTCTTCAGAAAGGCGCTTGAGGACTGCGAATTCGAGGGCCGGCGCGTGGCTGCGGGCGCGCATGTCTGCATCGACATCGCCGCCCAGCCTCGCGAGGACGTCGACTACCGCCCGATGGCGTTCGCCGGCGGCCGCCACAAATGCCCGGGCGAAGCGCTGACCATGAAGATGCTGCGCGCCACGCTGCCCGGCGTGGTGGCGCGCTTCAGCGATTGCCGCCCGGTCGAAACGACGTGGAAATTCGGCGTGTTCTCACGCTGTATCGAGCATCTGGAGGTGGTCCGTGACCGCTGAGACCCTCACCCTGGCGCGTGTGAAGACCGAGATCGTTCGCGCGATCAACGAGGCGATGGAGCACCGCGCCGAGCCGGTCGACGAAACGACCGATCTTCAGGCGCTGGCGGCCGATTCCCTTCAGATCGTCATCATCGCGAACATCCTCGAGGACGCGCTGAAGATCGAGCTCGACCCCTCGCTGCTCTACGCCGCGGAGACGGTCGAGGGGCTGGCGCGCGACATCCTTCAGTTCAGCGCCGAGAGCTTCTAAGCCGGCGCGATGAGCATCGTCGATCCGGCCTTCCTGCTGTTCGCCCTGCCGGCGATGGCGGTGCTCTACCATCTGAGCCGGGCGATCCGTGGTCTGGACCTGCAGCTGGTCCTGATCTTCGTGTTCTCGACCGTGGTCTACCTGCTGTTCGGCGTGTTCGCGAGCGCGGTGCTTCTGGCCACGATCGTGGTGACCTACGCGCTGAGCTGGGCCATCGCGCTCGCCGAGGGGCGCGAAGCGCTGCGCCGGGCCTGCCTGGCCGGCGTGATCGTCTTCAATGTCGGATGCCTGGTGCTGGTGAAGTACCACATGGTCTGGCTGGGCGGGTTCAAGACCTGGCTTCAGGACGGGCTGGGCTTCGCCTTCATCGTGCCCCTGGGCCTGTCGTATTTCACCATCCAGCAGATCGGCTTCGCCTTCGACGTGTTCCGCCGCAGGACCGCTCCGCCGGGGCCGGTGGACTACGCCAGCTACGTCATCTTCTTCCCCCAGCTCGCCGCCGGGCCGATCGTGCGCTACCGCCAGTTCAAGGCCCAGCTCGACGAGGTGCGGGCCGGAATGCCGGCGGCGAAATGGGAGGGGCGGCTGGCGCGCGGGCTGACCTGGTTCGCCATCGGCGCGTTCAAGAAGGCGGTCATCGCCGAGGAGATGTTCCGGCTGATCGCGCCCTACTACAATCTCGCCTCGGCGGGCGAGGGCTCGGCGGTCACAAGCCTCATCACGGGGCTGGGCGCGACGCTGGCGCTGTATTTCGACTTTTCGGGCTATAGCGACATGGCGATCGGGATCGGGCTGATGTTCGGCCTCAAGCTGCCGGTCAATTTCAACGCGCCCTTCCGCTTCGCGCACATGCGCCGGTTCGACCGGCACTGGCACGTCACCTTCCATGAGTTCCTGCGCGACAACGTCTTCGTGCCGCTGGCGGGGAAGAACCCTTCGCTGCTGCGCCGGGGCGCGGTGATCGGTCTGATCTACGTGCTGGTGATCCTGTGGCACAGCCCGCAGCTGATCTACGCCCTCTGGGGGCTGGGCGCCGTGCTCGTGCTGGCGTTCAAGCTGGTCTTCCGCCAGGCGCTCGCCACCCCTGCGGGCCGGGTGGCGGACTATGCGGTCAGCCTCGCCTTCCTCATCTCGGCCTGCGCGGTGTTCGTCGCGCCCAGCTGGACGGCGGCGAGCGGGGTGATGACGACGCTCTTCACGGTCGGACCGGGCTTCGACCTGGTCTTCAGCCACCCCGCCCAGACCGTCTGGCGGCTGGTGCTGCTGGGCGCGGTCTTCGTGCTTCTGCCGTTCGAGATCCCGACCCACGCCCTGTTCGGCGGCGAGCGCGAGGCGGACATGCGCCGTCTGTTCGGGGTGACGATCCCGAGCTGGAGCCCGAACGCCGGCTGGGCGGCGATGACGATCGCGCTCCTGCTCGCCAGCCTCTGGCGCGCGCACGATCTGCGCGAGGTGGTCTATTTCACCTTCTGACGACGCGGCGCGTTGCGCGCCTCACCGCATCTCCAGCGAGCGCAGCTCGATCGTCGCGCCGAAGCCGGCGCGTGTCTGGGCTTTCACCGGCAGGTGCCGGCCGCCTTCCAGCGGCGCCAGCCACAGGGTCAGCGGATGGCGCAGCTCGCGCGGCTCGGGGCGCTGTTCGTCGGTATAGCCCGAGATCGGCTCATAGAAGGCGTCGCAGACGAGCGCCTCGCCGCGCCAGGCTGCGGTGCGCACCGGCTGCACGCCGCGGGCGCGCAGATTGAGGTTATAGCGCAGCCGGCCGTCGAACACGGGCAGATGCCCCGAACAGGGCGCCGCCCCGGTCATCGACTGGGCGAGCATGAACACTGCGGTCATCGGGTCGATCGCGCCGGTGCGGTCGGCGTCGCTCGCGGGCGGCTCGCCCCAGTTGGAAAAGGTCGGCGTCGCCTCCGAGCGGGCCACCCGGCCCTCGAAGCTCATGTCGACGCGGCGATGCTTGCGGCCGTTGAACTCGTCATGAGCGTAGCGCTGCGGTCGGGCACGCCCGCCGGCGACCGCGCCCTCGACCTCGGACACGATGCGGATGTCGGTGAAAAGCGCCGCAAGCCCCGCCGCCTGGGACTCCGCGCGGGCTTCATAGCGCGCCGGCCCCAGGCTCGCTTCGAACGCGACCTTGCCCACCGGGATCGCCCAGACGCTGGCGGAATACTCCGCCTCGATCTGAAGCGGCGCAGGGCTTTGCGCGAACGCGGGCGCAGCCGCGCCAGCGCCCAGAAGCGCGGCGGAAAGAACAAGCACGGCGGAGCGAAGGCGCAGGGTCATGGCGGTGCGTCCTGAAGGAAAGGGCGTATTCGACCCCGACCATCAGCGCCCGCGCAGGCGGATTTATGGCGGAATGCGGGTGGTTGGGAGCCCGAAAGGTTCAGGGGCGGTTCACCGGTGCGCAGCAGGCGGGGTGCGCGTTCAGACCGGCGAAAAATCTGGCGGCGGTTTCAGACGAACGCGAACGGGTCCCCGAAATGCCCACCCGCAGCGTCAAGCGGTTAGCACTAGCGCCACGAAGTGATCGAGATCGTCTGGACAAGCGCCAATTTCCGGCGTTTCGGCCTCATCCGTATACCTCATTTAATGGATGGGCGCTTCGAGCAATTCATGTATCGCTATTGTAACAGTATAACGTCGCGGAGAGCGAAAAATTTCCGAACGAAACATTTTCACGCCGAAAAAAATGAGCGCTGCCGAATGGCAGGCGGCCATGGGGGCTTGGGTTCAGACGCCGGTTCTGGCCGAAGGTGACGTAAGCGGTGCTATCGATGCAGCCATCTGCGGTGAGATTCTGGTCGCCTCTATCCTCGCCAGTGCGCAAGAGGGCCGCCGTCCGCCGCAACTAATTCGCGAAGACGGCCTCGATCATATTCTCGTGCACGTGGTGCGATCGGGGGAGCTGGCGTTCGGGTTTGATGACGGCCCGAGAGCGAGCGCAGGCGCTCTTTTGGTCGTCGACATGAGCCAGCCTGCGCGCGTCGTCTGTTCAGACGTCCGCTTGATCACGCTCGCCTTTCCGCGCCGCCTCCTGGCCGGATCTGTCGCTCTGGACTCTGTTCACGGATATGTCCCACCGGCCGACGCGCCAGCTGTGTTGACGCTGAATAAGCTTCTCTCGATGGTTCAGGCCACGCTCGGCGGCATGTCGGAGCGTGCACGGAACGCTATGTGCCGGACCATAACCGCCGTCTGCGCAGATGCGCTCGAAGGAGCCGACGAGTTCGCCACGCGACATCCGGCTGAAATCGGCCGCCGGGCCCGCAACCTAATCGCAGCCCGGTACGTCGAGGCCGATCTCAGTCCGCAGAAGGTCGCCGAAAGCCTTGGGGTGTCCCGGGCGACCTTGTATCGCGCTTATGCAAAATCCGATCGCCTTACTATCCGGGAGCGTATCGAGCAGACGCGTCTTCGCGCCGCGCTGGCTCGGTTGTCAGTTATCTCAAGAATGGAAGATGTCGAAGGTATCGCTAAGGCATGCGGGTTCGGCTCGCTTCGGCGGTTACGCGATCGTGTTGAAGGTGCAACCCGACGCCCCCTTGAGGACCTCGTCGAGCAGGACGGGGTGCGACAGGAGCGTGCGGTCTCAAACCATTTGGACGGCGCCAAAAGTCTTTCTTGGTGGCTTTCCGACAGAACGGCGTTCCAGAGAGACGTGCGAGATAGCCATGGTGCGAGTGGCAATATCTGCCTTCTCGCAAAAGTAGAGTGCACAACCAAAATGGGGTAAGGCGATGCCCAAATTCCTCAGGAGCGAGCGCTAAATAGCGGAAGTTATGGTTAAATTCGTTGTTCCCGTCTCATAACGGGACAATCTCCTCCTGCTTCGAAACGAATGGTTCGATCAGGAGTGGGCCCATGGTCATCGATTTGCGTGAGGCGAAGGACACTGAATGGCTCAATCGGCTTTCGGTAGACCCGGCGCAGTATATTGTGACCCCTCAGCTGGGCTTGCTTGGCGCGAACATGTCTGGCGAAGCGCTGCTGCGCCAGGAGCGTTGCGTCAAGCTGGTGGACGGACAGGTCCGAGCAGTGAAGCGGGCGTTCGAGCCTCTGCTTAACGAATTGATCGGCTCGGCGAGCCAGAAGGGCTACCGCACGATCATGCGCTGCCCCGAGGACGGGGCCGACCTGAAGTGGGTCGCGTCGTCGCGCATTCTTCTTCGAACCAAGGACGGTTCGCAGACCATCCTTTTTGCGCTTCGTCCGCTCATCAAGAGTGAACCTATGAGTGGGGCGGACGCCATGTCCCTATTCGGTCTGACCCCCGCCGAAGCGCGGCTTGCCGTCGAAATGGCGGCGGGACACTCGCTCGCTGAAATCTCGGACAAGCGCGGCACGCATATCAGCACGCTGCGCGCCCAACTCCGTTCCATCTATCAGAAAACCGGCATTTCCAAGCAGTCAGAGTTCGTATCGGCGATCTGGAGAGCATCCGCAATTTAGATGATAAAAATATGCAATATAGGAAAGGGTGGAGGATTATCGTTCCTTTAGAAATTAACCGCGAGAATAGCCCATATGAAGTAAAAGCGGGTACGAATTTAGGGCATTAATGATTTGTTAAACGATGTTGAGCGGGAGTTAACGGCGTAGCGTCCGGCTTGAAGGGGAGGAGACGCCGTTGAGGGGACGGCTGTTCCACAGGCTCTCTTGGCTCTTCATAAAAGCAACCCATGTGGGAGACTTCGAGATGAAGAAGCAACTTATGGCGGCCGCGGCCGCTCTGTTCGTCACCGCCGCTCCGGCGATGGCGCAGGACGCCACCCTGTCGGTCGCCCTCGACGGCACCGTCGACACACAGTGCGGCGTCTTCATGTACAGCGGCCTGGTCGGCCTTGAATCGCAGCCCGACAGCGCGGCTGACGATCTGGGTCCGCGCGGCGGCGGCGGCACCTGGGCCGCGAACGCGAGCCTCGGCATCGGTCTTGGCACGCTCGACTCCGGTGAATCGAACGTGCTCGGCTCGCTCGCTGCGGTCTGTAACACCCAGAACGCGATCGTGAGCGTGGACACCGTGAACGGCTTCCAGCTGCAGAACGGTTCGGCTTCGATCGCCTACGATATCGCGATCAGCGGCGGCGCCGGCACGTTCAACTCGCCGGGCTCCTATGTCGCCGGCGGCGCGAACCTTCCGAACGGCAACACCCGCACGGTCACCATGAACCTGGCGTCGTTCAACGCGCTGGGCCAGGCCCCGGGGTCGTACACCGACAGCGTCATCTTCACGGTCGCTCCGCAGCCGTAAGGACACGACGTCGAGACGTCGGGGCGGGTGGCGAAACCCGCCCCGATTCTCTCAGAGGGGAACGGATCATGTCCAGATTATGCATGGCGGGCCGGGCGCTGATCGCCGGAGCGGCGATCGTTTGTCTCGATGCTGCGATGACCGAGCACGCAGTCGCTCAGGAAGCGATTCTTTCCGTTTCTCTGGATGGATCAATCAATGCCGGTTGCACCCTCTCCGGGATATATTTCGAGCAAGCGAGCGCCCCAGGCGCACCGCAGGATCTGGAAGACGGCGAGATCGGTCTTTCGGTGGTGGATTTCAGCGACTTCAACGATCAGGAAATCGGGCGTTTCACCCTCCTCTGCAATAGCGGTACTGCGACGGTAACGGTCGACACCGCCAACGATTTTCAGCTCGGGCAGGCGGGTTCAGCGAACCCCATCCCGTTCACCCTTCGTATCCCGGAAGTCGCAAGCCTTTCCGGCGGCTTTTCACAATCTTCTTCATTCACCGCGGACGCGTTCCCGGGAAACCCGGTCGAGCGGACTTTGCTGGTGAATCTCGGCCCGCTTTCCGCGATCGATTTCGCGCCGGGCCCCTACAGCGACGTCATCCGGATCGTGGTGGTGCCCAATGCGTAGTCTGATTGCACTTCTTTTTTGCTCAGTTTTCGGGGCGACATGCGCTGCGGCCCAGGAACGGCTCGACTTGAGCTATGAGATCAGCACTGACGTGCCTCAAGTGTGCACGGTAAGTGCAGTGCTCGAGCAGGGCCAAGTGGTCGACGCCGGGCAAACAGGGCTCGCTGCATCGTTCAATCCGGTGAATCAAGCCGAACTCGTCGTGGCTGACATCCTTGCGCGCTGTAACACCGGCGTCGCCGTCGTCACGGTGGCGACGCAAAACAACTTCCGCCTTTTCAACCAGGGTGGCGGGCCAAACCGCGAGATTCCGTTCGTCCTCGCAGTCGCCGGCACGTCCATTTCCGGAGGCGTCGGGGCTGAGAGCAGCTATCTCGACTCAAGCCAGCCGTCGGTGAGCCGACGCATGACGCTGGACGTCGGGGAGGTCGATCCGCTGTCGGTCGAGGCGGGCGAGTACACGGACACGATCATCATTAGCGTCGCGCCGACGGGCTGACGTATTGAGGGGAAAGAGGAATGAGGCTGAAGTCCATCATCGCGGCGCTAAGCGCGGCTCTCGTCATTGCGTTCAGCGCGGCTTCCGTCAGGGCCTATGAGGTCGAACCTCTGATTTTCGACCTGGCTCCGTTCGGCCGGGCCGCGTCACAAACGATCCTCGTCAACAACACGCAGCAGGTCCCGATCGTCTTCGAAGTGGTCGCGGAGCGGCGTTTCATTGACGAGTTTGGTGAAGAGACACGTGAAGACGCTGTCGATGACTTCCTGATCATACCTCCGCAGGCGCGGGTCGAACCAGGGGAGTCCCAGCAAATCCGGGTCCGATACATCGGTCGCCCCGACATCACAGAGTCCCAGCACTACGCTCTGACTGTCCGTCAGGTGCCGCTTGAGGAACTGCAGGAAAGCGGTGTGCAGGTTCTGGTGAACTTCGCCGCCTCGGTTCAGGTCGTGCCGCCGCGTGCTGCGGCGGCCCTGCAGGTCGCGTCAGCCGAGATCAGCGCTGATGAGGACGGCACGCCTGTCGCGCGCTTTCGGCTCGAAAACCTTGGAAACCGCTACCAGGGTCTCGCGAGATCGACAATCACGCTCGCGTCCGGCGGGCAGGAAATGGTGCTGGAAGGGGAGAGCCTGAACCGGGCTTTGAGGCACACCCTCGTTCCGGGCGGTGGCGCACGATGGGGTTATGTCGAACTGCCGGACGGGTGGCCCACCTCGGGCCCGCTGGACGTTCGTGTAGATCTGCCGTGAGGCGTCAACCAGAGGGCCTTGACTAAGAGCAGGTTGGGGGGACCACGATGACCAGACTATCGAGACTGGCTGCAGGGGCGGCCCTAGCTGCTCTGCTGCTCGTGCATACGCCCCCCTCTCAGGCTCAGGTCCCGCAGATTCTTCCACCTGGGGTCCGGCTGGAGCTGCCGTTCGTTGTCAATGGAACGTATGTCGGCGACATCACGGTCCAAACCGACCAGCAGGGCGTTCTTTTGGTGGATCGATCAAGACTGATCGATCTTCTTTCCGAGCGGCTGACCGCCTCGGAGGCCGTCGCGCTGAATACGGCATTGCCGAACGCTGATCTCGTCATGGCGGAGATTGTCGAGCCCTTCGCTAATGTGACGCTTGACACCAGCCGGATCGAGATCGCGGCGAGCGTTCCGCTGGAGCGGCTTCGGGCGAGAGACATTTCGCTGGGGCAGCAACCCGATCTGGACGGCATCGATCCGGTACCGGCCGCCGATGCCGCGGCTGCCATCGGATTCAATCTCGGCGCCAATTACATCCACGAGGGAGGGGATCCGGGTTTCTCTCCTATCGCAGGTCGCGTGTACGGATTTGTCAATCTCGGCGGCGCCGAGGGCTGGTCCTTGGACTTTGAGGCGTTTTATCAGGAGGACGCGGACCAGAGCTTTCGGCGTGGAGACCTGACTCTTTTTCGCGATTTTCCCTCGGTCGCGGCTCGCCTGGCCCTAGGCGACGTGATCGTGCCAGGCGGAGGCTTCCAGGGAACGCCGCAATTGGGAGGGGTTTCGTACCAGCGCCTTTATTCAGAAATCGACCCATTCCGAAGCGTACGCCCAACCGGACGGACAAGCTTTGTTCTCGAAGCAGATGCAACCGTCGATGTGCTCATCAACGGCAATCTCATCCGCACCATCCGTTTCGGCGCAGGCTCTTATGATCTAACAGACATCCCATTCGCTGAGGGGGCGAACCAAGTCGAGCTGGTGATCCGTCAGGACGACGGCTTCGTCCAAACGCTCAGGTTCGATGCGTTCTCCAGTAGCTCGCTTCTGTCCTCCGGACTAAGCGAGTTCGGTGTGTCCGCGGGGCTTCCCGCAGTGATCGGCGACACCGGCATCGAATATGAACGAGACCTCTTTACAGCGAGCGGCTTCTACCGCTTCGGGGCGAGCGATCGATTGACTCTCGGGGCGTCGGCCCAGGCCAATCCCTACGTCGCCCAGCTTGCAGTGGAGGCAACGGGCGGCTTCAGCGAGTTTCTCATTTCTTCTGATCTGGCCCTGAGCGCCCAGCGCGAGAGCGAGTTCGGTCCTGCAGACGGGGTTGGCCTCGCAGGTGAGTTAAATGTCCGCTATCGACCGACCTGGGCCGAGAACGGCGACTTCTCAATCGACTTCAACGCGATATATACGGATCGTGATTTCGCGAATGTGACATCGTTCGGGCGAGTGAATCCGTATCGCTGGGAGTATTCAGCGCGAACGAATTTCACTTTGTTCGGTGACCTGCGAGCGTCCGTCTCGGCAGGATTTCGTGAGGCCCGCGACGCTTTCGATGACGTGAGCCGTTACACGGTTGCACTCTCTCGCCGCATCGGCCCGTTTTCGGCCAACGCATCATACGAGTTCACCGAAGTCGCCGGGGCGGATGACCACCGCTTTTTAATCTCCGCGGTCTGGACGCCGCGCGGAGGAAATTTCCTCGGCCGAGCCTCTTATGACTCGGTCGATGAGCGCTATCGGACCGAACTGAGCTATTTGCCTGGTTACGGGGTCGGATCCGTATCCGGAACGCTGGCTGTGGAATCTTCGGAAGCCGGCGACCGCGTTTTGGGCACGGCGCGATATCTCGGCAACCGCTTCACCGGCTCGGCGAGTCACTCGGCGATCTACGACTCGCTCGGGTCGGACGTTACTTCCCAAGTCTCCAGCGTCAGCGTTCAATCCGGCATAGCTTTCGCGGGCGGCGCTTCGGCAATCGGCCCGGTGGGGCAAAACAGTTTCGCCATTATTGATCGTGGACCGGCGGTGCCCGGAGCGCGTGTCCTGATCAACCCGACTGAACGGGGCCATCGAGCGCAAACAGACCTCCTCGGGGGAGCGGTCGTCCCAACGCTACGCGGTTTCGCCCCGTCGCGGATATCTGCGGTCGTCGACAGTGATGATATCGAGCTCTTGGGCAATGACCTTAGTGAACAGGTGGTCCCCGGTTCGCGGACCGGATATCGGCTCACCATTGGTGAGAAGATTGAGGTGACCGTAATGGGGCGCGCACTCAACTCGAACGGCGATCCGATCGGGCTGAGCGTCGGATCTGTGACACCGGTCGAAGGTGGCCCGCCGCTAGACACCTTCACGAACTCGACAGGGCGATTCGTCGTCGAAAACGTTTCGCCGGGTCGGTATCGCCTCGCCCTCCCCGGAGAAGGGGTGGCTGTCCTTTCAATTGGTGAGGACGCTCGCGGCTTCGTTGACGTTGGAACGATCATCTTCACAGAAGGTCCAGAGGGATGACCCGGCTTTTCCTGACCATCATCATGGCCCTCGTGGCCGCACTCTTCATTGGCGGGGCGAGGTCCGCTCATTCGCAGGATTGCGACGCCTATATCCAGTCATTGCAAGAGGTCACCGGTTCCTCGACGTTCGACCCTTTCGAATCCGTCGACTACGGACGGGTCGTCCGCCTCACGGTCGCTAATGATGGAACGGACGATTGCCAGCTCAGACTGAGGGCGTTGAATCCGGCGATGGGTGCCCGGCTACTGACCGGGGCGGGCCTTCCCTACGCCCTGTTCGACCCGACAAACGGATTGTTGGATAATGATCCTGGCACAGTCACCGGCGCCTTCGATTTCTCTGTTGGGGCGAATGCGACTCGAGACATACTTATAACGCTCGTGATCGAACGCCCGCAGTTCGCGGTGCCCGCTACCGAAACCACTTTGGACGAACTGATCGTTAGCGATCAGGCGTCTGGGCAGGAATACGACCGGATCGATCTATCGTTAAGCGTCGACATAGTGAGCCGCGCCCAAATCAATCTGGCTGGAGTTGACGCGCCGTACGATCGGGACTTTGCGATCAATCAGATTTCTTTCGGGTCGCTGGAGCCTGGGATTGAACGGACCGTCTACCTTCAAATCCGCGCCAATGAGGATGTCGCTGTTCAATTCCAATCCAACAACGGTGGGACACTCAATGAGGTCGGCGGCGGCTCCGGCAGGGTTCCGTACTCCGCCTACCTCGCCGGGGCGTACATCGAACTCATCGCACCCCAAAGCCTCGCGCAGCCTGCCCCAGTTTCTCTGGACGGATTATCTCTGCCGCTTACTTTCAGAATTGAGCCTTTTGGAATTCAGCCATCCAACCGTTATCGGGATCGAGTGACGATCACAGTAACGGCGCTGCCCGGATAGCTTTACCCGAGATTAACTACATAAATCGAGTAGATGTTAAGATTGCCGGTGTAGTGTCGCCCTCGTGGATGGAAACGCGAGGGCGATATGAAAACCACCAGCAAGTTTCTCGCCGCCGCCGCCTTGCTCCTGGCTGGAGCGGGCGCCGCGCACCCGGAAGATGCGACTGTTCGGATTAGCGTCGTCGGTGTCGTGCCCGCGGCCTGCTCCAGTGGGGACGCGCTCAGCCGGACGGTCGAGGGTCAGACCGTGACAGCTGTGTTCGATGCGCGGTGCAATACCGTGCACGAACTCCGCATCAGCGGCCTGACCGACCCGAACGCCGTCGTATCAGTGAATGATTCTGCTGCCGGTCCCTATGGTGCGCTGCTGCGTCCCGCCTATTTCGATGCGGTAACGGTCGTAAAAGTAGACCTGTCTTCTGCCGAGCAGGCCGAACAAGTTTCACGGATGCTTCGCGTGCATCTCACGCCTCTCGCCTGAAGCGGGCTCTTCATCGGGGCGTGCGCTGGCGTTACCTGAATTAGGGTATGCGCCACGATGCGAGCCGAGATAAATATTCCTAGCTTGTAGTGCGCATTCGACGAAGCGCTCGTTCACCCCCATGAACGGCAGACAAGCATCCCCCAGCGCACCGCCAGGTCCCCCTGGCGGTGCGCTTCTCATTGCTGGAATTTGCAATTGTTCAGGGGTTTGCGATCTGCAGCTCTTTCCGAGCGAAACATGCGCACGATCTCGCGACAAGGCTGGTCGAAGCAAAATGTTTGGTCATGTGATGGTGGAGTCCCGTGCCGAGGGGCGGGCTCGCCCATTAGATTGCCTCGTGTCGTCTGTTGGGGCTTGTGTTGGGGCGCGATGGGAGGCGCCTTCGCTAAGGGTCTAAAAAATAGGCCAATTGATAAGATAAATGGCGGAGACGATGGGATTCGAACCCACGATACCCTTTTGGGGTATACTCCCTTAGCAGGGGAGCGCCTTCGACCACTCGGCCACGTCTCCGCGGACGGGTTTAGCCGCCTTTGTGAAGCCGGATCAAGTGACAGGGCGCGTAATCGCTGCGCTTGGGCTGTTCGGGGGCTGCCGCGCGGCGGTGGACATGTGCGCCGAAGAGGCGTTGTCTACCCGGCCCGGCGCTTCGGCGGTCGGGATTTGCAAGGGGTGGAGCAGGGGCCGGAACGCTGACCGGCCGAGAGGCTGCGATGGCGGCGTCCGACACCGATTCAGACGTTTCCCGCACCCGGCGCATCCGCGCCGACGGCGCATCCCCGCGTCCGCGCAGCGTGCGCCCGCCCTCCTGCCTGTTCGGCGAGGTCTATGAGGCGGCCGCGCTGAGCGGGCTGTTTCAGGACAGCAAGACGCTGGCCGACGCCGCCCCGCGCACCGATCCCGAACAGATCCTGGCCGCCTTCCGCCAGGCGCGCCCGGCCGACGGCGACGCGCTGCGGCGCTTCTTCCTAGAGCATTTCGAGCTCGATCCCGACACGATTCAGGGCGAGACCCCGCCCGGCGGGCTCGCCCTGGCCGACCATATCGAGGCGCTGTGGCCGTTCCTGACCCGGGCGGGGGAAGGCGACGGGCGCTGCTCACGCCTGCCGCTGCCTCATCCTTTCGTGGTGCCGGGCGGGCGGTTCTCCGAAATCTATTACTGGGACAGCTATTTCACCATGCTGGGCCTGGGCGATGCGCACGCCGGGACCAAGCGCAAGATGGTGGAGAATTTCGCCCACATGCTGCGCGTCTACGGCCGCATCCCGAACGGGGCGCGCTCATACTATCTCAGCCGCTCACAGCCGCCGGTGTTCTACGAGATGGTCGCGCTCGCGAGCGCCGACGATCCGGCGGCGGGCTGGGCGGCGTTCCTGGACGAGCTGATGATCGAGCACCAGTTCTGGAGCGAGGGCCGCAACGCGGCGACGCCCGGCGCGCCGGCGCGCCGTGTGGTGCGCCTGCCCGACGGCTCCACGCTCAACCGGTTCTGGGACGATCTGGATCGGCCGCGCGACGAATCCTTCGGCGAGGACGTGGCGCTCGCGACGATCAGCGGAAAGGGCGGGCCGGGCTTTTTCCGGCATATCCGGGCCGCGGCGGAAAGCGGCTGGGATTTCTCCACCCGCTGGTTCGCCGACGGGCGCACCATGGGCACGATCCAGACCACTGATCTGGTTCCGCCCTGCCTGAACAGTCTTCTTTACGGGCTGGAGCGCGCGATTGCGGACGGCGCGGCCTGGCGCGGCGACCGGGATGCGGCGCGCGAGTGGAACCGGCGGGCCGAACGCCGCGCCGAGGCGATCGAGACCTGGCTGTGGAACGCCGAGACCGGCTGCTACGACGATCTGGACTGGACGACGGGCCGGCACGCCGGAAACGTCTCCTGCGCGGCGTTCTACCCGCTCTTCAGCGGACTGTGCGCGCCGGACCGGGCGCGCCGGGTCGCCGCGACGGCGGCCTCGCGCCTGCTTCAACCCGGCGGGCTCGTGGCGACCGATCGCACCTCCGACGAGCAATGGGACAGCCCGAACGGCTGGGCGCCGCTGCACTGGATCGCGGTGGAGGGGCTCGAGGCGTACGGCGAGACCGGTCTTGCGGGCGATACCGCGAGCCGGTGGCTGGACACCATCGAGACCGTGTTCGCCGACACCGGCAGGCTGATGGAGAAATACGACGTCGCCGAGCGCCGGCCGGGCGGGGGCGGGGAGTATCCCGTCCAGGACGGGTTCGGCTGGACCAACGGCGTGACGGTCGCCCTCAGGCGGAAGATCGCGGGGCTGTAGGCCGGCGCCGGCTGCGCCGGGGCTTCCGCGTGCGCGCGCGGCGCGTTATCTCCGGGCCATGACCGATCTTCTTCTAAACGCGCTCTCCGCCGTGCCTGATCCTTCGACCGGGACGCCGCTGCCTCAGTCAGGCCGCGTCGCCGGCGCCGACCTGCGCGACGGGGTCGCCACGATCGTGCTCAAGCCCGCCAGCGGCGAAGAGGACGTCGCCGCCCTGCGTGAAGCGATCCAGTCCGCGCTTTCCGGGGTCGAGGGCGTCACGCGCAGCCGGGTGATCGTCGAGACCTCGCTGGAAAAAGCGCGGCCCAAACCCAAGACAGGTGGAAACGAGCCGATCAAGCCGCCCGCCCGCGCGGTGATCGCCGTGGCTTCGGGCAAGGGTGGTGTGGGCAAGTCCACCGTCGCCGCCAATCTCGCCGGCGCCTGCGTGAAGCTGGGCCTGAAGGTCGGGCTGATGGACGCGGACGTCTACGGGCCGAGCGCGCCGCGCATATTCGGGCTGACCGGCGTGCCGGGCCTCAGGAAATCGGACGCCGGGATCGAGCCGGTGAGCGCGCACGGCGTGAAGGTGGTTTCGATGGGCTTTCTCGTCGGCGAGCGCGACCCGGTGGTCTGGCGCGGGCCGATGGTCACCGGCGCGATCCGGCAATTCCTCGGCGAGGTGAACTGGGGCGATCTCGACGTCCTGATCATCGACATGCCGCCCGGCACCGGCGATCCCCAGCTCGCCATCGCGCAGAGCGCGCCGATCTCCGGCGTGGTCATCGTTTCGACCCCGCAGAACCTGGCGCTCGACGACGCGAAGAAGGCGATCGCGCTGTTCGACCGCACGGCGATCCCGGTGCTGGGCGTGATCGAAAACATGAGCTTTTTCCTCTGCCCGCATTGCGGGGAGGGGACCGAGATTTTCGGCCGGGGCGGCGCGCGCGGCGAAGCCGAGCTGACCGGCGCGCCCTTCCTGGGAGAGATCCCGCTTCATCCCGAGCTGAGAGAGGCGAGCGACGCGGGCCGGCTGGTCGCGCTCGGCGACGGCCCGGTCGCGTCCGCCTTCGGGCGCGCGGCCGAAGCGATGCTGCATCAGGCCCAGGCGGTGCAGCGCAAAGCGCCCGAAATCGTCTTCGAGGATTAGGAGGCAGGCATGGAAAACTGGACGCCCGAACAGGTCGCCGAGGCGATGAAGAACGAGGAGATCATCCTCGTCGACGTGCGCGAGCCTGACGAATACCACGCCGAGCGCATTCGCGGCGCGCTGCTTTATCCGCTGTCGACCTTCGATCCGTCCGGCCTGCCGCTGGGGCAGGGAAAGAAGGTCGTGCTCTCGTGCAAATCGGGCGGCCGCACCATGCAGGCGGTGAACGCCTGCATGAACGCGGGGATCGACGTCACCGCGCATCTGTCGTCGGGCATCGAAGGCTGGAAGGCGGCGGGCCTGCCGTATTTCCGCTTCAACCCGGCGAGCGGGCGGATGGAAGAAGTGGCGCGGAGCTAGCCGCCGAGCGTCTCAAGAAACGCCCGCACCGCCGCTGCCGTCTCTTCGGGCTTTTCCTCGGCGGGCAGATGGCCCGCGTCCTCGATCAGCACCAGGCGCGCGTCGGGTATCGCCGCGGCGAAGCGAGGTCCGTGCTGGGGCGGCACCATGGTGTCGCGCTGACCCCAGACGATCAGCGTCGGCGCTTCGATGTTGCGCAGGTCCGGGTTCGGGGCGGGCAGGGTGAACTGTTCGAGCCTGGAGATCAGAGCCGGGCCGACGCCCTCGATCCGCATCATGGCGTGGATACGCGCGACCTGATCTTCGCTCACCCGTGTGGGATCGGCGTACATCGCGCCGGTCGCCGCGCTCACCGCGCTTTCAGGCGCGGCGGTCAGGAACAGCTTGATCTGCTGGGGCACGGGCGCGGGTTCATCGCCCACGCCGAGATTGGGGTAGCCGCCCGGCGCGATCAGGACGAGGCCGCGCACCGCCTCAGGCTTGCGCGCGGCGTAGCGCCAGGCCACCAGCCCGCCCAGCGAATGACCGGCGAGCACGAAGCGCTCGGGCGCGATCTCTTCAAGCAGGGCGGCGACCTGATCGACCGTTCCGGCGACCGAATAGTCCCCGTCGGCGCGCGGCCCGGTCAGCGCGTGGCCGGGCAGGTCGAAGCGGATCACGCGCCAGTCGGCCTCCAGCGCATCGGCGAGCGGTTCGAGGCTTTCAAGCGAGTGGGAGAAGCCGTGGATCAGCACGATCGCCGGGGCGTTTTCAGGACCGCTTTCGCGGACCCGCCAGGTCTCGCCGGCCGCGTCGACCATCCGGTCTTCCTCGGTCATCCATTGCGAGGCCGCAGCGTCAGCTCCGACCGGCTGCATCATCCAGGCGAAAAGAGCGACGAGCGCGACCGCTATCAGGATTAGAGCGCCGAGTATCCGCAAAAGCATGGGTCTAGTCCTGAGCGGCGAGGAAATCGTCGATCGCGCCGCGCGCGACCGGTTCGGTGAGCAGCGGCGCATGACCGACAGCGGGCACGTCGACCCGTATCATGTGCGGGCATCGGCGCGCCATCTCGGCCACGGTCGCTTCGCTCAAGAGATCGGTCAGCGCGCCGCGGATCAGCAGGAGCGGCTTTTTCGCCAGCGCGTCGAAAAACGGCCAGAGATCGGGCGGTGCGGCCTGTCCGGCCTGCACGGGCTTGGAGATGTTCTTGTCGTAGTCGAAGACGATCTCGCCGGTGTCCGTCTCGCGGCAGATGCGCTTGGCGAAGGCGATCCAGAAGGCCTGGCCCGTCTCGTTGGGGAAGGCGACGCCGTTGATGTCGCGCACCGCTTCTGCGGCCTCGTCCCAGCTCTTGAACGGCCCCGCGCCGCCGACATAGCCCTGGATGCGCGCAAGCCCCTTGGGGTCGATCACAGGGCCGATATCGTTGATGACGGCCGCTTCGATACGGCCGGGCTGCAGCGCCGCCCAGATCATGGTCATCAGCCCGCCCATCGAGGTGCCGACC
The DNA here is from genome assembly GCA_040112665.1 of Oceanicaulis sp. Classification (NCBI taxonomy): domain Bacteria; kingdom Pseudomonadati; phylum Pseudomonadota; class Alphaproteobacteria; order Maricaulales; family Maricaulaceae; genus Oceanicaulis; species Oceanicaulis sp. Next base: position 2,683,296 of record CP157796.1, on the reverse strand, counting down.
GAAACGACCCGGTCGATCCCCGCGCCGTCCAGCAGCCCGATCACGTCCTGCACGTAAGTGGCCGGGGTGTAGTTCTCCGGATTCCGATCATGGTCGGACCGGCCCCGGCCGCGCATGTCGGGCACGATGACCGTGCGGCCCGAGGCGGCGATGCGCGGGGCGATTTCGGCGAAGTCCTTGGAGTTCCGGGTGAGGCCGTGAAGGCAGATCACCGGTGTCTTGTCCTCCGACCCCTGGGCCGGATAGCGGCGGTAATAGGTCCTCACCCCGTCGGGCGCGGTGAAGAAATGCTCGGAGTAATCGGTCACTGGGCGGCGTCCAGATTCAGCGGTCGGGGCGTGCGGCTTTCGGAATCGCGCGAAGCGAGCTTTCTGAAACCGGCGGCCAGAAAGTCCGGCATCCGGTCGTGCACCGCTTCCAGATCGCTTGATTCGCAAAGCCCGCCCGACAGCGAATCCACCCGTCCGGTGTCCGCGAAGGTCAGCACCAGCGCGCCCGACAGGAAGTGATAGCCCCAGAACAGGTCTTCCTCGGCCATTTCCGGCAGGGCCTTGCGCACCGATTGAAGGAAGCGCCGCACGATCGGATCGAAATATTTCGACATCACCGCCGCGCCCCATTCAGGCGAGTTGGTGACCTGGCCGATCAGCGCAAAATAGCTTTTCCAGCCCGGCCCGCCGTTCGCGCTCCGGTCCAGCAGAGGTCCGGTGAAGGCGGCGATGATCTCTTCCAGTTGCGGGCCGTCAGGGCCGGCCTCGCGCTCGCAAGCCTCCAGCCGCGCGAGCCGGATCGTGTTGAGCTCGTCCGCGCGGCGCAGCAGCACCGCGTCGAACAGCTCCCGCTTGCCGCCGAAATAATAGGTCACGAGCGCCGGATCGGCGTCCGCTTCGCGAGCGATCGCACGCACGGTGACGCCGTAGTAACCCTTCTCGGCGAAAAGCTTTTCAGCGGCGTCGAGCAGGCGTTCCCGCGTGCGCTCGCCACGGCGATTGCCGCGCGTCTCCGGCATGGGCGTGGACCTCCCCAACAAGCGTCCCCGGCGTTTCGAGGCGTCCGCTGCATGTGACGTTTGCGCCGCACAGCGAAGTTCATCAACGCGTGAAAATGTATGATGCGTTGACTTTTCATTCAACGTTGAAATTAATTCCGGCCGACCGCTCCGACAGAGAGCGACCGATTCACCAAGGGAGGGGAGTTCCCATGACCATCCGCCGCAATCTTCTCGCCGGCGCCGCGCTGCTCGCGACCGCTTCGGCCCTGCCGCTCGGCGTCGCCGCTCATGCGCAGGAAGACGCCGCCAGCCCGGCTCAGACCCGCGACGTCATCACCGTCACCGCCCGCCGCCGCGAGGAGAGCCTCGTGGACGTGCCGGTTTCGGTCTCCGCGCTCAGCGCCGACCAGCTCGAGAAAATCGGCGCGGCCGACATCACCGCGCTCCAGCAGGTCACGCCGAACGCGACGGTTCAGGTCGCGCGCGGTTCGAACTCGACCCTCATCAGCTTCATCCGCGGCGTCGGCCAGCAGGACCCGCTCTGGGGCTTCGAGCCGGGCGTGGGTCTTTACGTCGACGACGTTTACGTCGCCCGTCCGCAGGCCGCCGTGCTCGACATCTTCGACATCGAGCGCATCGAAGTGCTGCGCGGTCCGCAGGGCACGCTTTACGGCCGCAACACGGTCGGCGGGGCGATCAAGTACGTCACCCGCCGTCTTGGCGACGAGCCTCGTTTCATGGGCCGGGTCGCTGCGGGCACTTACAACCAGCTCGACTACATGGCCTCCGCCGCGCTTCCCGTCGCGGAGGGCTTTTCGGTCGGTGGCGCTTATGCGCGCTACACCCGCGACGGCTTCGGCGAGAACCTCACCACCGGCGAGGACCACTACGACAAGGACGTCACGGCCTACCGCCTGAGCGCGGAATGGGAGCCGTCCGACGCGCTGTTCTTCCGCCTCGCCTATGACCGGGTCGAGGACGACTCCAACCCCCGTCATGGCCACCGCCTGCTTCCCGGAACGGCGCCGGGCACCGCCGTGCTCGACGACATCTACGACACCCGCGCAGGGCTGACCGGCGAGCAGTCTGTGAGCACTGAAGGCCTTTCGCTGACCGGCGAATGGGCGATCAACGACCAGCTGACCTTCAAGTCGATCACCGCGGCGCGCGAAGGCGACACCGACACCGTCATCGACTTCGACGGCAGCCCGTCGAACACGCTCGATATTCCGGCCTATTACGCCGACGAGCAGTTCACCCAGGAATTCCAGCTGGCCTATGAAGGCGACCGGGCCCAGGGTGTGGTCGGCGTCTACTATCTCGACGGTTCGGCCGAAGGCGCGTTCGACACAGTGCTCGGTGTTCTCGGGCTGACCATCGGCACCGGCGGCGTGGTCGACACTGAAAGCATCGCGCTGTTCGGCGACTTCAGCTTCGATCTCACCGACCAGCTCAGCGTTTCGGTCGGCGCGCGCTACACCGAGGACGAGAAGACCGGAACGGTGTTCCGCGCGAACTACGCCGGCGCTGGCCGCACGCCGCTGACCGGCGGACCGGCTGCGACGCCGACCCTGGTCCGGACCGACTACACCAACACCCGCACCTTCGATCAGTTCACCCCGCGGGTTTCGGTGTCCTACGACTTCGGCGCCACGACCGCCTACGCCTCGTTCAGCCAGGGCTTCAAGTCCGGCGGCTTCGACATGCGCGGCGACGCGATCTTCACGCCCGACACCGTGGACGGCTACGATCCGGAGACCGTGGACAGCTACGAGATCGGCTGGAAAGGCGAGGGGATCGGCGGGATCCTGAACTTCAGCTCCGCCCTGTTCTGGTCGGAGTACCAGGATCAGCAGATCACCACCCAGGTGCCCGCCACCACCGGCATCGCGAGCTTCGTGGACAATGTCGGCAGCTCGACCATTTACGGCGCCGAGTTCGAAGGCACGGCCTTCCTGTCTGACTCCCTGACGGCGAACTTCGCCGTGGGCTGGCTTCAGGCGGAATTCGACGAGTTCATCCGCTATAACCTCACCACGATGGCGTTCGAGGACATTTCCGATCAGGTGGTCTTCCAGAACGCGCCGGAATGGTCGGCCTTCCTGGGCGTGACCTGGGCCGGCGAGCTGGCCGGCGGCGATCTGGCCATCACGCCGTCGATCGCGCACCGTAGCTCCTACAGCCAGTTCGAGTTCCCGAACGCGCTGCTGGACGAGGGCGGCTACACCCTGTTCGACATCGGCGCGGTGTGGAATTCGCCGAACGAGAAGTTCCAGGTCGCGCTGTACGGCCGGAACCTCACCGACGAGGAGTACAAGATCGGCGGGTATAACTTCCCCGGCGCTCTGTTCGACGACTCCGTCATCGCCTTCTACGGCCCGCCGCGGACCTTCACCGCGAGCCTGACCTACCGCTACTAGGCCGGGCCGGGACTGAAACGCGCCGCCGTCCGGGACCCGGGCGGCGGCGCTTTTTCTTTGCGTTCAGGGGCGAACCGGCTCCAAGATGAGCGCACGGGCGCGCGCAGCGCGCTGAAAAACAAAGACTGTCGGGGAGTTTCATGGCGAACACGTCGAACACGGCGGGCGCGAGCAGCGCCGCGCCGGGGGCGGGATACCGCTCCTGGGTCCTGGTGATGCTGTTCCTGGTCTACGCGTTCAATTTCCTGGACCGGCAGATCATCTCCATCCTGGCCATTCCGATCAAAGAAGATCTCGGCCTGTCCGACCGCCAGCTCGGCCTTCTGGGCGGCATCGCCTTCGCCGCGCTCTATTCAACGCTGGGCGTGCCGATCGCCTGGCTCGCGGACCGGACGAACCGGACCTGGATCATCACCGTGTCGCTGACCGTCTGGTCGGGCTTCACGGCCGTTTGCGGGTTCGCTCAGAACTTCTGGCAGCTCTTCCTGGCGCGCGTCGGCGTCGGGGTCGGCGAGGCGGGCGGCGTGGCGCCGTCCTATTCGCTGATTGCGGACTATTTCCCGCCGCAGAGCCGGGCGCGGGCGCTCGCAATCTACTCGCTCGGCATTCCGATCGGCTCGGCCTTCGGCGTGGTGGCCGGCGCTCAGATCGCCGGCGGCAATGTCGGCGAGAACCTCGACTGGCGCGCCGCCTTCATCATTGTCGGGTTCGCCGGCATCCTGATCGCGCCGCTCTTCAAGCTCACCGTTCGCGAGCCCAAGCGCGGCGGCCTGGACGTCAAGAAACCCGATCCGGCCGAAGAGGCGAAAGCCCAGCCCGAACCGGGTGAAGCGGCCAGCGCCGCGGCGCCGGCGGAAACCAGGGCGGAAAAAGCGCCCGGCTTCGGCGACGTCCTGAAGGTGCTCGCGAAAAAGCCCAGCTTCTGGTTCCTGGTCCTGGGCGCGTCGTGCTCGTCGATGATGGGCTATGGCGTGTTCTTCTGGATCCCGAGCTTCTTTGCACGCAGCTTCGAGCTGGGGATCATCGACACCGGCTGGCTGTTCGGCGGCATCCTGTTCGTCGGCGGCTCGCTCGGCATCCTGCTCGGCGGCATTCTCGGCGACCTGATGGGCAAGGGATCGAAGAAGATGTACGCGATCGTTCCTGCGACCGCCTTCTTCCTGACCTTCCCGCTCTATGTCGCGGGTACGCTCGCGCCGACGCCGCTGATCGGGGCGCTGCTGTTCGTGATCCCGACAGGGCTGGGTCTGGCCTGGCTCGGCCCGACGCTGTCGGCTTTCCAGCATCTGGCGCCCGCGAACATGCGCTCGATGGCGTCGGCGGTGTTCCTGCTGATCAACAACCTTCTGGGGATCGGGGTGGGGGTGTACGTGCTCGGGGAGCTCTCCACCCTGCTCACCCCGACCTTCGGGGCGGAGGCGCTGCGCTATTCGATCATGATCGGCGCCTTCCTCTACGTGATCGCCGGGGCGCTGTTCCTTCTGGCGGCCAAGACGATCGAGAACGACTGGGAGCGGTGAGGGCCGCAACCCGCCGCGCAAACAAAAACGCCCCGGCCGACGGCCGGGGCGTTCTTCGTTAAAGCGCCTGTCCGAGCGCGGTAAGTTAGCGCTATGCCGCTTCAGTGTTCAGCGACAGCGTCTTGATGAAGGTGCCCGAGGCGTCCTCGCGCGCGGTCTCGCCTTCGGCGGCGAACACCTCGCCGTTCAGCGCCACCGCGGCGTCGCCTTCAACGCCGGTCTTTTCAGCGGCGTCGCCGAGGAAGCCGACCGCTTCGCCCATGGCGACCACCGGCTTGCCCGCGCGGATGAAATCCAGAAGCAGCAGGCGCGCGTCCTGATCGCCGGCGAGCTTGTCGATGCTGGTCTTGCCGCCGGGCACGAGCAGGCCGGAGAACTTGTCCGGACCCTGGTCGCCGGGGTGGCCGTCGACGACGAAATTCATCTCCTCACGCGTTTCCGAACGGCCGCCGACCAGCGACTTGTTCGGGCTGAGGATGCAGGTCTTGTACCCGGCGCGCTCTGCGGCGCTGGCCACCAGGGTCAGATCCGAGGCCGCGAAACCTTCGGCCACCAAAACGGCGATGACTCCCTCTTCGCCGACATGGGCGAGGTCGATACGCTTTTGACGGTTATAGGGTTTCTGAAAGGCCACGATTCCTCCTGGCGCCGCGCGGCGGCGCTCGACAAATGACAAGTTAGACGAGTCCGAACAGGGTATGGAACGCGCGGGCGCCGTCAACCGTTCCAAAAAATTTTCAGCAGTCCGAATACATGCAAAGCACAGCGAAAACGCCCTGCAAAACTTGATTTCCACGATCCTGATCGGCTTGAATGGCCTCAGCAAGCGCGGGTCCGCCGATCCGCGTTTTTTTTGAATTCACTGTCCACTCGACGAAAGGATGGCCCTGCATGTGCGGAATCGCCGGAGAGATACGCTTCGACGACCGACGTCCGAACCTCGCCGCGCTCGACGCGGCCGCAGAGCGCATGGCGCGCCGCGGCCCGGACGCGGCGGGCATGGTCTCTCAGGGACCCGCCGCGCTGGCCCACCGCCGGCTGAAGATCATCGACCTCTCCGACGCCGCCCAGCAGCCCATGGTGGACGCCGAGCTGGGCCTGTCGATCGTGTTCAACGGGTGCATCTATAACCACAAGGAGCTGCGCGGCGAGCTTGAGGCGCAGGGCTATCGCTTCTTCTCGCACGGCGACACCGAGGTGATCCTCAAGGCCTATCACGCCTGGGGCGAGGATTTCGTCCAGAAGCTCAACGGCATGTTCGCCTTCGCCATCGTTCATCGCGAGGGCGGCGAGGTGCTGATCGGCCGCGACCGGCTGGGGATCAAGCCGCTCTACTACGCCGAGACCCAGGGCGGCTTCCGCTTCGCCTCCAGCCTTCATGCGCTGACCTGTTTCGACGATGTCGATAAGAGCCTCGATCCGGACGCGCTGAACTTCTATTTCAGCTTCCATGCGGTCGTCCCGCCGCCCTTCACCATGGTCAAGGGCGTGCGCAAGCTGCCCCCCGCCACCCTGATGCGGATCAAGCCGGACGGCTCGCGGTCGACGAAGAAGTTCTGGGACGTCGCCTTCGGCCCGCGCGAGGACGAGCAGGGCTACACCCACGCCGACTGGAAGCGGCTGGTCGCCGACACGCTGCGCGCCAGCGTGAAACGCCGGCTGGTCGCCGACGTGCCGGTCGGGGTTCTGCTGTCCGGCGGGCTCGATTCCTCGCTGATCGTCGGGCTGCTGGCCGAGGCCGGGCAGACCGGGCTCTCCACCTTCTCGATCGGGTTCGAGAGCGTGGGCGAGGAGAAAGGCGACGAGTTCCAGTATTCCGACATCGTCGCGAAGCGCTTTGAAACCGATCACCACAAGATCGAGATCGACACCGCCCGCGCGCTGCCCGCGCTGGACGACGCCATCGCCGCAATGAGCGAGCCGATGACGAGCCATGACTGCGTGGGCTTCTATCTTCTGAGCCAGGAGGTGTCCCGCCACGTCAAGGTCGTCCAGTCCGGCCAGGGCGCGGACGAGATCTTCGCGGGCTATCACTGGTATCCGCCCATGCTGGACGCCAACGATCCGCTGGCCGCCTACGCCAAGGCGTTCTTCGACCGCGACCGCTCGGAGATGGGCGAGCTTCTGCAGGACCGCTGGCTGAACGGCGACAAGCCGCGCGACTTCGTCGCCGAGCATTTCGCCAGGCCCGGCGCCGAGCGTCCGATCGACAAGGCGCTTCGGATCGACACCCAGGTCATGCTGGTCGACGATCCCGTAAAGCGGGTCGACAACATGACCATGGCCTGGGGTCTGGAAGCGCGCGTGCCCTTCCTCGATCACGAGGTCGTCGAGGCCGCCGCGCGCGTGCCGGCCGAGATGAAGACCGCCGAGGGCGGCAAGGGCATCCTGAAGGACGTCGCCCGGGACGTGATCCCGCACGAGGTGATCGACCGGCCCAAGGGCTATTTCCCTGTTCCGGCGCTGAAATACCTGCGCGGGCCGTATCTCGAGAAGGTCCGCGACACGGTCAATTCGCGCCGTTTCCGCGAGGCCGGGGTGGTCCGCGAGCCTTATGTCGCTAAGCTTCTGGACGATCCCGAGGCGCACATCACGCCTCTGCGCGGATCGAAGCTGTACCAGATCGGACTTCTCGCTCTCTGGCTGGAGAGCCACGGCCTCTGAAAGGAGCGCTTCGGTGAAAACTTCCGATCAGTCCCGCAAGGCCCTGAATTACCGGCTGAAGCGCCTGCGCGAGCATGCGCTGAAATCCTCTGGCCCGCCCTCTGAAGACCGTCGCCGGGAGGTGGAGATCGATGTCGGCTGGGGCCGGCTCATCTTCGCGCAGACCTTCGACGACGCCGACGCGCTCGTTCAGACCCTGCGCGCGGAAAAGCGCGACAAGCGCGACATCGCCTTCTATGTGCGCGATCCGCACGTGGTGATGTCGGTCGCGCCCCAGGAAGTCTTCCTCGATCCCAGCCACACCTACCGCCTGGATCTGGCGACCTACCGCTCCAGCGCCGAACAGCCCAAGGGATTCTTCATCCGCCGGCTGTGTTCCGAAGCCGACGCGGAGATGGTCAACACGATCTACGTGTCCCGCGGCATGGTGCCGGTGGAGCCGAACTTCTTCTGGCGCCAGCGCGACAGCCGGACGCTGACCTTCCTCGTCGCCGAGGACGAGCGCACAGGCCAAGTGCTCGGCGCGGTCACCGGCGTCGATCACGGCCGGGCCTTCGACGATCCGGAGAAGGGCAGCTCGCTCTGGTGCCTGGCGGTCGATCCGCGCGCGGCCCATCCGGGCCTGGGCGAAGCGCTCGTGCGCCGTCTCGCCGAGACCTTCCAGGCGCGCGGCTGCGCGTGCATGGATCTCTCGGTGCTTCACGACAATTCCGGCGCGATCAAGCTCTACGAGAAGCTGGGGTTCAAGCGCGCGCCCTTCTTCACGCTCAAGCGCAAGAACACCATCAATCAGAACCTCTTCATCGCGCCGCCGCCGGAGGAGGGGCTCAACCCCTACGCCAGGATCATCGTGGACGAAGCCCGGCGGCGCGGCATCGGGGTGGAGGTGCTCGACGCCGAGGGCGGGTTCTTCAAGCTCACCCATGGCGGCCGGTCTATCGTCTGCCGGGAAAGCCTGTCCGAACTCACCAACGCGGTCGCCATGAGCCGGTGCGACGACAAGGCGGTGACTAGGCGGCTGATGCTTCAGGCCGGCGTGCCCGTGCCCGCCCAGCTGGCTGTCGATCCGTCTGCGGAGGATCTGTCAGAAGCCGAGGCCTTCATGGCCGAGCACGGCTCCGTCGTCGTCAAACCCGCACGCGGCGAGCAGGGCCGCGGCGTCACGGTGGGCGTGGATACGCCTGAAGACCTTCAGGCCGCGGTCAATTCCGCGCGCGGGCAGGGCGGGCCGGTGCTGATCGAGCAGTTCTGCTCCGGCGACGATCTGAGGGTGCTGGTGATCAACGACGAGGTGGTCGCGGCTGCGCTGAGAAAGCCGCCCGAGATCACCGGCGACGGCAAGCGTCCGGTCCGCAAGCTCGTGGAAAGCTTCTCGCGCCGGCGCGCGGCGGCGACGGGGGGAGAGTCCCGCGTGCCGCTGGACGCCGAGACCGAGCGCTGCATCCGGTCCGCGGGCTATGACTGGGACAGCGTGCTCGACGCCGGCGAGCGTCTGCGCGTGCGGCGCACGGCGAACCTCCATACCGGCGGCGCCCTGCATGACGTCACCCACAGCCTGCATCCGCGTATCGCCCGAAGCGCGGTGGAAGCCTGCCGCGCCATCGAGATCCCGCTTGCAGGCATCGACTTCATCATCGACCGCCCCGACCAGCCCGAACACGTTTTCATCGAGGCCAATGAGCGGCCGGGGCTGGCCAATCACGAGCCGCAGCCGACGGCGGAACGCTTTGTGGACTTGCTCTTTCCGCTTTCGATATCGCGCAACGCCCGACCGGAGGCGACGGTTTGATCTCCATCGACGACCAGTACCTCAAATCCATGCTCCAGCGCCTTCTGGAGACCCCGAGCCCGACCGGCTACACCGACGAGGTGACCCGGCTGTGCTGTGAGGAATTCGCCCGGCTCGGCGTGCCCTTCGAGATCACCCGCCGCGGCGCGATCCGCGCCAAGATCCAGGGCGGTAGGCGTTCTCCGGCGCGCGCCATCGTCGCGCATATCGACACGCTCGGCGCTCAGGTGAAGGCGATCAAGGAGAACGGCAGGCTCGAGGTCGTGCCCATCGGCAACTGGTCCTCGCGCTTCGCCGAAGGCGCGCGCGCGACCGTCTTCACCGTCGATCACGGCGCGTTCCGCGGCACGATCCTGCCGCTGAAGGCCTCGGGGCACACCTTCAACGAAGAGGTCGACACCCAGCCGGTGAACTGGCGGCAGGTCGAGCTGCGCCCCGACGTGATCGCTGAAAGCGCGGGCGATCTCGAAGCGCTCGGCTTCAATATCGGCGACATCATCGCCATCGATCCCCAGCCCGAGTTCATGGACAACGGCTTCATCGTCTCGCGCCATCTCGACGACAAGGCGGGCGTGGCCGCGATGTTCGCCGCGCTCAAGGCGATCCTGGACGGCGACGAGCCCCTGGCGGTCGACACCTATTTCATCCTGTCGATCACCGAAGAGGTCGGCTCGGGGGCGAGCTCGATCCTCACCCACGACATCGCCTCGATGGTCTCCATCGACAACGGCACCCAGGCCGAGGGCCAGAACAGCCGCGAGTTCGGTGTGACGGTCGCCATGGCCGACCAGACCGGGCCGTTCGACTACCACCTGACCCAGAAGCTCCTGAGGCTCGCCCGCGAGCACGAGATCGAGCATCAGCGCGACGTGTTCCGCTATTACCGCTCGGATTCGGCCAGCGCGATCGAGTCCGGCGCGGACGTGCGCACCGCGCTCGTCTGCTTCGGCATCGACGCGAGCCACGGCTATGAACGCATCCACATGCACGCTTTGCATTCGGTCGCGCGCCTTGTCCGCGCCTACTGCCTGAGCCGGGTGGAGATCAATCACGACTCCCAGGAGGTCGGCGATCTCGAAGGGTTCACCCATCTGCCGATGGATCCCGCCCACGAAGACAGCTGGGACGGCCGCGACGAAGCCCCCGACCGCCCCTCCGGCGAAGGCCATGCGGGCGGCGGGCAGGCCTAGCGGCGCTGGCGCTGCCAGCCAGTCAGGATTCTGCGAGCCTTGCCGCGGCGGTGCGCGCGGCTCCACCCCACCCCGGCCCTCCCCTCAAGGGGAGGGTGGGAGGGGCTCGCCGGTCTGCGGAAATTTTCCCGCCGGGCGTTCGGCGCCCTCGTTCTCGCCTGTCTATCGCGCCCGACACCGCCCTCCCTCCCCCTCGGGGGAGGGCCGGGGTGGGGGTGCGGCGCCGCAACGCCTTGAACCTGTGAGCAGACCCGCGCACATGACGCCCTGCAAGCGTTCGAGAGCGTTACCCCATGCCCACCGTCATCCGCACCGCCTCGGCCCGCCGCTCCGAGATGCGCGCCGAGGCCGACGCGCTCGGCGTCGACGAGGCGTTCATCGACCAGCTGGTGGAGGCGTTCTATGAGAAGGTCCGCGCGGACGCCGCGCTCGGGCCGGTCTTCGCCCATGCGATCGGGGAGGACTGGGCGCCGCATCTTGCGACCATGAAATGCTTCTGGTCCTCGATCGCGCTCGGCACGGGGGTTTATTCCGGGCGGCCGCTGCCCGCCCATCACAAGCATGTCGACCGGATGGCGCCTGAGCACTTCGATCGCTGGCTGAGCCTGTTCCGGCAAACGCTTGAAGAGATGAGCGAAAGCCCTGCGGCGGTCGCCTTCTTCATGGAGCGCGCCGAGCGCATCGGGGAGCGGTTCCGCACCCTGCTGTGGCAAAACCCATATGCGTGATCTTGTATCATCACGCTAACACGCTATAACGCCCCTCGACGAAACCCGGGGAGGCGGCCATGGCGGCGGTCGATCTTGAAAATCAGAAGGCGGGCGGGCCCGCAGACGTGGCGGCGCTGGCCGCCGCTTTGCTGCGTCTTGAAACCGCTGGTGAAGCCGAGCGGTTCCTACGGGACCTCACCACGCCTGGCGAGCTTCAGGCGCTGGCCGAACGCTGGCGCGTGGCGCGCATGCTGGACGCGGGCGGCAAGTCCTATCGCGAGATCAGCGCGGAGACCGGGGTGAGCACCACCACGGTGACCCGCGTCGCCCGCTTTCTCGGGCAGGAAAACTACAAGGGCTACCGGCTGGTGCTCGACCGATTGAAGGAGGAGCGCGAATGAGCGCGCCGCGACTGATCCTCGCCGTCCAGAAGAAGGGCCGGCTCGCCGAGGGCGGGCTGGAGCTGCTCAAGCGCGCCGGCGTGAAACTGGCCTATGGCCGTGACGAGCTGATGCGCCGGGCGGAAAACCTGCCGCTCGATCTGATGCTGATCCGGGACGACGACATTCCGAGCTTCGTGGCCTCCGGCGCATGCGATTACGGGATCGTCGGCGAGAACGTGCTGTACGAAGCCCAGGCGCGGTCCAAGCGCCTCGCAGGGCTCGAGATCGCGCTGAAGCTCGGCTTTGCGCGCTGCCGTCTGAAACTCGCCGCGCCGAAGGACGGCGCGATCCGCTCAATCGCCGATCTCGAAGGCCGTACGGTGGCGACGAGCTATCCCGGCCTCACCGCGAAATTCCTCGCAGAGCGCGGCGTGAACGCGGAAATGGTCGAGATGGGCGGCAGCGTCGAGGTCGCACCGCGCATGGGCGTGGCCGACGCGATCTGCGATCTCGTCTCCACTGGCGCGACGCTCGAGGCCAACGGGCTTGAAGCGTTCGAGACGGTGCTGGAAAGCGAAGCGGTTCTGGTGCGGCGTCCCGAGGCCCGCGCGCCGGAAATCGACCAGACCGCCGAGCTTTTGGTCGAGCGGTTCAAGGGAGTCATCGCCTCGCGGCAGACCAAGTACATCCTTCTGAACGCCCCCGCCGACCGGCTCGAAGAGGTGCGCGCCATCCTGCCGGGCACCGACGCGCCGACCGTCGCGCCGGTGGTGGGCCGCGAAGACGTCGTGGCCGTGCACGCCGTGTGCACCGAGGAGGTGTTCTGGTCGACGCTTGAAAAGCTCAAGGCCGTGGGCGCGCGCTCCATCCTGGTGATGCCGATCGAAAAGATGATGGCCTGACATGCTCAAGCGGCTGATCTGGAAATCCGCCACCGACGCTGAGCGGGCGCGGCTGTTCACCCGGCCCTCGCTCGGTGCGGACGCGTTTGATGTCGCGCGCGGCATCCTCGCAGACGTCCGTGAGCGCGGCGAGGCGGCGGTGCGCGACTACGCCGAGCGCTTCGACGGCTGGGCGCCGGAGGCGGGCTTCCGTGTGAGCGAGGCCGAGCTCGATGCGGCTGAGGCTGCGCTCGCCGATGAAGACCGCGCGGCGATCCTCGCCGCCGCCGAAGCGGTTCGGACCTTCCACGCCGGCCAGGGCTATCGCGCCGTGAAGGCCGAGACCTGGCCGGGCGTGATCGCCGAGCGCCGGGCGACGCCGATCGACGTGGCCGGGCTTTACGTGCCGGCGGGCACCGCGCCGCTCGTCTCCACCCTGATCATGCTCGCCGTGCCCGCCCAGATCGCCGGCGTGCCGCGCATTGCGGTGATCGCCCCGCCCCGGAAGGGCGAGGGCGTGGAGCCGACCGTGCTGGCCGCGGCAAAGCTCCTGGGCCTCGACGAGGTCTACGCGATCGGCGGCGCGCACGGGATCGCCGCGCTCGGCTACGGCGTGGCCGGCCTGCCGCGCGCGGACAAGATCTTCGGGCCGGGCAACGCCTATGTCGCTGCGGCGAAGGCGCTGCTGGTCCAGTCCGGCGGCGCGGCGACGGACCTGCCTGCGGGGCCGAGCGAAGTGCTCGTCGTCGCCGACGACGCGGCCGACCCCGAACTCGTCGCCGCCGACCTTCTGAGCCAGGCCGAGCACGACACGCTGGCCCAGGTGGTCCTCGTCGCCTTCTCGGAGCCCTTCGTTCAGAAGGTCGAGGCGGAGACCGAACGCCTGCTCGCCCAGCTGCCGCGCGCGGACACCGCCCGCGCCGCGCTCGCCAATTCCGTCGCGGTGATCGCCGCGGACGAGGCCGAAGCGGTTGCGGCCTGTGACGGCTACGCCTCCGAGCACCTGATCGTGCAGACTGGAAATCCCCGGGATTTCGCCGGCAAGGTCCGCCACGCGGGATCGATCTTCCTGGGCCCCTGGACGCCCGAGGCGGCCGGCGACTATGCGGCCGGTCCGAACCACGCTTTGCCGACCGCCGGCGCGGCGCGCGCCTATGGCGGGGTGACGGTCGAGGCGTTCCAGAAGACGACGACGCTTCTTCAGATGACGGAGCAGGGCGTTCTGAACATGGCCCCGACGGTGGAGCGGCTCGCCGCGCTCGAGGGTCTGGACGCGCACAGGCTGGCGATGAAGCTGCGCCGGGAAAGGGCGAAATCATGAGCGGACGTCTGGACCTGTCGCGTGCGCCTGAGACCGACACCGGCGCGCTGGCGACCGATCTCATCACCCGGCTCGCGCCGGTGCTGGGGCTCGACCCCGATCGCATCGCGCTCGCCGCGTCTCCGAGCGACGCCCGCCGCGGCCTCGCCGCAGCGGGGTTCACCACGTTCGACGATCACAGCGCCACCGGTGCGGCCGCCTTCGATCACGAACACACCGGCCGGCCCTGCGTGACGCGGATCGGCCCGGTCGCAGCGCCGATCTGCGCGATCACCGGCGCGCCCGACGAGATCCGCCGCGTGCTCGCCCAGGTCGCCACGCCGCCGCAGATCCTGCTCAGGGCCGGGCTCGACGCGCTCAAGCCCGCCGCGCGCCTGGCTGAAAAATCCGAACGCGCCATGCGCGACGCAAGGCTCGTGGAGATCGCCGATTTCCTGCGTGATCACTGCGGCGTGCAGGCGGCGCTATGCACCGAAGGGCTCAAGCTCGCCGGCGATCTGACCGCGCTCGGGATCGAGGCCGAGGATCGCGCCGACGGCAGGATCGTGCATGTGAGGAACCTCGCCACGGCCGAGACGCTGGCCTCCCATCTGGGCCTTTCGAAGTCGGGCCGGACCGCGTCCGTGCGCCGCTCCACCAAGGAGACCGACATCGCGCTGAGGGTCGATCTCGACGGGGAGGGGGCCAAGGTCTGCACCGGCGTGCACTTCTTCGATCACATGCTCGAACAAATCGCCCGGCACGGCGGGATCGGGCTCGAAGCGATCTGCGAAGGCGATGTGGAGGTCGACGCCCACCACACGATCGAGGACGTCTGCCTGGCGCTCGGCGAGGCGCTGCGCGACGCGCTCGGCGACAAGCGCGGCATCGCCCGGTTCGGCTTCGAAACCCCGATGGACGAGACCCGCGCCAAGGTCTGGATCGATCTTTCGGGACGGCCCTACGCCCGGTTCGACGGCGATATTCCCGGCGAGCGCGTCGGCGATTTTCCGGTCGAAATGTGCGCGCACGCCTTCCGCTCGCTCGCCGAAACCATGAAAGCGGCGATCCATGTCGAGGTCGACGGCGAGAACGCCCACCACATGATCGAAAGCTGTTTCAAGAGCTTCGGTCGCGCCTTGCGCATGGCCAAGACGATCGAGGGCGACGCCCTGCCGTCCACGAAGGGCGTGCTGTGAGCGGGTCGGAGCGTCTCAACTCCCTCCCCTTGATGGGGAGGGTGTCCGCGAAGCGGACGGGTGGGGTGAGGCCGCACGCGCCGTCTTCTGCAGAACTCGGCGCTCCCCCACCCGACCCGGACCTGTCGGTCCGGCCCACCCTCCCCACAAAGGGGGAGGGAGTGAGGCGTGCGTTTAAATTCAAAATCTCATCGTCCTTGAGCGACCCCTCCTCATGACCACCGGCATCATCGACACCTCCACCGCGAACATCGCCTCGGTGCGCTTCGCGCTCGAACGCCTTTGCGCGCCCTACGTGCTGGCTGCGACGCCTGACGAGGCGGCCGCGTGCGAGCGGCTGATCCTGCCCGGCGTCGGCGCGGCGGGGCCCGCCATGCGCAAGCTGCAGGCGTCGGGCTGGGCCGAACGGCTCAAGGCCGACGACCGTCCTCTGCTGGGCGTGTGCCTGGGGATGCAGCTTCTCTTCGAGTGGTCGGCGGAGAGCGATTGCGCGCTTCTGGGCCTGATCCCGGGCCGGGTCGAGCGGCTCGATCCGGGTTCGGCCGGGCCGTGGCCCCACATGGGCTGGAACGCACTTGAGGATTTCGCTGAAGACGAGCGGTTGCTCGACGGGATCGAGCCGGGCGCGCGCGTCTATTTCGTGCACGGCTTCTACGTGCCCGCCGGGGACCACGCGGCCGCCCGCACGCGTTACGGGGCCGAGATCACCGCGATCGCGCGCAAGGGCCGCATCGCGGGCTGTCAGTTCCACCCTGAGCGCTCGGCGGCCGTCGGTGCGCGCATTCTGAAGAATTTCCTGGAGAACCCGTCATGATCCTCTACCCCGCCATCGACGTGCTGGACGGGCGCGTGGTCCGTCTCGCCAAGGGCGATTTCGACGCGGTGACCGATTATGGCGGCGATCCCGTCGCCGCCGCTCAGGCCTGGAAGGATGCCGGCGCGGAGTGGCTGCATCTTGTCGATCTGTCCGGCGCGCGGGACGGCACGCGCCGCCAGCACGATCTGGTCGAGAATGTCGCAAAATGCGGGCTCTGCGTGCAGACCGGCGGCGGTGTGCGCAGCGCCGAGGACGTTAAGTCCATGCTCGACGCCGGGGCGAGCCGGGTGGTGGTCGGAAGTCTCGCGGTCGCTGAACCGCAGACCGTGATCGGCTGGATCGGCCAGTTCGGCGCCGCTGCGATCGCGGCGGCCTTCGACGTCCGGCTCGAGAACGGCGCGGCCTATCCGGTCACGCGGGGCTGGACCCAGCGCAGCGTCAAGCCGCTCGTGGAGCTTCTGGCCGATTATCGTCTGGCCGGGCTCGCCCATGCGCTCGTCACCGACGTGAACCGCGACGGCATGATGGAAGGGCCCAATCTCAGCCTTTACGAGGACCTCGTGAAAATCCGCCGCGACATCCAGTGGCAGGCCTCCGGCGGGGTGTCTTCTGTGGACGATCTCGTCGCGCTGAGAAACGCGGGGCTGGCTGGCGCGATCGTCGGACGGGCCCTGTTCGAGGGCAAGGTCGATCTCTCCGAGGCGTTGTCGAAATGCTAGCGCGCCGGATAATTCCGTGCCTGGACGTCAAGGACGGCCGGGTGGTGAAGGGCGTGCGCTTCCGCAACCACGAAGTGGTCGGCGACATCGTCGATCTCGCCGCGCGCTACGCCGCTGAAGGCGCGGACGAGCTCGTTTTCTACGACATCGCGGCGAGCCCGGAATCGCGCTCGGTCGAGCCTGAATGGGTGAGCCGTGTGGCGCGCGCGATCGATATCCCGTTCTGCGTCGCCGGGGGCATCCGTTCGGTCGAGGACGCCCGCGCGCGGCTGTTCGCCGGTGCGGACAAGATCTCGATCAACACGCCCGCGCTCGAAACGCCCGATCTCGTCGACACGCTGGCTTACGAGTTCGGCAGCCAGTGCGTGGTCGTGGGCATAGACAGCCGGGTGATCGACGGGGCCTGGCGCTGTCACAAGAACACCGGCGATCCCAGCCGCACGACGACCGAGCACCGCAAGACGCTGGAGTGGATCGCCGAGGTCTGCGACCGCGGCGCCGGTGAGATCGTCCTAAACTGCATGGACCAGGACGGGGTGCGCGAAGGCTATGACGTCAAACAGCTCGCCGCGGCTCGGGATGTGTGTCCGGTTCCGCTGATCGCCTCGGGCGGGGCGGGGGCGGAGGCCCATTTCCGCGACGTGTTCAGGACCGCGAACGTGGACGGCGCGCTGGCCGCGAGCGTGTTTCACAAGCAGATCATCGAGATCGGCGCGCTCAAGCGCTATCTCGCTGGCGAAGGCGTGGAGATCCGGCTGTGAGCGAGATCGACTTTGAAAAGGGCGGCGGGCTGGTCCCCGCGATCGTCCAGGACGCGGACAGCGGCGCGGTCCTGATGCTGGGCTATATGAACGCCGAGGCGCTGAGGACGACGCGCGAGACAGGCCGCGTGACCTTCTTCTCCCGCTCCAAGCAGCGTCTGTGGACCAAGGGCGAAACCAGTGGAAACGTTCTGAATTTTGTGTCGTTCGCGGTCGATTGCGACCGCGACACGCTTCTCGTCCGCGCACGGCCTGAAGGGCCGGCCTGCCATCTGGGCACGGCGACCTGTTTCGGCGACGCGCCGGGGCCGTCCACCGGGTTTTTCGGCAAGCTCCAGCGCATCGTCGACGAGCGCGCCGAAGCCGATCCGTCCGAGAGCTACACCGCGAAACTGCTCGCCAAGGGGACGCTGAAATGCGCCCAGAAGGTCGGCGAGGAGGGGGTGGAGACCGCGCTCGCCGGCGCGGCGGAGAGCGAGGAGGCGCTGCTCGACGAGGCGGCCGATCTGGTCTTCCACCTCACAGTGCTCTTGAAGGCGCGCGGCAAGACCCTCGCCGACGTCGCCCGCGTGCTTCAGGACCGCAACAAGAAGACCTAGCCGTCGATCGGTTTGACTTCGAAGACCTCGACTTCCTCGATATCGCCCAGCGGCGGCGCATAGAGCGCTTCGTCGGCTAAAAGCGCCTGTACGGTCTCGACCCGGCGTCGCGCGTCTTCGCGCAGATCCATGTAGAACAGGTTATAGGGCGGGGTCCGCCGGTCTTCGCCCAGCCGGCCGGGGCGGCGCAGCGCCCGTGTTCGGGGCTGTTCGACCATCAGAAGACCGTTCTGGCATTGCGCGCCGGTCTGCGCGGCCATCGGCGAGGGCGCGTCCTCGAAGCTCAGGCCTTCCGCCGCCGCGCCGCCGCGATGCAGCCGCGCCGGGGCGTAGTCCTCGTCCGCCCGCCCGGTGATCGGATTGACGCACATCAGCGCCCGGTTGGACACGAAGTCGAGCTCGCCGGGACCCGACCAGCTCATGGAGCGCTCGGTCAGCGCCTCGATCCGGCCGCGCTCGTCGGGCTCGACGGCGGAATAGCCGAGCACGCAGCGCGCCTGCTCGGGGCCGGCGCACACCGTCAGCGCGCCCATCGATCCCGCGAACAGGTCGAGCGGGGTCGGCGCTTCAAGCAGGTAAGCCGCCGCGAGCCGGCGGCTGAGCTCCTCCGACGGCGCCACGCGATCGATCAGAAGCCCCAGCGCATGCAGCGATCCCTGACCGACGCCGGCGATCACGATCGGCCGGTCCTCGCCGATTTCGGTGAGGAACCGGTCGAAGGCCGCCTGAACGTCCTGATAGGCCAGAAGCCGCGCCTGGACGCTGTCCTCGCGATTGTTCATGAACGCGTAGAGGCTCGCCTGGCGATAGCGCGGCGCGAACAGAACGGCGTCTTCGACGAGGAGCGGCGCGGCCCAGTTCGGCAGGGCGACGCTGTCGACCTCAGCAATTTCCTGCGCCCGGTCGTAGGGCGCGTTCCAGTGCCCGCCGCCGTCATAGGTCGAGGGATGGATGAAGAACACCGCCGGGGCGCCCTCGGCGATCTCCCCGCCCGGCCGCGCCGCCCAGGCGGCCGGTTCGGCGTAGTCCGGCGGGTCGGGCCGCTCATAGGTTTGAAACGGCACGCCGGGATCGAGCAGGGTCTGGAAAATCTGATCGCGCAGCAGCACGGCGGCCAGCGCGAGAAACAGCACGAACCCCACCGCGCCGATCAACAGCGCGCGCAGGAAAACCGATTGCGGCCAAAGGCGTGACATCACGGACATGGCGTCAAAATACGGCCCGGCTAGCGGTTCGGGCAAGCGCCGCGGCGCCTTGATTTCGCCGCAGCGCCGGACGAGGCCATATACCTACCCGCCGAAGCGGCGTTAGATGACTTCGCTCGCCCTTGGAGACCCCGCCCGTGCTGCGCTGGCTCAGAAACAGATTTCTCACCGGCGTCGTGGTCGCCGCGCCGATCGCGATCACCGTATGGCTGATCTACACCTTCGTCGGCTTCGTCGACCGGGTGATCAAGCCGCTCATCCCCGACCGGTACAATCCCGAAAGCTATCTGCCTTTCGCCATTCCCGGCATGGGCCTTCTGATCGCGATCCTCGGACTGACGCTTCTGGGCGCGCTGGCGGCGAACATTTTCGGGCGCACGCTGATCGATATCGGCGAGCGAATCGTCAATTCCGTACCGCTGATCCGGAACATCTATTCCGCGCTCAAGCAGATCGTGGAAACAGTGTTCCAGGGCCAGCAGAACTCCTTCAAGGAGGTCGTGCTGGTCGAATACCCGATGAAGGGCAGCTACGCCGTCGCCTTCGTGGCGAGCCGCGGGCGCGGAGTGATCCGCGAGGTGGTCGGCAAGGGCGGTCCGGTGATCGGGGTGTTCATCCCGACCACGCCGAACCCGACCTCGGGCTTTCTGCTGTTCGTGCCCGAGGCCAGCGTCGTGAAGCTCGACCTCACCGTCGAGGAAGCCGCCAAGCTCATCATCAGTTTCGGCATGGTCACGCCCGAACGCCTGCCCGAAGGCGCGATTCCTGCCGATGCGCCGATCAAGGCGGGGGCGGGGACGATGCCCGACGATCCGGCGGAGCCGGAGTCCGGCAAGCGGGCCTAGGGCTCACCCGCCCCGCATCAATCTGATCCCCTCGTCGCGTTCGAAGAGGTAGAGCAGGGCCCTCAGCGCTTCGCCGCGTTCGCCGGCGAACATGTCTTCTTTCGCCACCTCGTAGCGCGCCGCTTCGCTCGCGAGTTCGAGCAGGTCGGCGTGGGCGGCGAGATCGGCGATGCGGTAATGCGGTAGGCCCGACTGGCGCAGGCCGAGCGGGTCGCCCGAACCCCGAAGCTCCCAGTCCTTCTCCGCGATCTGGAAGCCGTCGTCGGTCTGGCGCATCACGTCCAGTCGCGCGCGCGCGGTCTCGCCGAGTTCGCCGTGATAGAGCAGCAGACAGGTCGAGGCCTTGTCGCCGCGCCCGACCCGGCCGCGCAGCTGGTGCAGTTGGGCCAGGCCGAAGCGCTCGGCGTGCTCGATCACCATGATGGTCGCGTCCGGCGCGTCCACGCCGACCTCGATGACGGTCGTAGCCACCAGAAGATCGATCTTCCCGGCGCGGAAATCCTCGGCGGCCTGCTGCTTGTCGCGGGCGGGCATGCGGCCGTGCACCAGCCCCATCCGAACGCCGGGCAGCATTTCGCCGAGCATGTGATGGCGCGCCTCGGCGGCGGCGAGGTCGGAGACGTCGCTGTCCTCGACCAGAGGGCAGACCCAGTAGGCCCGCTCGCCTTTCCTTATCGCCCGGCCGAGCCCCTCGACCACTTCGGACAGCCGGCTCGCATTGACCACGCGCGTGGTCGGCGGCACGCGGCCTGCGGGTTTTTCGTCGAGCCGGCTGACGTCGAGATCGCCGAAGGCGGCGAGGGTGAGGGTGCGGGGTATGGGCGTCGCGCTCATCGCCAGAACGTCAGGCGCGGCGCCTTTCAAGGTCAGCTTCCTGCGGTCGGACACGCCGAACCGGTGCTGCTCGTCGATCACGACCAGTCCCAGATCGGCGAAATCCACGCTTTGCTGGAAGAGCGCGTGCGTGCCGCAGACCACCTGGGCTTCGCCGCTGGCGATTTTTTGGGTCAGCTCGGCGCGCGCGCGGCCCTTGTCGCGGCCGGTCAGCGCGACGACGCTCACGCCTGCGGGGCTGAGCAGGGCTTCGAGCACCTTCGCATGCTGGCGCGCGACGATCTCGGTGGGGGCCATCAGCGCGGTCTGCACCCCGGCCTCGGCGGCGTGCGCGGCGCAGAGCGCGGCGACGAAGGTTTTGCCCGAACCCACATCCCCGTGGACGAGCCGCATCATGCGCTGCGCGCTCTCCATGTCGGTCTTCGCCGCTTCAAAAGCCCGCATCTGCGCGCCTGTAGGGGTGAAGGGGGCGTGATCGAGCACGGCCTGCACCGTCCGCCCGGTGCCGCTCAGCGCACGTCCGCGGCGCGCGCGGCGTTCGGCGCGGGCGATCTTCAGAGCCAGCTGATGGGCGAACAGCTCGTCAAACGCGAGCCTGCGCCGCGTCAGGCTTTCAGGCATCAGCTCCATGCCCGATTGCGGCGCGTGCAGCTCGGACAGCGCCGCGCGCCAGCCTCGCCAGCCTTCGCGGTTCAGCAGGGAGGCGTCGATCCATTCGGGCAGGTCGGGCGTGGCCTCGAGCGCGCCCCTGACCGCCTTGCGCATCACGCCGGCGCTCAGACCGGCGGTGAGCGGATAGACCGGCTGGAGGAGATCGGCCTCCCCGATCTCGTCAGGCGCGGCGACGAGGTCGGGATGGACGATCTGCACCTCCGAGCCGAACCGCTCGGCCTTGCCCGACACCACCCGGCGCGCGCCCTCGGGCAGCACGCGGCGCAGATAATCGGCCTTGGCGTTGAAGAAGACGAGATGCAGGAAGCCCGTCTCGTCGCGCATGCGCACCTTGTAGGGCTGCTTCATGGTTGGGCGCGGCACATGGACCTCGACCACCGCCTCGATCGTGACGAGCCCGCCCTGGTCGCCCGCATCCGAAATCGCCAGCCGCCGCGTGCGGTCCACCAGCCCGGTCGGCGCGGTCAGCACCAGATCCTTCACCCGCGAGCCGGCCACCTTCTCGATCAGGGCGGCCAGGCGCGGCCCGACCCCCTTGATCGTGGTCAGGTCGGCGAAAAGGGGAAAGAGAATCTGCGGGCGCATGGGCGCGAGTTTGGTCGCGCGGGGCGGGGAGGGGAAGCCGTTCAGCGGAATGTCCCGGCCTGCACAGGCACCCTTCTCAAAAAGGTATAGAAAATATACTCTATCTCTCCATGAAATTTTCCTTCGATCCGGCCAAGAGCGAGGCGAACCGCGAGAAGCACGGGATCGATTTCGAACAGGCGCAGGCGCTCTGGCTTGATCCGTGGCTCCTTGAAGCTGCGGCACGGACCGTCGACGAGCCGCGCTTCGTCTCGATCGGCCTCATCGACGGGAAACACTGGACTGCGGTCTGGACGCCGCAGAACGAAAGCATCCGGATCATCTCGGTCCGGCGCGCACGCAAGGAGGAGATCGCCGCCTATGAAGGCTAGAGATTTCGACGCCGCTTTCGATGCGGGCGAAGACGTGTCCGCCGCCGTGGACTGGTCCTCGGCTCGCCGCCCGAACGACGCGCCGCGCCGCGTGAACGTCGATTTTCCCTCCTGGGTGGTCGACGCGCTCGACAAGCAGGCGCGCCATCTGGGCGTGACGCGGCAATCGCTCATCAAGATGTGGATCGCAGAGCGGTTGGAATAGGCGCCCGCGACCAGCGCCTGCCATGGCCTGCCGGCCCGTTCGCTGCTTTCAATCGACCCACCGGGTCGATTGATCGGCTGCGCCGACCAGCGCTCACCCTTCACCCGCCCGGACCCCCGCGCTATATGCGCGGCCCATGAGCGACGATCCTTTCACTGATCCGAACACGCCCGTGAACCCCGAGGACCGCAAGAAGCGGCTGACCTTCCGCGCCTGGCGGCGGGGGTTCAAGGAGGCCGATCTCATCATGGGCCGGTTCGCCGATGCGCGGCTCGATGATCTCAGCGCCGCCGAGATCGACGAGTTCGAGCGGCTGCTGGACGCGCCGGACACCGAGGTCTACGGCTGGATCTCCGGAACGCTGGAGACGCCGGCGAATTACGACGGTCCGGTGCTCGACCAGCTCAAGGCCTTCCGCTTCGACCGCGCCGCGAGCGAAGGCGACGGGCCGGGGGTTTGACCGGCGAGGCGAGATAACGCGCGGTTGTCCTCCCCCGCCTCGCGGGGGAGGTGTCCGCGAAGCGGACGGAGGGGGCGGCGCGCACTGATGCCGCTGCAGCCCCCCTCGGCCCTTCGGGCCACTCCCCCCGCTCGCGGGGGGAGACATATCGGCCCGTGACGACACCACCACACCCCGCCCGGCTGCGCCGTGCGGGCGCTTTTTCGTTTGAGGACCCGCCCGTGAACGAACTCGAAAAGCTCGCCCGCAGCCCTGAGACCCTGACCGTGTGCGGGGCGCCGGACGGGTATGACGCGCTGATCTTCACAGACCTCGTGCGTACACGCGGCGGGATCGCGATGTTCGTCGCGTCGGACGAGGCGCGCGCCCGTGCGTTCGAGAGCGCCTGCGCCTTCTTCGCGCCTGAGATCGCGCGGCTGCGCCTGTCGGCCTGGGATTGCCAGCCCTATGACCGGATCAGCCCCAGCCCGCGCACCGCGGCGCGCCGGGCGGGCGGCCTGCACAGGCTCGCGAGCTATTCAGGCGAGGCGCCGCTGATCGTCGTGACTACGGTGAATTCGGTGCTGCAGCGTTGCGCGCCGAAAGAGGCGATGGCGGGCGGGGGCTTGCGCGCCACGCCCGGCGGCACGCTCGATATCGAGGATCTGAAAACCCACCTCGCCGCGAACGGCTATGCGCGCACCGGCACGGTGACCGAGCGCGGCGACTACGCGATCCGGGGCGGGGTGGTGGACGTCTTCCCCGCCGACGCCGAGGAGCCGGTCCGGCTCGATTTCTTCGGCGACACGCTGGAGACGGTCCGCGCCTTCGATCCCGAAACCCAGCGCACGACACGGCAGCTCAAGGAGGCCGCCTTCACCCCGGTCAGCGAGATCGTTCTGGACGCCGCCTCGATCTCGCGCTTTCGCTCAGGGTTCATCAAGCGCTTCGGCGCGGCCGGGCAGGGCGATCCGATCTATGACAGCGTCAGCGCCGGCGCGCGGCCCAACGGTGCGGAACACTGGCTCGCCCTGTTTCACGAGCGGCTGGACACCGTGTTCGATTATGTCGGCGAGGACGCGCTCATCGGCCTCGACCCGCTGGTGCGCGACGCGCGCGCAGAACGGCTCGAACAGATCCGGGACTATTACGCCGCCCGCAAGGACGCCCAGAAACAGGGCGCTGGCGCGATGGGCGCGCCGGCCTACCGGGCGATCGAACCCGAAGCGACCTACCTGACCGAAGAAGCCTGGGACGCGGCGATCGAGGCCCGGCCTGCGCGCCGCTTCACCGCCTTTCAGGAGGCCGGCCCCGGCGCGGTCGATCTCGGCGGCAAGCAGGGACGGACTTTCGCGGCCGAACGCCAGGCCGACCAGAACGTCTTCGACGTGGCGGCCAAACATGCGGTCAGCCTCAGGAAGGCGGGCAAGCACGTGCTGTTCGCCAGCTGGACCGAGGGCGCGTCCGACCGGCTGGCCAGCGTTCTGTCCGAACACGGACTGTCGCCGATCAAGCCTGCCGAGGACTGGAGCGCGGCGGCCGCGCTCGACAAGAAGGTCGTCGGCCGGATCGTGCTGCCCCTCGAACGCGGGTTTGAAACCGAATCCCTCGCGGTGATCAGCGAACAGGACGTGCTCGGCGACCGGCTGGCCCGGCCCAGAAAGCGCAAGAAATCCTCAGACGTCATCGCCGAAGCCGGCGCGCTGTCGACCGGCGATCTGGTCGTGCACGCCGATCACGGGCTGGGCCGGTATCTGGGCCTGAAGACCCTGACCGTCGGGGAAGCGCCGCATGACTGTCTGGAGCTCGAATACGCCGGCCAGTCCAGGCTCTACCTTCCGGTCGAGAATATCGAGCTTCTGAGCCGCTACGGGCAGGACAGCGAGACCGCTCAGCTCGACAAGCTCGGCGGGGCGGCCTGGCAGGCGCGCAAGGCCAAGGCGAAGAAGCGCCTGCGCGACATGGCCGACCAGCTCATCAAGATCGCCGCCCAGCGCAACGCCCGGGACGCCGAAGTGATCGAGCCGCCCAGCGGGCTCTATGACGAGTTCGCGGCGCGTTTTCCGTATGCGGAAACCGACGACCAGCTCAACGCGATCGAGGACGTGTTCGCCGACCTGCAGCGGGGCCGTCCCATGGACCGGCTGATCTGCGGCGATGTGGGATTCGGCAAGACCGAGGTGGCGCTGCGGGCGGCCTTCATCACCGCGCTCAGCGGCCGGCAGGTGGCGGTGGTCGCGCCGACCACGCTGCTAGCGCGCCAGCACTACAACACCTTCTGCGAACGCTTCCGCGGCTGGCCGGTGAAGATCCGCCAGCTGTCCCGGCTCGTCGGGCAGAAAGAAGCGACCGCCACCCGCAAGGAACTCGAGAGCGGCGATTGCGACATCGTGGTGGGCACGCACGCGCTGCTCGCCAAGACGGTGAAGTTCGACCGTCTGGGCCTTCTGGTCGTCGACGAGGAGCAGCATTTCGGGGTCAAGCACAAGGAGCGCCTGAAAGAGCTGCGTTCGGACGTGCACGTGCTGACGCTCACCGCAACGCCGATCCCGCGCACGCTGCAGCTGGCCATGAGCGGGATCCGCGATCTCTCCATCATCGCCACGCCGCCCGTCGATCGCCTGGCGGTGCGCACCTACGTCACCCCGTTCGATGCGGTGACCGTGCGCGAGGCGCTATTACGCGAGCGCTATCGGGGCGGGCAGAGCTTCTTCGTGGTGCCGCGCATCGCCGATCTTGAAGAAGCCGCGGAATTCCTGCGCGAGCAGACACCGGAGGTGAGCTTCGTTCAGGCGCACGGGCAGATGGCGGCGAGCCAGCTCGAAGACATCATGACCGCCTTTTACGAGGGCCGCTACGACGTGCTTCTGTCCACGACGATTGTGGAGTCCGGCATCGACATCCCCACCGCCAACACGCTGGTCGTCCATCGCGCCGACCGGTTCGGCCTGGCCCAGCTCTACCAGCTGCGCGGCCGGGTGGGGCGCTCGAAAGCCCGCGCCTACGCCTATCTCACCACGCCTGCGAACCAGAAGCTGACCGAAGGCGCCGACAAGCGTCTGAAGGTGCTGCAATCGCTCGACAGCCTAGGCGCCGGCTTCACCCTGGCGAGCCACGATCTCGATCTCAGGGGCGGGGGCAATCTTCTGGGCGAGGAGCAGTCGGGCCACATCAAGGACGTGGGCGTCGAGCTCTACCAGTCCATGCTGGAAGAGGCCGTCGCCAGCCTTCAAGGGGCGGACCCCGAAGACAGCCGGGACTGGTCGCCGCAGATCAATATCGGCGCCGCCGTGCTGATCCCCGACGAATACGTGCCCGATCTCGACGTGCGCATGGCGCTCTATCGCCGGCTCTCGGGGCTCGAGACCAAAACCGAGCGCGAGGCGTTCGCCGCCGAGCTGATCGACCGGTTCGGTCCGCTGCCCGAGGAAGTCGAAAGCCTGATGCAGGTCGTCGCCATCAAGGCGCTGTGCAAGCGCGCGGGCGTGGCCAAGCTCGACGCCGGACCCAAGGGCGCGGTCGCGACCTTCCGCGATCACGCCTTCGAGGACCCGGCCGAACTCGTCAAGCTCATGGCGAGACGGCCTGAGGACTACAAGATCCGGCCCGACAACACGCTGGTGCTGAAGGGCGAGTTCCCCAGCGTCGAGGACCGGCTCAAAGGCGTGCAGCGCCTGCTCGCCCCGGTCGCCGACGCCGCGCGGCGCTCGAAAGAGGCCGCTTAGGCCGCGTCCAGCAGGCTGCGGGCGCGCGCGAACACGTCATGGAACATCGCCTCGGTCAGCCGGCCGGTGTTCGTGTTGTAGCGTGAGCAGTGGTAGCTGTTCAGAAGCGTGAGCGGGCCGTTCGGGCCGTCGATCTCATGCGCCGCGCCGTGGGCGAATTTGAAAGTGCTCTGCCTGTAGCCGAGCGCTCTCAGGGTGTTCTGATGGGCGACCCCGCCCAGCGCGATCACCACCTCGAGCCGGGGCAGCTGTTCGATCCGAGCGGTCAGGAAGGGCCGGCAGGTGTTGCACTCGGGGCCCGTCGGCTTGTTCTGCGGCGGTACGCACCGGACCGCGTTGGTGATCATCGCCTCGACAAGGCGCAGATCGTCCTCGCCGTCCGGATCGAACCGGCCTTCGGAGAAGCCGTACTTCGCAAGCGTGGGGTAAAGAAGATCGCCCGCCCAGTCCCCGGTGAAGGGCCGGCCGGTGCGGTTCGCCCCGCGCAAGCCCGGCGCGAGCCCGACGACGAGCAGGCGCGCGCCGTCGGACCCGAAGCTCGGGGCCGGACCGTTCCACCAGTCCGGATGCGCGCTGCGGTTCTCCTTGCGGAAGTCCACCAGGCGCGGGCAGAGCGGGCAGTCGCGCGGCGGTTCGGCGACTGCCGCAGCCTCAGTCTTCATCGTCGTCGTAATCGCGCTGCCGGCGCTCGCGCCCGACCAGCTTGCCAAGCTCGGCGAGTTCGATGAACGCGTCCGCCTGACGGCGCAGATCGTCGCTGGCCATGGGCGGCGAGGATTTCAGCGTGGAGACGACGGAGACCCGCGCGCCCTTGCGCTGGACCGCCTCGACGACCTTGCGGAAATCGCCGTCGCCGGAGAACAGCACGATATGGTCGAGATAGGAGGCCGCCTCGAGCACGTCGACGGCCAGCTCGACGTCCATGTCGCCCTTGATGCGGCGCCGGCCGGTGTCGTCGGAATACTCCTTGGCCGCCTTGGTGACGACCTTGAAACCGTTATAGTCCAGCCAGTCGATCAGCGGCCGGATCGGCGTGTATTCCTCGCTTTCGATCAGCGCGGTGTAGTAGTTCGCCCGCACGAGCCGGCCGCGCTTGCGGAATTCCTCGAGCAGCTTTTTGTAGTCGATGTCGAAATCGAGCGCCTTGGCGGCGGAGTAGAGGTTTGCGCCGTCGATGAACAGGCCGAGGCGCTCGGCGGGGTAGAAGGTCATACGTTATGCCTTTCAGTCGAAACGCGGCTTCAAATCACGCTCAGGGACGCATTTACATCGCGCTCGGAGCGAACCAAGCATACCGGGGGGCGGGGCCCCTTGAAAACCTTAATCATGCAATGGGTTTCCTTGGCGCTGCAGGCGTTTCCGCGATCGCCTGCTCACGGCCCTGGCGCACCCCGGCCTGGCCCGATCCGACCGATCCGCCGTTCGTGAACGCCTGCGCGGAAGTGCAGACCGATCTCGGCCCCGAGGCGCTGATGGCGCTGCTGCATGAGACGGAGTCCCGCTTCGGCCGTGTGCGCGGCCGGCGCAACGCGCCGCGGACGCTCGATCTCGACCTGATCGACTATCGCGGCCTTGTGCAGACGCCGGCGGGCGAGGGCGGTCTGGCTTTGCCCCATCCGCGTGCGGCGAGCCGGGTCTTCGTGCTTTTGCCCCTTCGAGACATTGCGCCGAACTGGCGCGATCCGGCGAGCGGTGCTAGCCTGCAAAAGCTGATCGCGGCGACGCCGCAGGCCGACCGGGGCGCATGCCGCCCGGCGGGCGGTGTTTTTTGCGCTGCGCCGCAGCACTTGAAGCGGCCGCGCGCCTAGGCTACTTGCAAGGTTTACGACGTTTCCAAAGGAGCGCTCCCCCTCATGGCCCGCGTCACTGTCGAAGACTGCATCGAGAAGGTCGACAACCGCTTCCAGCTGGTTCTGCTGGCGGCCCATCGCGCGCGGAACATTTCCGCCGGCGCGTCCCTGCTTCTTGATCGCGACAACGACAAGAACCCGGTCGTGGCGCTGCGCGAGATCGCCGAGGACAAGCTCGATCTGGACGCCCTCGGCGAAAGCCTGGTCTCCGGCCTTCAGCGCGTCATCCCCTCCGACGAGGACGAGGATCGCGACGGCCGCGGCGAGCAGAAGGCCGAGGAGCGCCCCGCGCTGCCGCAGCCGGAAATGGACGAAGCCGCCATGCTCAAGGCGCTTCAGTCCGACCGCGACGGGCCGGCCGACGGCCGCCTCTAAGCCGTGAGCGCGCTGGCGACCCCGTCCGCGCCCACGCTTCCCGCCGACGCCATACCGAGCGCCGAGGATCTGGTCGCGCGCGTCCAGTCCTACCACCCGCAGGTCGACGCCGACCTTTTGCGGCGCGCCTACGAGTTCTCCCGCTCCTCCCACGAAGGCCAGACCCGGCATTCTGGCGCGCCGTATTACGGGCACACGGTCGAGGTGGCGATGCTGCTCGCCGAGCTCAGGCTCGATGCGGCGACGATCTGCACGGGGCTGCTGCACGACACGGTCGAAGACACTCCGGCCACGCTTCAGGACATCGAGGATCTGTTCGGCGAGGACGTCGCCCAGCTGGTCGACGGGGTGACTAAGCTCGGCCAAATGCAGCTCAACTCCAAGCGCACCAAGCAGGCGGAGAACCTTCAGAAGCTGGTCGTCGCGATCACCCGGGACGTCCGCGTCCTGCTGGTGAAGCTGTGCGACCGGCTGCACAACATGCGCACGCTGCATTTCGTGCCAAAGCCTGAAAAGCGCGAGCGGATCGCGCGCGAGACGCTGGACATCTACGCCCCGCTCGCGCGCCGGATCGGCGTGAACCGGGTCTGCGTCGAGCTTGAAGACCTCGCCTTCCGCAACATGAACGAGGCGGCCTACGAGTCCATCACGCGCCGCCTCGCCGAGATGCGGATCCAGCGCGCGAACGCCGTGAGCCAGGTCTCCTCCAGCCTCTCCGAACGCCTGACGGACGCAGGGATCGACTGCCGGGTCTTCGGCCGTGAGAAGCGGCCCTATTCGATCTGGCGCAAGCTCGAGAAAAAGGGCGTCAGCTTCGACGAGATCGCCGACATCTACGCCTTCCGTATTCTGGTGGACGATCCGAACGACTGCTACCGCGCGCTCGGCGTGGTGCATCAGACCTGGCGCTGCGTGCCCGAACGTTTCCGCGATTATATCTCGACGCCCAAGCCGAACTCGTATCGCAGCCTTCACACCACCATTATCGGGCCGGGCAATATCCGGGTCGAGCTGCAGATCCGCACCGAAGCGATGGAGCTGGTCGCGGAGACAGGCGTGGCGGCGCACTGGCGTTACAAATCAGGTGGATACCAGTACGATCCTAAAGCCGCGCGTGAAGCGGGCGGCGATCCGCTGGAGCGGCTGCGGCCGTTCGTGGAGATTCTCGAACAGGGCGGGGATCCGGAAGAATTCCTCGAGCACGCCAAGCTCGAAATGTTCGCCAACGAGGTCTACTGCTTCACGCCGAAGGGCGAGCTGATCGCGCTGCCCGGCGGGGCGACCCCGCTCGATTTCGCTTATGCGGTCCATACCGAGCTCGGCCACGCCACGATCGGCGCGAAGATCAACGGCCGCGAGCGGCCGCTGCGCACGCGCCTGAATAACGGCGACATGGTCGAGATCATCAAGGGCGGGGTGCGCCAGCCCCCGGCGGGCTGGGAGGATCTGGTGATCACCGGCCGGGCGCGGGCGGCGATCCGCAAGCTGATCCGCTCGTCTGAAACCGAGGAATTCATCCGCATCGGCAAGGTCATCGCAGAGCACGCCTTCCTGCGCGAGGGCAAGGTTTTCCGCGAGGCGGGGCTTGGCGACGCGCTCAAGCGCCTCGAACTGGAGGGCGTCGAGGACCTCTACCATGCGCTCGGCCGGGGCCGGATCCGGTCCGCCGAGCTGCTTGAAGCGGTCTATCCGGGCTATCGCGAGATGCGCGGCCGGCGGCCCCAGGACAAGGAGCGCATCTCCGACACCAGCGGCGAGCTTTACGTGCACGGCCGCGGCCTGACCCCGGGGGTGAGCCTTCACTTCGCGGGCTGCTGCTCGCCCATGCCGGGCGACCGGATCGTGGGCGTGGTGCGCCCCGGGCGCGGCGTCGAGGTTCACGTCATCGACTGCGAGCGCCTGGCGCGCTTCGACGACGACGAGGAGCTGTCGAACTGGATCGACCTGAAATGGACGCCCGAAGCGAACCATAACGCCGTGTCGGTCGGCCGCATTCACGCCACGGTGCGCAACGAACCCGGCGTGCTCGCCGAACTCGCCAGCGCCGTGGGCGAGGCGGGCGGCAATATTTCCGATGTGAAGACGCTCGAACGCACGCGCGACTTCTTCGCCATGGCCTTCGACGTCGAGGTGTTCGACGCGCGCCACCTGTCCAACATCATCTCCTCGCTGAAGACGTCCGATCGCGTGGTGAGCGTCGAGCGCGCCCGCTTTTCGGTCGACGACACCGCGCCCGAGGACGACCAGACCCCAGCGGAGACCGCATGACCGCCGACGACGTGCTCGCAGAGTTCAAGGACGCAGGCGCCCTGCTCGAAGGCCATTTCATCCTGTCTTCGGGCCTCAGAAGCCCGGTCTTCCTGCAAAAGGCGCTCGTCTTCCGCGACGCCGAGCGGACTGCGCGCCTGTGCAAGGCGCTGGCTGAGAAGATCGAGGCGGCGGGGCTGGGACCCTTCACCGCCATCGTCAGCCCGGCGCTCGGCGGGATCATTCCCGGCTACGAGACCGCCCGGCAGATGAAGCTGCCCTTCCTGTTCGTCGAGCGCGAGGAGGGCGAGTTCGCCCTGCGCCGCGGCTTCGAACTGAACGCCTCGGACCGGGTGCTAGTGATCGAGGACATCGTCACGACGGGGCTCAGCTCGCGCGAATGCATCGCTGCGATCGAAAAGACCGGCGCGAAGGTCGTCGCCGAAGGCTGCCTGGTGGACCGCTCCGGCGGCAAGGCGCAGGTGGGCGCGCCGCTGGTCGCGCTCGCCACGGTGAGCTTTCCCGCCTATCCGGCCGACCAGCTGCCGCCTGAACTCGAGCGCATCCCCGCGATGAAGCCCGGCAGCCGGGGGCTCGCGTGATGGAGTACTGCCGCCTCGGCCTGAACATCGACCACGTCGCGACGATCCGGAACGCGCGCGGCGGCGCGCACCCCGATCCCGCGCGCGCTGCGGCGATGGCGAAGAAGGCCGGCGCGGACGGGCTCACCGTGCATCTGCGCGAGGATCGACGCCACATCCGCGACGCCGATCTCGAGGCGATCCGGTCTGCGAGCGATCTGCCGATCAATCTCGAAATGGCCGCGACCGACGAAATGGTTTCGATCGCCGAGCGCTTCGGCCCGCATGCGGCCTGCCTCGTCCCTGAAAAGCGCGAGGAGCGGACCACCGAAGGCGGGCTCGACGTCGCGCGCCTTCACAATGAGGTCGGCCCGGTGGTCGAGCGCCTGGCGCATGCGGGCTGCCGCGTTTCGCTCTTCATCGAACCCGACCCGGTCCAGATCGCCGTCGCCGAAGTGCTCGGCGCGCCGGTGGTGGAGCTTCACACCGGACGTTACGCCGAGCTCGATTTCGCCGGCGACGTCGAGGGCGCGCGGGCGGAGATCGAGCGCATCGCGGCCGCCGCCGCCGAAGCGCGCAGGCGCGGGATCGAGCCGCACGCCGGTCACGGGCTGACCTTTGCGAACGTCAAGCCGATCGCGGCGATCCCCGAAATCGCCGAGCTCAATATCGGCCATTTCCTGATCGGCGAAGCGATCTTCATCGGGCTGGACGCTGCGGTCAGGCGCATGCGCGAGCTGATCGCCGAAGCCCGGCGCGAGGCGGCGGCGTGATCGTCGGAATCGGCAGCGATCTCATCGATATCCGGCGCATCGAACGGTCCGTCGAACGCTTCGGGGACCGCTTCCTCAATCGCGTCTTCACCGAGGGCGAGCGCGCCAAGGCGGAGTCCCGCCGCCGCAGCGTGGACACCTACGCCAAGCGCTTCGCGGCCAAGGAAGCCTGCGCCAAGGCGCTCGGCACCGGCATCTATCGCGGCGTGACGTGGAAACAGATGGAAGTGATCAATCTGCGCGGCGGCAAGCCGACGCTGAAGCTCACCGGCGCTGCGGCCGAACGGCTCGCCGAACTCGCGCCTGCGCCGCTTCAGACGCGCATCCATGTCACGCTGACCGATGATCATCCCTGGGCGCAAGCCTTCGTCGTGATCGAGGCGCTCGACCCGTCATGAGCGATCGTTTGGCCCTGTTCGAAAAGCGGATCGACCACCGGTTCGAGGACCGCGCTTTGCTCGAGCGCGCGCTCACCCACGCCTCGCACGGGGACGGTCGCTCGCGCTCGGCCAGCAACGAGCGCCTGGAATTTCTCGGCGACCGGGTGCTCGGCCTGATGGCGGCCGAAACCCTGTTTGCGACCTTCGAGGGCGTGGACGAGGGCGGTCTCGCTCATCGGCTCAACGCGATCGTCAACAAGGACGCCTGCGCGCGCGCCGCCCGGCGCTGCGGCCTGGGCGAGGCGATCCGTCTGAGCCCGGCTGAGGAGCGCCTCGGCGGCCGGGAGAAGCCCTCGATCCTCGCCGACGCCTGCGAGGCTGTGATCGGGGCGCTGTTCCTGGACGGCGGGCTTGAAGCTGCGCGCGCCTTCTTCGACACCTACTGGGCCGATGAGATCGAGGGGCTGCGCAAGCGCCCGAAAGATGCGAAGTCCGCGCTTCAGGAATGGGCCGCAGCCCAGGGGCTCGGCGTTCCGCAATACGAGACGCTCGGCCAGAAAGGCCCCGATCACCGGCCCGTGTTCGAGGTCGAGGTCCGGGTCGAGGGGCTTTCGCCGATGCGCGGCGAGGGCGGATCGAAACAGGCCGCTCAGCGCGCGGCCGCAGACGCGCTGCTCAAACGGGAGAAGGCTCATGGCTGAGCCCACACGCGCCGGCTTCGTCGCCGTCGTCGGCGCGCCGAACGCCGGAAAATCCACGCTGGTGAACGCGCTCGTCGGCCGCAAGGTCTCGATCGTCACGCCGAAGGTTCAGACCACGCGCTTCAACGTGCGCGGCGTGATGATGCGCGACAGCGCGCAGATCGTGCTGGTCGACACGCCCGGCGTGTTCAGCCCGCGCCGCCGGCTCGACCGGGCCATGGTCGCCGCCGCCTGGGAAGGCGCGACCGATGCGGACGCGATCGTCCATGTCGTCGATGCGGCCGCTCAGCTGAAAGGCCAAGGCCGCACGGTGGAGGATGTCGAGCGTGTGATCGAGGGCTTGCGCACGCATGAGTTCAAGGCCGTACTCGTTTTGAACAAGATCGATCTCGTCAAGCGCGACCAGCTTCTCGCTTTGTCCCAAAGTCTCTATGAAACAGGGGTTTATAGCGACGTCTTCATGATCAGCGCGAGCAACGGCGACCGCATCGAAGACCTTGCGACTTTCCTCGGCAAGGCGATGCCCGAAAGCCACTGGCTTTACCCCGAAGACCAGATCGCGGACCTGTCCGAGCGCCTGCTGGCCGCTGAGATCACCCGCGAAAAGCTCTATCTCCGCGTCCATGACGAACTGCCCTACGGCCTTCATGTCGAGACCGACAGCTTCAAGGAGCTCAAGGGCGGCGACGTGCGGATCGAGCAGACGATTTATGTCGAGCGCGAGGGCCACAAGCCGATCATCCTGGGCAAGGGCGGGCAGACGGTGAAGTGGATCTCGACAGCGGCGCGCACCGACATCGAGGCGCTCCTCGACCGCAAGGTTCACCTTTTCCTGTTCGTGAAGGTGCGCCCGAACTGGGGCGAGGAGCGGGCGCGCTACGCCCCGCTCGGACTTGATTTCGACGCCTGATGGAGTGGTCGGGCTCAGGCCGGATCCTCGCCGTGCGCCCGCACGGTGAGACGAGCGCGGTCGTCGAGCTTCTCACCTCCGACCAGGGCCGGCACGCAGGCCTGGTCCGCGGCGGGCGGTCGCGTGCACTCCGGCCCGTTTTGCAGCCAGGAAACCGGGTGAGGGCGGTCTGGCGCGCCCGGCTCGAAGATCATCTGGGAAGCTTTCAGGTCGAGGCCGAAGACCTCTCCGCTGGTCACCTGATGGAAGATCCGCTCGCGCTGTCGGGCCTCAACGCCGCCTGCGCCATGGCTTCGCTCTGCCTGCCCGAGCGCGAAGCCCATCCGGCCGTCGCCGAAGCCTTTGAAGTGCTGATCTCCGCCCTCGACGATCCCGAACTCTGGCCGGCGCTCTATGTGCGGTGGGAGGCGGGTCTGCTGGCGGACCTGGGCTACGGCGTCGATTTCCGGCGCTGCGCAGCGACGGGCCAGACCCACGACCTCGTCTATGTCAGCCCGAAATCAGGCCGGGCGGTCAGCGCCGAGGCCGGCAAACCCTACCACGACAAGATGCTGGCGCTTCCCGGCTTTCTCGTCGGCTCGGGCGCGGTGGAGCCCGGCGCGGTCGCCGCAGGCCTGAAGCTCACCGCCCATTTCATCGACCGCCGCGTCCTCTGGCCCGCCGACAAGCGCCTGCCGGACGCCCGCGCCAGAATGATCGAGCGGCTGGAGGCGGCGGGGCTGCTATAGGGCGGCGCTCCGCACCCCACCGCTTCATCCGCCTGTGCAAAACCCCTGCAGCCGCTGGCGACGGGGCGGCGTGCGACCGCCTATACTGAGCGCTGAACGAATCACGAAAGCGGCACGGGCGGCGTCATGGGCGAGCAGTTCACCGGCGAGGGCGGACGGATTTTCGAGCAGGGCTTCGACGAAGCGCTGAGCTCGCGCTATCTGGCCTATGCGCTGTCGACCATCACCCAGCGGGCGC
This sequence comes from Oceanicaulis sp., assembly GCA_040112665.1. Lineage (NCBI taxonomy): Bacteria > Pseudomonadati > Pseudomonadota > Alphaproteobacteria > Maricaulales > Maricaulaceae > Oceanicaulis > Oceanicaulis sp. The sequence continues at coordinate 2,647,689 of CP157796.1, read as the reverse complement.
TGCCCGACGCGCGCGACGGGCTGAAGCCGGTCCATCGCCGGCTGCTCTACGCCATGCGGCTCTTGAAGCTCGACCCCGAGGCGGCGTTCAAGAAGTCCGCGCGCGTGGTCGGCGACGTGATCGGCCGCTTCCACCCTCACGGTGATCAGGCGGTCTACGAGGCGCTCGTCCGTCTCGCGCAGGATTTCGCCAGCCGCTACCCGCTGGTCGAGGGGCAGGGCAATTTCGGCAATGTCGACGGCGACGGCGCGGCGGCCATGCGATACACCGAGGCGCGCCTGACCGAAGCCGCCCAGCTGCTGCTCAAGGACTACGACGCGGGCACGGTCGATTTTCGCGAGACGTATGACGGCGAGGATTCCGAGCCGATCGTGCTGCCGGCCGCCTTCCCGAACCTTCTGGCGAACGGCTCGGCCGGCATCGCGGTGGGCATGGCGACGAACATCCCGCCCCATAACGCCGCCGAGCTGTGCGATGCGGCGCGCCACCTCATCAAGACGCCGAACGCGAAGACCGAGACGCTGCTCAATTACGTGCAGGGACCTGATTTCCCGACCGGCGGAATTTGCGTCGAACCGCGCGAAAGCATGCTCGACGCCTACGAGACCGGGCGCGGCGGATTCCGCCTGCGCGCGCGGTGGGAGAAAGAGGATCTGGGCCGGGGCCAGTGGCAGATCGTGGTCACCGAGATCCCCTATCTCGTCCAGAAGGCCAAGCTGATCGAGCGCATCGCCGCGCTTCTTGAAGGCAAGAAGCTGCCGCTGCTCGCCGACGTGATGGACGAAAGCGCGGAAGACATCCGCCTGGTCTTCGAGCCGAAGAGCCGGACGATCGATCCCGAGCTTCTGATGGAGAGCCTGTTCAAGCTCACCGATCTGGAGGTCCGCTTCGCGCTGAACCTCAACGTGCTCGATCCGCGCGGCGCGCCGCGTGTGGTGGGCTTACGCGAGGCGCTGCAGATCTGGCTCGACCATCGCCGCGTCGTGGTCCGCCGGCGCGCGGAAAAGCGGCTGGAGCAGGTGACCGACCGGCTCGAAGTGCTGGCCGGCTACATGATCGCCTTCCTCAATCTCGACGAAGTGATCCGGATCATCCGCTATGAGGATCATCCCAAGGAGGAGCTGATCAAGGCGTTCAAGCTGAGCGACCGGCAGGCCGAGGCGATCCTCAACATGCGACTGCGCTCCTTGCGCAAGCTCGAGGAGATGGAGATCCGCGCCGAGGAGGAGCGCCTCCAGGCCGAGCGCGACGAGCTGACCGCGCTGATCGGCGACGAGGCGCTGCAGTGGAAGAAGGTCGACGAGGAAGTCGCCGAGGTGAAGAAGCGCTTCGGTCCGAACACCACGATCGGCAAGCGCCGCACCGACTTCGCCGACGCGCCCGCCGCCGACCTCGCCGACGCGGTGGAGGAAGCGCTGATCGCGCGCGAGCCGGTTACGGTCGTGCTGTCGAAAATGGGCTGGATCCGTGCGCTGAAGGGCCATGTCGACGACCTGTCGGGGCTCAAGCACAAGGACGGCGACGAAACGCTGTTCGCAGTGAAGGCCGAGACGACCGACAAGCTTCTGATGTTCACGACCGACGGGCGGTTCTACACGCTCGACGCCTCCAAGCTGCCCGGCGGGCGGGGCTTCGGCGAGCCGGTCCGGCTGATGGTCGATCTCGATGAGGCCGCCGAGCCGATCGCGCTGTTCCGCTACGAGCCTGAGCGCAAGCTGCTGATCGCGCAGACCTCCGGGCACGGCTTCCTGGTGTCGGAGAAGGACCTGCCTGCCTCCAAGCGGGCCGGCCGCCAGGTGCTGAACGTGCAGTCCGGCGAAAAGGCGATGGCCGCGATCGCGGCGGCCGGCGACCGTGTCGCGGTGATCGGCAAGAACGGCAAGCTCTTGGTCTTCCCGCTTGACGAGATCCCGGAGATGACCCGCGGCAAGGGCGTGCGCCTGCTCGGCGGCAAGGGCGGCGAGATCGCCGACATCGCCGTGTTCGACAGCAGCGAAGGCCTGGTGCGGATCGACCCGGCCGGCCGGCGTCACCCGGTCGAGCAATGGAAGCTCTACGAGGCCAGGCGCGCCCAGGCCGGCCGCATGGCGCCGCGCGGGTTTTCGTCGAAGACCTTCGACGCGCGCTAGGGTCTGATCAAGCAAACTCCGACGCTGCGCGTTGGCGAGCGGAGCGAAGCTGGGGTAAAGCGGTAGGGACGGAACACGGGGCGCGGCGCGCCCGAGCGGGAGCGGAGCGTATGGAACTGATCATTCTGGGCCTGATCGTGCTGGTCGGCCTCGTCGTCGTCCTCATCTACAACCGGCTCGTCGCGCTCAGGCAGACCACGCGCCAGGCCTGGGGCGACATCGACGTGCAGCTGAAACAGCGTCACGACCTGGTGCCGAACCTGGTGGAGACGGTGAAGGGCTACGCCAGCCACGAGAAAGAGACGCTCGAACGCGTCGTTCAGGCGCGCCAGCAGGCGGTCGACGCAGGCTCCACCAAGGAGCTCGCCCAGGCCGAGAACATGCTGTCGGGCGCGCTGCGCCAGCTCTTCGCGCTGTCCGAAGCCTATCCCGACCTCAAGGCGAACCAGAACTTCCTGTCGCTGCAGAACGAGCTCGCCGATCTCGAGAACAAGATCGCCGCGGCCCGGCGCTTCTTCAACAACGCGGTGGCCGAGTACAACACCGCGATCGAGCAGTTTCCCGCCGTGGTGCTGGCGAACTCCTTCGGCTTCAAGTCCGAGGAGTTCTTCGAGGTGGCCGCGTCCGAACGCGCCCGCGTCGACGCCGGCCCGCAGGTGAAGTTCTAGGGCCGATGAAGCGCACGCCGGCCTTTTCCCTCCCCCGAGGGGGAGGGAGGGGCGCCTCGGCGCGCGCCAGCCGTCTCGGAGCGGGCGCATGACCGCGATCGGTCTGCGCACCCATATCTGGAACAATAATCTCAAGAGCCTCGCCCTGATGGCGGGGTTTCCAGTGCTTTTGCTGGCGCTGACCTATGCGGTCATCCTGCTGCTCATCGGGTATGGCGCGCTCGAAGGCGGGAGGTTCGCGCTCGCCGATCAGCACCGGCTGGCGCTCAGCTATACGATGCAGGCCGCGCCTTTTGCGGTCGCCGCAGCTTTCGTCTGGTTTCTCGCCGCCTGGTTCTGGCACCAGGCGATCATCGACCGCGCCGCCGGCGCCCGCCGGGTCGAGCGCGAAGCCGAACCGCGGCTCTACAACCTCCTTGAAAATCTTTGCATTTCGCGCGGGCTGACCATGCCTTCGCTCAGGATCATCGAAAGCGGCGCGCTGAACGCCTATGCGTCCGGGCTCAGCGAGAAGAGCGCGGCGATCACGGTCACGCGCGGGCTTATCGACACGCTCGACGACGCCGAGCTCGAAGCGGTCCTCGCCCATGAGCTCAGCCATGTGCGAAACCGCGACGTCCGGCTTCTGGTGATCGCGGTGATCTTCGTCGGCATCATCTCGTTCGTCGGCGAGATCCTCACGCGCGGCGTGCTGCGAGGTTCGGCCGCCCGGCTCGGCGGGGCGCGCCGGGGCAAGTCGGGCAATGCGGGCGTGATCCTGCTGATCGCGCTCGGGATCGTCGCGCTGAGCTGGGTGCTGGCGATCGTCATCCGCTTCGCCATGTCGCGCTCTCGCGAATACATGGCCGACGCCGGCGCGGTCGAACTCACCAAAAACCCCGAAACGATGATCTCCGCGCTCGAAAAGGTTTCCGGCCGTAGCGCGGTGAAGGACGCGCCGCGCGAACTCAGACAGATGTTCCTGCATGACGACAGCGCAGGATTCATGGGCCTGTTCATGACCCATCCGCCGATCGAAAAGCGGATCGACGCCCTGCGCGCCTACGCCGGCGCCGCGCCGCCTCTGGCCACCGCCTAGCCCTTTTCGTCCTCGTCATCGCCGCGATGGGGGATCGGCTCGCTGGGCGCGAGCAGGCCCTTGAAGCTTTCCGCGTAGATATACCAGGCCGAGGTGAAGAGCGCGGCGATCACCGGGCCGACGATGATGCCCACCGCGCCGAACAGGGTGAGACCCCCCAGCGTGGAGAGCAGCACCATCAGGTCGCTCATCTTCGCGTCCTGACCCACCAGAACCGGGCGCAGCAGATTGTCGACGACGCCCACCACCGCCGCGCCCCAGGCGAAGAGCGCGACAGCGGGCACCTGCTCGCCGTTCACCCAGAGCCAGATCGAGGCGGGAAGCCAGACGAGCGGCGGGCCGACGCCCGGAATGACCGACAGCACACCTGCGATCGCGCCCCAGAAGGCTGCGCCCGGCACGCCGGCCACGGCCAGCGCGCCGCCGGTGAGCGCGCCCTGGATGATGGCGATGACGAAGGTGCCTTTCACCGTCGCCCGGATCGTGGAGAGCGTGCGCTCGGCCAGAAGGTCGCGGTCGTCGGGCTGCATGGGCAGAAGCGCCAGGGCGTATTTCAGCGCCCGCGGGCCCGAGGTCAGAAGGTAGAACAGTGCGAAAAGCAGGATGACGACGTTGAGGAAGAAGCTCAGCGCGCCGCCCGTCGCCCGCCGCACGCCGCCCACCAGAATGCCGCCGAGCCCGGAGACCGCTTCGCCGAGCCGGGCGGCCATCTGCTCCTGATAGGGGGCCAGCGCGTCGCGGAAGGGGACCCAGTCAGGAAGGCCCGCGAAGCCTTCGGCCCGGAACGCGCGGATCTGCTCCTGCACCCAGGGGATCACCGTCTGGCCGACATCGACCGCCTGTTCGGCGACCAGCGCGAGGATCGCCAGAAGCGGCAGCAGCACCAGGAACAGCGTGACGATCAGCACCATGCTCGCCGCGAGCTTGTCGCGTCCGCCGAAGAGCTTTGAAAAGAAAAGCTGCATCGGGAAGACGAAGATCGCGAGCACCGCCGCGAGGAAGAGCGCGCTCAGGAAAGCCTTGATCATCCACAGGAAGACGCCCGTCAGCAGCAGAGCGAGCGCTGCGATGAAGGTCCTCTGAAGCGACAGTCGGCGGGCGTTGTCAGTCATAGAGTGCGTTCGGCAGGGCCGTGGCGAGCCAGGGCAGGGCGGCGACGGCGGCGATCATCAGAAGCTGTATGATGACGAAAGGCGCAGCGCCGCGATAGATCGCCCCTGTCTTCACCTCTTTGGGCGCGACGCCCCGGAGATAGAACAGCGCGAAGCCGAAGGGCGGGGTCAGGAAGCTGGTCTGAAGGTTGAGCGCCATCAGAACGCCGAGCCAGACGGGATCGACCCCCATCATCAGAAGGATCGGCGCGACGATCGGGACCACCACGAAGGTGATCTCGATGAAATCGAGGAAGAAGCCCAGAAGGAACATCACCAGCATGACCACCGCGAGCGCACCGAACACGCCGCCGGGCACGGCTTCGAGCGCATGGCGGACGCTCTCGTCCCCGCCGAGCTCGCGGAAGACCAACGCGAAGAGGCTCGCGCCGATCAGGATCACGAACACCATGGCGCTGATCTGCGCGGTCGCCTTCATCACCGCGTCCAGAACGCCGGAGCGGAACAGCCGCACCAGCGCCCAGACGCCTCCGGCCGCGGCGATTGCGGCGAGCGCGTAGGCGATGACGAGCCCGGTTCCCGACGCGCCGGACCTGAGATCGAAGATCAGCGGCGTGGCGATCAGGCAGAGCAGGGCGGCCGCCGAAACCCCCACGACGATCCTGCCCCGCACCGGATTGGTCTTCACCCCGGCGTTGCGGAAGCCAGCGAGCAGGGTCGCGCCGACCGCGCCGACGCCGGCGGCTTCTGTGGGCGTGGCGAGCCCGCCCAGGATCGAGCCGAGCACGGCGATGATCAGCACCAGCGGCGGGACGAGCGCGGCGAGGATCTTGCCCCAGTCCGCTTTCAGCTCCTCGCGCGGGATGGCCGGCGCGGCGGAGGGTCTGAGGATCGCGGTCCCGACCTGATAGCCGACATAGATCAGCACGAGGATCAGGCCGGGGATCAGCGCGCCGGCGAACAGATCGCCGACCGAGACGATGTCGGGTGAGAATATGCCCTGGGCGCGTTGCGCCTCGGCGTAGGCCGAGCTCAGCTGATCGCCCAGCAGGACCAGAACGATCGAGGGCGGGATGATCTGCCCCAGCGTGCCGGCCGCGGCGATCGAGCCCGAGGCGAGCGCGGGATCGTAGCCCCGCTTGAGCATGGTCGGCAGCGAGAGGAGCCCCATCGTCACGATCGTGGCCCCGACGATGCCGGTCGAGGCGGCGAGCAGGGCGCCGACCACCACGACTGAAATGCCGAGCCCGCCCCGCATCGTGCCGAACAGCGCGCCCATCGCTTCGAGGAGTTCCTCGGCGATGCGGGATTTTTCCAGCATGACGCCCATGAAGACGAAGAGCGGCACCGCCACGAGGATGGATTTGTCCATCTCCATGATGTTGCCGTAGATGCGCTGCGGGAAGGCGCGCAGATGCAGCGGGTCGAAGATGTCGAGCGCCAGGCCCAGAAGCGCGAAGGCGATGCCTACGCCGGCCAGGCTGAACGCGACCGGATAACCGCGCAGCAGCGCAGCGAACGCCGCGATGAACATCAGGAAGGGCAGGATTTCCAGAAACAGCGCCACGCCCGCCCCCCCTAGAGTTCTTTATCGCCGGCGTTCTCACCGGTCGCGGGGGCCTGCCGGCCCGACAGGGTGAGAGCGGCGCGGGCGGCCATGGACAGGCCCTGAAGGATCATCATCACCGCAAACAGCGGGATCGCGGTCTTCAGAAGGAAGACCAGAGGCAGGCCGTCGCTCTCCCGCGAGCGCTCGAGAATGCGCCAGGCCCCGCCGACATAGGAACGCGAGGTCTCTAGGATCAGCCAGCTCATCGGAATGAGCGCCAGATACGTGCCGAACAGATCGGTCCAGGCCCGCCCGCGCGCCTTGAGTTTGGAATAGAGGATGTCGACCCGCACATGCCCGCCGGTCAGAAGCGCGGCCGCGCTCGACAGGAGGAATAGGATCGAGTGCAGATAGATCACGCTCTCCTGCAGCACCGTGATCGAGACGCCGAACACGTAGCGCTGGATCACGATGATGGCAGTGATCAGGACCAGCGCCAGCCCGGCCCAGCGGACCGCGTCGGCGACGGTGATCGAGATCGCGTCGATCGTCTTCGCACCGGCGCTGAGGAAACCGGCGACCGGATCGGGCAGGCCGGCGAAACGGCCCCAGAGCGCGGCGGCGAGCGGCAGCAGGATGAGCGGTGAAAGGACTAGGCCGATCCAGCCGATCACCCGGCCGGCGGTCAGCCCGATCGCCGACAGGTTCGCAGACAGCCAGCCGCCGAGCGCGCCTGAGCTCGCCGCGTCGGCCGCGACGCCGGCGACGCTCGCCGCGATGATCGCGATGAGAAGGACGTCGCCGGCCCGCATCGCTTAGCGCCCGAGGACCAGTTCGCGTTTCTGGTAGTAGGGCGCGTCGGAGACGTTCGCCCAGTCGCGGCCCAGACGCCGGGTCTGCAGATAGCTGTCATAGACCCTGCGGGTCAGCGGATCGGCGTTCGCGGTGTCGGCGACCACCTGCTCGGCGATGCGGCCGACCTCGCGCCAGATCTCGTCGGAGAAGCTTCTGAGCTGCACGCCGTGCTCGCCCGTCAGCGTGCGGAGCGCCAGGCCGTTCTGATAGGTGAATTCCGCCAGCGACTGGTTGTTCGCCGCACGGCACGCGGAGCGCACGATCGCCTGCTGGTCGGCGGGAAGCCCGTCCCAGACGCCGCGATTGATGCCGACCGCCAGCGCCGATCCCGGCTCGTGGAAGCCCGGGCCGTAATAGAAGGGGGCTTCGCGGTAGAAGCCGAAGGCGAGATCATTCCAGGGGCCGACCCATTCGGTCGCGTCGATCGCGCCGGACTGAAGCGACTGGTAGATCTCCCCGCCTGAAAGCGCGACCGCCGCGCCGCCGAGCTCGCGGATCACCGCGCCACCAAGACCCGGGATGCGCATCCTCAGGCCGCGGAAGTCTTCGAGCGTGTTGACCTCGCGCTTGAACCAGCCGCCCATCTGGTGGCCGGTGTTGCCGGCCTGGAAGGCGATGATGTTGAACTGGCCGGCGAGCTCGTTCCACAGCTCCTGGCCGCCGCCGTACTCCACCCAGGCCATGATCTCGTAGGCGGTCATGCCCATCGGGACCGAGCAGAAGAAGTTGTAGGCGGGCGAGCGGCCCTGCCAGTAATACTCGGCGGCGTGGTACATGTCCGCCACGCCGTTGGAGACCGCGTCGAACACTTCGAACGCGCCGACGATCTCGCCCGCGCCGTAGACGTCGACCTCGAGCGCGCCGCCGCTCATTTCCCCGATCAGCTGTGCAGTCCGCTCAGCCGCGGTCCCCAGCCCCGGAAAGCCGGCCGGCCAGGTGGTGACCATGCGCAGCTTGCGGGTGCGGCCGCGATTGACTGCGGGCGCTGCCGGCGCGGTCTGCTCTGCGCCTTCCTGGGAACAGGCCGAAGCGGCGCCCGCGGCGACCACGGCGGCCCCGGACAGAAATGTGCGGCGATCCATGTTTTTCTCCCCCTGAAGCGCGTTGCGGCTCTGCGTCCGTCTTGCGCGCCGTTTAGATCATTCGAATCGTGCGCCGTCGAGCGGCAGTGGCGTGTCGGACGCGGCCTCCTCGTCGGATAGACGCCGCCAGCCCGCCGGCTCGAGAATCTCCAGCGGCCGGTAACGCGCCTTGTATTCCATCTTCGGGCTGCCTTGCACCCAGTAGCCGAGATAGACGTAAGGAAGGCCTTCTGCACGGGCGCGCTCGACATGGTCGAGAATGATGTAGGCGCCGAGGCTGCGGGCGGGCAGCTCGGGCTCGAAGAAGCTGTAGACCAGCGACCAGCCGTCCGCGAGCCGGTCGGCGAGCACGGCGGCGACGAGCGCGCCGTCGGCGTCGCGATACTCCACGATCTCGGTGCGCTGCGCGCCTTCCTCGATCATCCCGGCGAAATCGAAGAAATCCATGCCCGCCATGTCGCCGTCGCCATGGCGCATCTCCAGATACCGTGTGAGCAGGGCGAACTGCTCGGGCGTGGCTTCGGCGTGGCGTGGCAGGCGCAGGAGGTCGGCGTTGCGCTTGATCGCGCGTTTCTGGCTTTTCGACGCCTTGAACTCGCTGACCGGAATGCGCGCCGAGCGGCAGGCCGAGCAGCGCTCGCAGGCCGGCCGGTAGAGAATCGATTGCGAACGCCGGAAGCCGGCATGGGTGAGCGCGTCGTTCAGCGCCGGGCCGTCGCCGAGTTCGAGCTTGGTGAACACCTTGCGCTCCATCCGGCCGGGCAGGTACGGGCACGGCGAGGGCGCGGTCAGGAAGAACGGCAGCTGTTTGGCGGCGAACGGACGGGTCACGGCCTCGACTCTCCTGTCATGGCTCAGCTTAACCCGCCAGCGCCGATCGAGAAACTCACACCGACGTAGATCGTGAAGACCGCCCACACCAGCAAGGAGAGCGGCGCGCCGGCGCGGATGAAGTCTGCAAACCGGTACTTGCCCGGCCCCATGACCAGAAGATTGGTCTGATACCCGATCGGGGTGGCGAAACAGGTGTTCGCCGCAAACAGAACCGTCAGGGCGAACATGTGCGGATCAGCGCCGGTCTGCGCCGCAGCCCCCACCGCGATCGGGGTGAACAGGATCGCGGTGGCGTTGTTCGAAAGCACGTTGGTGAGCACCATCACCAGGAAGAACAGGGCGGACAGCAACGCGGTCGCTCCGAAAGGCTCGAACACCGTAACCACCGAAAACGCCAGAACGTTCGCCGCCCCGCTGGCGTCCATCGCCTCGCCCAGCGCGAACGCCGAGCCGATCAAGAGGAAGAGCTTGAGGTCCACCGCGCGCGCGGCCTGGCGCACGTTCAGGCAGCCGGTCGCGATCATCGCCGTCGCCCCCAGGATCGAGGAGACCACGATCGGCAGGATCCCGCTCGCCGCCAGCACCACCACGCCCAGAAGGATCAGGCGCGCCATCGCCGCCTTGCGGATGTCGGGCAGGTCGCTGGTCGCCCATTCCATCAGCAGCACGTCACGGTCTGCGCGCAGGCTCTTCATCGCGTCCGCCGAGCCGAACAGCAAAAGCACGTCGCCGGCTTCGAGCCGGATCTCGCCCATGCGCGCACGCAGCATGCGCGAGCGGCGCTGAACCCCCAGAACGATCGCGCCGACAGAATGGCGAAAGCCGATCTGCCGGATGGTCCGCCCGATCAGCCGCGAGCCCGGCGAGACCACCGCTTCGGTCAGCGCCAGCCGCTCGCCGGGCGTCGGCGCGTCCCTGGGCCCGGCCGAGCGCAGCACGCCGCGCACGAATTCGGGACGGCTCGACAAAAGCTCGGTCAGGCGTTTTCTGGTGGCCGCGACGATGACGAGATCACCGGGCTGCAGCTCGATATCGTCATAGGGCGGAAGGAAGGCCTGCTCGCCGCGCTGGATCATGCGCACGGTCATGTCCTGAAGATCGGGGAAGAGGCCGGCGACCGGCTTTTGCCCCGCCAGCGGATGGCCCGCGTTCACCTCGATCTGGGCGATGTACTGCTTGCCCGCGCTGCCGGCGAACTCGGTCTCCATGTCCGCCCGCTGCGGGGTCAGGCGCGGCAGGATGAAGGCGATGTACAGAAGGCCCGGCACGGCCAGGAAGAGACCCGGGATCAGCGGATCGAAAAAGCCGATCGACTCGCCGGTCGCCTCCCTCAGCGAATCCGAGACCAGAAGGTTGGTCGACGAGCCGATGAGCGTGGTCATCCCGGCGAAGATGCACACGAAGCTCAGCGGCATCATGAAGCTCGACGGCGAGCCCTTCATGCGCGCCGCGATCGCCGCGAGGATCGGTATGAACATCACCACGACGGGGGTGTTGTTGATGAAGGCCGAGACCACGAAGACCAGCGCGAAGATCGCCACGATCGTCAGAAGCGGCCGCACGTCGAACATCGACAGAAGCGCCCGGGTGGGGCCGTCCAGGGCGCCGGTGTGGAAGATGCCCTGACCGACGATCAACAGCGCCATGATGGTCAGGAGCGCAGGGTTCGCGAACCCCGCCAGGATCTCGCCCGCGCCAGGGCCTTGCGCCCGGCCGAAGAGCTCGAAGAAGACGAGCACGCCGCAGACGATGGCCGCCGAGACCAGCTCGAGCGAGAACCGCTCCCAGCAATAGAATACGATCGCCACGCCGACCCCGGCGAGGACCGCCCACATTCGCCAGTCGCTGAGCGCTGCGAGGTCTTCCATGGCCTCCCGCCGGTCTGCTCCGCGCGGCGAAGCCCGCGCGAGCGAACGACCTTAGCGAGGTTCAGCCGGGCTCTGAAACCCGTTTTCTGCGCCCGCTCAGAGCCGGCGGTCGGGCGGGATGACCGGAGCTTCGCGCAGAAGCGTGATCGACAGGCGGCGATTGCCCGGAAGATAGGGATCGTCGGGGAAGAGGGGCTCTGCGCCCGCCTTGCCGCGCACCTCGGCGATGCGGTGCTCGGGAATGCCCGAGCCTGTGAGTACGCTCAGCGCCGCGTTGGCGCGCGCCGAGGAGAGCTCCCAGTTCGACGGACCGGAAGCCGGCGCCGGGCTCGCATCGGTGTGACCGGAGACGCTGATCCGGTTGGGCAGGCGGGCCGCGATCTCGGCGATCGCGCGCAGCAGCACGCTCGCCCGCTCGTTGGGTTCGACCTGGCCGGGGTTGAACATCGGCCGGCCTTCCTGGTCGATCAGCTGGATGCGCAGCCCTTCGGGCGTCTCCTCAATGATCACATGACGCGACAGCTCGGCCAGTTCAGGCATGTCCTGCAGCGCCTGGCGCAGGGACTGCTCGGCGCTTTCGAACTGGGCGGCCTCGCGGCGGGCCAGCGCGTTCGCCACTGCGTCGACGGTCGGTTCGGGCTCGGCGGAGCTCTCAGCGCCGGTGTCGGGGCTTTCCTGCTCGCGGTCGCGCACCTCGGCGGGGCGGGGGGCGAGGCGGTCGACGACCGAGGCCGAGCCGGAACCGCGCACGCCTTCCTCGCCGAACGCCGTGCCTGCGAGAATGCCGCCCGAGCCGGAGGTGGACTGGCTGACGCTGGCCGGGGCGAAATAGTCCGCAATGCCCTGGCGCTGCTCGGGTTCGGTATTGTTGATGAGCCACATCATCAGGAAGAAGGCCATCATCGCGGTCACGAAGTCGGCATAGGCGACTTTCCACGCGCCGCCATGGTGGCCGTGCCCGCCGCCCTTCTTGACTTTCTTGATGATGATCGGTTGATCCGTCGCCATGCTCATCCACCCTTCGGCACCTTACAGGGCGTTGTAAGCGCCTTAGGGTTAAGGGCCGGTTGCCCCGGCGCGAATCAGGAGTTCGATCCATTGGACAAGGCGCGCGGCTTTCGCGACGCGCTCGGCCGGTACCCCACCGGCGTGGCGCTGATCACCTTCATGGACGCCGGGCGGGCCCGCGCGATGACGGTGAACTCCTTTGCTTCGGTCTCCCTCGATCCGCCGCTCATCCTGTGGTCGGTCGCACGCGATTCCCTGCGCTACAAGGCGTTCCGGGATGCGCCGGTCTTTGCGGTGAACGTGCTGGGCGCGGACCAGGAGTTTCTCTCCACCGCCTGCGCGCAGAACGACGACCTCGGGGCGTCCGGCGCACAGTTCTCCTCCGGCGCAAACGGCGCGCCGCTGGTCACCGATGCGATCGCCCGGTTCGAATGCGCGCGGCGCGCCGTGCACGAAGGCGGCGACCATGACGTGATCATCGGAGAGGTGACCGGGTTCGATGCGCCGCGCGATGCGCCGGCGCTCGTCTTCTACCGCTCGAAATATCACGCAGCAGGCGCGAAAGCGTAGAGGGTTCAATGGCCAAGATCGCATTTCTCGGACTCGGCGTGATGGGTTTCCCGATGGCGGGCCATCTCGCCGCTTCAGGGCACGAGGTCGCCGTGTGGAACCGCACCTCTGAAAAGGCGCGCAACTGGGCCGCCCGCCATGAGGGCCGCGCCTGCGCCACGATCGAGGAGGCGGTCGAAGGCAGGGACGTCGTCTTCATGTGCCTGGGCGATGATCCGGACGTGCGCGCGGTGGCCGAACCCGCCCTCGAAGCCATGCCCAGCCGTTCGGTTCTCGTCGACCACACGACCGCCTCGGCCGAACTCGCCCGCCAGCTTCACGAAGCCGCGCTCGCCGCTGGCGAGATCGGCTTTCTGGACGCGCCGGTGTCCGGCGGGCAGGCGGGGGCGGAGAACGGTCAGCTCTCGGTCATGTGCGGCGGGGACGCGGCCGTGTTCGAGCGCGCCGAGCCGGTGATGCAGGCCTACGCCAAGGCGGTCGTTCATTGCGGCGAGGCCGGGGCCGGTCAGCTGACCAAGATGGTCAACCAGATCTGCATCGCAGGCGTGGTGCAGGGGCTCAGCGAAGGGCTTCACTTCGCAAGGCGCGCCGGGCTCGATCCCGAAACGGTGATCGGCGCGATCTCCAAAGGCGCGGCGCAGAGCTGGCAGATGGAAAATCGCTGGCGCACAATGGTCGAAGGCGAGTTTGATTTCGGGTTCGCTGTGAACTGGATGCGCAAGGATCTTCGCATCGCGTTTGAAGAGGCGCGAAACAATGGCGCGCGGCTCCCCGTCGCGGCGCTGGTCGATCAGTTCTACGCCGAAGTCCAGGCCATGGGCGGCGAACGCTGGGACACCTCCAGCCTGATCGCCCGGCTCGAAAACGCCGATACGCCGGCTCGCAAAGGATAGCGGCCTTGCGCCTGATCGAGGTCTCCTTTCCTGACGGCGAACGGGTCCAGCCGCTTCTGAAAGCGACGCTGAAGACCGGTCCGCTCGATCATCGCCTGACAGAGCCCGACGCCCGCGGCCGCCGCCTCCTGCGCCTGGTTTTCCGCGACGGCGACGGGCAGAAGGCGGTCGATGCGATCCAGGCGCTGCTCGAAGACGAGGACGACTGGCGGCTCGTCGTCCTGCCCGTAGAAGCCACCGCGCCGCGCGTCGATGAAAGCGCCGATCAGGCCACGCAGAAGCAGCGCCGGACGCTGGCGCTTCGTGAAGAGCTTTACGAGGACGTCGCCAAGGGCGCGAAGCTCAACTCCGATTTCGTTTTGCTGACAGCGCTCTCGACCATCGTGGTGGTCTTCGGTCTGAGCGCCGACAACGTCGCTGCGGTGATCGGCGCGATGGTGATCGCGCCGCTTCTGGGGCCGATCCTCGCATTCAGCTTCGCCTCCGCGCTCGGCGATCTTTCGCTCATGGGCCGGGCGGCGAAGACCGCAGCGGCAGGGCTGGCGCTCGGCCTTCTCATCAGCTTCGCGATCGGGCTCGTCTACGACCCCAATCTTTTCTCCGACGAGCTGATGAGCCGCACCGTAGTGGGGCTGGACAGCCCTGCGCTCGCGCTCGCAGCAGGCGCGGCCGCCGCCCTGTCGATCGCCACCGGACTTCCAGCGGCGCTCGTGGGCGTCATGGTCGCCGTCGCGCTGCTGCCGCCTGCAGCCGCGGCGGGGCTGCTGGCCGGGGCGGGGGAGTGGACGCTCGCCGCGCGCGCCGCGCTTCTGCTTTCGATCAATGTCGTGGCGGTCAATCTCGCCGCCTTGCTCGTCTATTTCTTCAAGGGCGTCAGGCCCCGCACCTGGCTCGAGCGGCGTTCGGCCAAGCGCTCTGTCTATGTGAACGCGGCGGTGTGGCTGGTGCTCATTCTCGCGCTCAGCGCGCTTGCGGCGCATTTCGCTGCAACGAGCGCCTGACCCATGCCCGAGCTCGTCACCGTCGCGCTCGTCTTCATCGCGCTCGATTTTGCGGGCATCGCCCTGTTCGCGCTCTCCGGCGGGATCATCGCCGCCCGGAAAGGCCTGGATCCGTTCGGCGCAGCTGCGATCGGGGTGGCCGCGGGCATGGGCGGGGGGACCATTCGCGACATCCTTCTCGGGGCGCTGCCGGTCTACTGGATCGAAGCGCCGCAATACCTCGCCGTCGCGGTTATTGCAGGCGTTGCAGGCTATTACGGCTCGGAGCTCGTGCGCGGTGAGACCGGCGCCCGCCGACGGGCGCTCGTCTGGGCTGACGCGGCGGGGCTCAGCGTGTTCTGCGTGCTCGGCGCGCAGGCGGGGCTCGAAGCGGGCGCGCACTGGTCGATCGCGCTCGTCACCGGCGTGCTCAGCGCCGCGTTCGGCGGCGTGCTGCGGGACGTCATCGTCAACGACGTGCCGCTGATCTTTCGCGAGGACGTCTATGCGCTCGCCGCCCTGTTTGGGGCGGGCGTTTACGTGATCCTGGTCGCTCTAGGTCTCGGCGAAAGCCTCGCCGCACCCATCGCTGCGCTGGCGGCCTTCGCGCTCAGGGGCTGCGCGATCGTGTTCAGGTGGAGCCTGCCGCCGATCGGGAAGGTGGATTGAGCGGAACGGGCTTCATCGCAGCGATCGCGACGGCTGCGCAAACACCGATCAGCGCCGGGATGATCACCAGCATGCTCCAGGCCGGCCAGTCGCGGGGCAGCAGCGAGATCAGCGCGCTCATCGAACCGATTGCGATCACGGGGACCAGAAGCATCATCCGGCCGCTCACGTCCCAACCGTAGCGTTCGCCGCAATGCGGGCATGTCGGTCGTGCGTGGGCGCTCATGCTGAGATAGGCGGCAACGCCAAGCGTCTGGTCGCAATGCGGACACGGCTTCATCGCATACATCCTCCCAGGCAGAGAATGCCATTCAATGGCGTCCTGCGTCCAGCGCGAACGCGTTTGATCTCGGTGCGTTAAGGCTCACATGCAGACCGTATTCTCGCTTCTCGAAAGCCCGTGGCTGCTCGCGTTTCTGGTCGCCCAGGCGGCGTGCGCGGTGGTGATCCTCGTGCTCGACATCCGCAAGAACAACCCGGCCATGCCCTCGATGATGAAATGGGTGTGGGGGTTCTCGGTCGCCTATTCGGGCTTTTTCGGCCTCTTGATCTACTGGTCGAGCGGCCGGCCGAAAATCTCCGACGATCGCGACTGGCGGCGCGGCTTCCGGTCGACGGCGCACTGTTATTCAGGATGCGGCATGGGCGAGATTTCCGGCGTGGTCATCGCCGTGGGCCTGCTCTCGCTTTCAAACATCTGGGTCGCTGCGATCACCTTCACGCTCGCCTACGTCTTCGGTTACGCGGCGACGGTGTTCCCGATGATGCAGGAGGGGGTGGATCTCAAGACCGCGCTCAAGGACGCGGTCTATTCCGAAACCGCCTCCATCGCGGTTATGGAGATCGTCGCCATCGGTGCTGACCTCTATCTCGCCGGGGAGGCGGGGATGGGTAGCCCGCGCTTCTGGAGCGCGCTGATCATCTCGCTGACGCTCGGCTTCGTGGCCGCCTGGCCGGTGAACTACCTGCTGGTCAAGCTCGGCGTGAAGGAAGGCATGGGCGATCCGCGCGAGTACGGCCAGGCCGCCGAAGCCTGAGCATGCCCTGAATTCCCGGCCGAATCCCCGGACTTGATCCGGGGGAAGCGCCGGGACCTCCTTCAGAGCGAGACGCCATCTTCCGCGCCTCAGACCCGCTCCAGCGCCTGCATCATGTCCGCGACCAGATCGGCTTCCGCCTCGATCCCGCAGGACAGTCGCACCAGATCGTCCGGGGTCGGGCTCTCCGGGCCTTCGATCGGTTTTCTGTGCTCGATCAGGCTCTCCACCCCGCCGATCGAGGTCGCCTGAAGGAACACTTCGGTCGACGTGGCGAGCCTTGCGGCGGCTTTCGCGCCGCCTTTCACCCGCACCGACAGAAGCCCGCCGAACCCGCCGGTCATCTGACGCGCCGCGACAGCGTGACCGGGATGGGTCTCGAGGCCGGGATAGAGCACCGCGTCCAGCTTGGGATGACCCTGCAGCGCCTTCGCCAGCGCCATCGCGTTCGCGCTCTGCCGCTCGAACCGGACGAACAGGGTGCGCATGCCGCGGATCAGCAGCCAGGTCTCGAGCGCGCCCGGAACCGCACCAGCGAGGCTGTGATGGGCGCACAGCCGCGCCCAGCGCTCGTCTTCGGCCTTCGTGACCACCGCGCCCGCCAGCACGTCGGAATGGCCGTTCAGATACTTTGTGCACGAATGCATGACGAGGTCCGCGCCATGCTCCAGCGCGCGCGTGGTGCAGGGCGGCGAACAGGTGCCGTCCACGGCCAGGACTGCGCCAGCGTCGCGCGCAGCCTCATGGGCTTCGGCGATGTCGACGACCGTCCAGGCGGGGTTGGCCGGGGTTTCTACCCAGATCAGTTCGGGGAAGGCCTCGCGGGCCTTGGCGGCGAGATCGCCGGGGATGGACGGATCGAAAAAGGCGAGCCTGATACGGCCAGATGATTCAATGTGTTGCAGCAGCTTCTTCGCGCCGTAATACATCTGCGTCTGCGCCAGGATCACCGCGCCCGGCTTCACCGTGTCGAATACTGCGGCCGCCGCCGCCAGTCCCGAACCGAACAGCCGCGCCGCCGCTCCGCCTTCCAGCGCAGCGAGGATGTCTGCGGCGTGCAGCTCGGTCGGCCCTTGCGGGCGGCGGTAATCCATCGGCCCGACGAGCTGGTTATGCGCGTCCCGCATGAAGGTCGTCGAGGCGTGAAGCGGCGGGATCACCGCGCCGGTCTCGGGATCGGTCCGGTGCAGCGCCTGCGCGGCGAGGGTGGCGGGCTGCTTATCCATTCAGGATCTTCGCCGCGCGCGGCGCGAAATAGGTCAGGATCCCGTCCGCGCCGGCGCGCTTGAACGCCAGCAGGCTTTCCATCATCGCGCGCTCGCCGTCGATCCAGCCGTTCGCGGCGGCCGCCTCGATCATCGCGTATTCGCCCGAGACCTGAAACACATAGGTCGGGACCTGAAACTCCAGCTTCACCCGCGCGACGATGTCGAGATAGGCCATGCCGGGCTTGACCATGACCATGTCCGCGCCCTCGTCGAGATCGAGCTCGACCTCGCGGATCGCCTCGTCGGTGTTCGCCGGGTCCATCTGATAGGTCTTCTTGTCGCCCTGGAGCGCCGCGGAGGACCCGATCGCGTCTCGATAGGGCCCGTAGAAGGCCGAGGCGTATTTCGCCGCATAGCTCAGGATCAGGACATGCTCGAAGCCCTCGGAATCGAGCGCTTCGCGGATCGCGCCGACCCGGCCGTCCATCATGTCGCTCGGTGCGATCACGTCGCAGCCCGCGCGCGCCTGCATCAGCGCCTGGTTGACCAGCCGCTCGACGGTTTCGTCGTTGAGGATCTTCCCGTCATTCAGAACGCCGTCATGGCCGTGATCGGTGAAGGGGTCGAGCGCGACGTCGCAGATGATCCCGACCTCCGGGGCGGCGTTCTTCATCGCCTTGATCGCGGTCGCGACGAGACCTTCGGGATTGTCCGCCTCGGAGCCTTCGGGATTCTTCTTGCCCGGATCGACGTTCGGAAAGATCGCGATGGCGGGAATGCCGAGATCGCGCGCTTCGACGGCGGCCTTCGCGGCGTCGGCGACCGTCAGACGGCTGACGCCCGGCATGGAGGGCACGGATTCCGACATGGACTTGTCGGTTATCACCATGGTCCAGACGAGATCGTCGGGGGTCAAAACGGTCTCGCGCATCAGCCGGCGCGACCAGTCGGTTGCGCGCATCCGGCGCAGGCGCGTGGTTGGGAAGCGGCTCATCTCGGTGTATCTGGCCTCTCGATTCGACTTCGCGGCCCGGCCGCGCCGCCCGTTTTAGGAGGTTTCGACGTGCATTTCGAGCTGACCGAAGAGCAAGCCCTCATCCAAGATGCGGCGCGCCGTTTCGCCGAAGATCGCCTGAAGCCCAACGCGGCGGAATGGGACGAGAAGAAGCACTTCCCCGTCGACGTCCTTAAAGAGAGCGCCGAACTCGGCTTCGCCGGCATCTACACCCGCGACGATGTCGGCGGATCGGGCATGAGCCGCGTCGACGCCGCGCTGATCTTCGAGCAGCTGAGCCGGGGCTGCGTGTCCACCGCAGCCTTCATCTCGATCCACAACATGGTCAGCTGGATGATCGACAGCTGGGGCAGCGAAGAGCAACGCCAGCGCTGGCTTCCCGATCTCACGGCGATGAACAAGATCGCGTCCTACTGCCTGACCGAGCCGGGCTCGGGCTCGGACGCGGTCGCCATGCGCACCAAGGCGGTTCGCGACGGCGATCACTACGTGCTGAACGGCTCGAAAGCCTTCATCTCCGGTGCGGGGACCAGCGACGTCTATGTCGTGATGTGCCGCACGGGCGATGCGGGGCCCAAGGGGGTCTCGGCGATCGTGGTGGAGAAGGGGACCGAAGGGCTCAGCTTCGGCGCCAACGAGAAGAAGATGGGCTGGAACTCCCAGCCCACGGCGGTCGTCAATTTCGAGGACTGCCGCGTGCCGGTCGAAAACCGGCTGGGCGAGGAGGGGCAGGGCTTCTCCTTCGCCATGCAGGGGCTCAACGGCGGACGGATCAATATCGGCGCCTGCTCGCTGGGCGGGGCGGCCGAGGCGACTGAGCTGGCGCTTGAATACGCCAAGGGTCGCAACCAGTTCGGCAAGGCGATCGCGGACTTTCAGGCGACCCAGTTCAAGCTCGCCGACATGGCGACCGAGCTCGACGCGTCCCGCCTGATGCTGCTGCGCGCCGCCGACGCGCTCGACCGCAAGGATCCGGCCGCGCCGAAATACTGCGCCATGGCCAAGCGCTTCGCCACCGATCTGGGGTTCAAGATCGCCAACGACGCGCTGCAGATCCATGGCGGCTACGGCTATCTGAAAGACTATCCGATCGAGCGCATCGTGCGTGACCTCCGGGTCCACCAGATCCTTGAGGGCACGAATGAGATCATGCGCGTCATCATCGCCAAGGATTTGCTGAAATAGGCCCGGGCGCCTCGCCTTGACCGGCGAGGGTTGACGCGCGATGCCCTCCGCACCACTCCGAACCGCCAGAGAGGCCTTTCATGACCGAGGACGTCATCATCCGCAGGACCGGCTCTGTCGGCCGGATCACGCTGAACCGGCCGAAAGCGCTCAACGCACTCAATCAGGACATGGTCGAGGCGATGACGCAGGCGCTGCTCGACTGGGCCGAGGACGACGCGGTGAAGGCGGTGGTCGTCGACGGCGAGGGCGAGAAGGGGTTCTGCGCGGGCGGCGACATCCGGATGCTGGCCGAAAGCGGCAAGGCGGGCGACGGACGCGCCTGGACCTTCTGGCGCGACGAGTACCGGCTGAACACGCTGATCGAGGAATACCCCAAACCCTATGTGGCCCTGATCGATGGCGTGACGATGGGCGGCGGGGTCGGTGTGTCCGTGCACGGCGAGTTTCGTGTGGCGGGCGATCGCACGCTGTTCGCT
The DNA here is from genome assembly GCA_040112665.1 of Oceanicaulis sp. Taxonomy (NCBI): domain Bacteria; kingdom Pseudomonadati; phylum Pseudomonadota; class Alphaproteobacteria; order Maricaulales; family Maricaulaceae; genus Oceanicaulis; species Oceanicaulis sp. The sequence goes on along the minus strand of CP157796.1, from coordinate 2,627,470 downwards.
ATGCCCGAAACAGGGATCGGGTTTCACCCGGATGTGGGCGGCGCTTATTTCCTGCCGCGTCTCTCCGGGGAGCTCGGGACCTGGATGGGCCTGACCGGCGCGCGGCTGAAAACGGCGGACTGCATCGCGTCGGGCGTCGCGACCCACTACGTGCCCACCGAGCGGTTCGGCGAGCTCATCCATGCGCTCGAGACCGAGAACCTTGATCCGCACGGCGACCGTATCGACGCGCTGCTCGACGGGTTCGGCGGCGACGCCGGAGAGAGCGAGCTGGGCGTACGCGCCCCAATGATCGACGCGGCCTTCGCCGGTGACGATCTTTCCGCGATCCATCAGCGCCTGAAGGACGCCGGCGATCCGTGGAGCGAAAAGCAGGCCTCGATCCTGAACACCAAGTCGCCGACCTCGCTCGCCGTCACGCTCGCCGCCCTGCGCAAGGGCGTTGATCTCAGCTTCCGCGACGTGATGGTCCAGGACCTGCGCGTCTCCACCCGCTTCCTGCGCGAGGGCTCGGATTTCTATGAAGGCGTGCGTGCGGTGATCCTGGACAAGGACAATTCGCCGAACTGGGGTGACCAGGCGACAGACGCTGAAGTGGCGGCGTATTTCGAGCCGCTGCCCGACGATCAGGAAATGACGTTTCTGGACTGAAGCCGAATACTTTTAAGGGAGGCCCGCATGGCCGAGATCGCATTCATCGGACTTGGAAACATGGGCTCGGGCATGGCCGCGAACCTGGTGAAGGCCGGCCACGCCGTGCGCGCCTATGATCTCAATCCCGACGCGGTGAAGGCGCTGGCTGAAAAGGGCGCGAAAGCCGCCTCCAGCGTCGAGAACGCCGTCGAGGGCGCGGAAGTGGTCGTCACCATGCTGCCCGCCGGCCCGCATGTTCGATCGATCTATCTCGGCGACGCAGGTGTGCTGTCGCTGGCCGGGAAAGACACCGTAGTCATCGACTGCTCCACCATCGATGTGGAGACCGCGCGCGAGGTCGGCGAGACTGCAGCGAAAGCCGGGTTCAGCTTCGTCGACGCGCCGGTTTCCGGCGGGGTCGCTGCGGCCGAAGGCGGCACGCTCACCTTCATGGTCGGCGGCCCTGAAGAGGCCTTCGCCAAGGCCGAACCGATCCTTCAGAAGATGGGCAAGGCGGTGATCCGGGCCGGCGACGCCGGCGCCGGGCAGGCGGCGAAGATCTGCAACAACATGCTGCTCGCCGTACACATGATCGGCACCTGCGAGGCGATGAACCTCGCGATCAAGCTCGGCCTCGACCCGCAGAACTTCTTCGACATCGCCTCCAAGGCGTCGGGGCAGAACTGGTCGCTGACGAGCTATTGCCCGGTCCCCGGGCCGGTGCCCGCCGCGCCGTCCAACCGCGATTACAAGCCCGGCTTCGCCGCGCCGATGATGCTCAAGGATCTCAAGCTCGCCATGGGCGCGGCCCATCGCGCGAACGCCTCCACGCCGATGGGCGCGCAGGCCGAGGCGCTCTACGAGATGTTCGTGAACAATGGCGGCGAGGGTCAGGATTTCTCCGGCGTCATCAAGCTTCTGTCGGGCGAGCTGAAGCCAAGCGCTTGAGTTTGCGAAACAGTTTCAAACAAGGGCCGCGACCTTTAGTCATCCGGGGGGCGACGAAGCGGGCGGTTCGGTCTATGTCGAACGGGTGACATAGACCAGCAACGGAGAGCCGCCGGTTCCGCCCCTTCGCGTGCCGGCGCGGACGCCATGGATTATCGCAGCGCATTCAAGGCTTCGCTCGCGCGTGTTCGCGCCGAGGGCCGCTATCGCGTGTTCGCCAATCTTCGCCGGGTTCGCGGCGAGTTCCCTCGCGCGCGCTGGCGGACCGAAGACGGCGACGTGCGCGAAGTCGTGGTCTGGTGCTCGAACGACTATCTGGGCATGGGCCAGAGCCCCTGCGTGACCGGCGCGATGAAGCAGGCGATCGACGATGTCGGGGCCGGCGCGGGCGGTACGCGGAACATCTCCGGCACGACCCACTACCATGTCGAGCTCGAAACCTCTCTGGCCGACCTTCACCAGAAGGAAGCCGCGCTGCTCTTCACCTCGGGCTACATCGCCAACCAGGCGACGATCGCGACGCTGGGCAAGATCCTGCCCGGCCTGATCATCTTCTCGGACGCGCTCAATCACGCCTCGATGATCGAAGGGGTGAAGAACGCGAACTGCGAGAAGCATGTCTGGCGGCATAACGACATCGACCATCTCGAACAGCTTCTCAAGGCTGCGCCGAAAGACGCGCCGAAGCTGATCGCGCTCGAGTCGGTCTACTCGATGGACGGCGATATCGGCCCGCTCGAGGCGGTATGCGATCTCGCCGACAAGTACGGCGCGCTGACCTATCTCGACGAAGTGCACGCGGTCGGGCTGTACGGGCTGCGCGGCGGCGGGGTCGCCGAGCGCGACGGCCTGCTTCACCGGTTCGACATCATCGAAGGCACGCTGGGCAAGGCGTTCGGCGTGATGGGCGGATACATCGCCGCAGACGAGGTCATCGTCGACGCGATCCGCTCGTGGGCTCCGGGGTTCATCTTCACGACTTCGCTCGCCCCGGCGCTCGCCGCTGGCGCGCGCGCCAGCGTGGAGTACCTCAAAAGCGCGCATCATCTGCGGGAATCCCATCAGGAGCGCGCCGCGACGCTTAAGCGCCGTTTCCGCGAAGCGGGCCTGCCGGTGATGGACTCCGAGACCCATATCGTGCCGCTTCATGTCGGCGATCCGGTGCTATGCAAGCGGATGACCGACGAGCTTCTGGAGAAGCACGGCATCTACGTACAGCCGATCAACTATCCCACCGTCCCGCGCGGGACCGAACGGATGCGGCTGACCCCGACGCCGCTGCACGACGACGCGCTGATGGACGAACTCGTCGAGGCGGTGAGGGCGGTTTACGCCGTCCATGCAGCGGAGAAGGTGGCCTGATGAGCGAGCCGCTCGAAGGTCGCGAAGTGATCTTCGAGTTTGTCGCGATCGGCGATTCGGTGCGCGTCGCCGCGGTCGACGTCGCCACCGGCGAGGAAGTCGTGGTCACCGGGCCGCGCTCGGCCGCCCAGCTTGATCTCGAACGCATCGCGGGCCGCAAGCTCGCCCGAAAACTCGGTCTCGTCTCGAAAGACGGTTCGGAAACGAAAACGCCCCGGCGTGGCGGCCGGGGCGTCATCGTCTGAAACGGCGAAGAAAGGCTTATTTGCCTTTCTTGCGGCCGCCGCGGCCCAGGCCGATTTCCTTGGCGAACTCGGAGCGGCGCTTGGAATAGTTCGGCGCGACCATCGGATAGTCGGCCGGCAGGCCCCACTTCCGGCGATAGTCTTCCGGGCTCATGTGGTACTGCGAGCGCAGATAGCGCTTGAGCATTTTCAGCTTCTTGCCGTCTTCCAGGCAGACGATGTAATCGTCGGTCACCGATTTGGAGACCGGAACCGCCGGCTTCGCCTTGGGCTCGGGCTTGGGCTGGTCGGTCGCAATGTCTTTCATCGTGGCGTGCACGGACTTGATCATGTCCGGAACGCTCTCCGCCGGCACCGAATTGTGCGTAAGGAAAGACGCGACGATGTCGGTCGTCATGCGCAGCAGTTCTTCGTTATCGACGGTCGGAATGTGCTCTTCGTTCATCATATGATCCTGAAGTGGTTTTGACCCGGTCCGAATCCCTCGGATTGGCGGCTGTATATGAGCCCACTGTCTTGAGCGCAAGTAAACAGCTGAATAAAATCACGCCTCATTGCTTTTGTTTTGCCAGTTCATGGTTGAGCGGTGCGCAGCTTCGGGCTGACGCCTCGCGTGGTTGTCGCCCGCCGCGCCGGGCCGTATGTAAAGACCCCAAGCAGATGGAGCACAGGCGCCCATGGCCGACGCGCACGCGAACGATCCCGCGAACCCCTTCTTCACGCAGGCGCTCGGCGCGGCCGACCCCGAGCTCGCCGACGCGATCTCGAAGGAGATTCGGCGTCAGCAGACCCAGATCGAACTGATCGCGTCTGAGAACATCGTCTCGCGCGCCGTACTGGAAGCGCAGGGTTCGCCGCTCACCAACAAGTACGCCGAAGGCTATCCGGGCCGGCGCTATTACGGCGGCTGCGAGTTTGTCGACATCGCCGAGGAACTCGCCATCGAGCGCGCGAAAAAGCTGTTCGGCGCGGCCTACGCGAACGTTCAGCCCAACTCGGGCAGCCAGGCGAATCAGGCGGTCTTTCTCGCTCTGCTCAAACCGGGCGACAAGATTCTCGGGCTCGATCTCGCCGCCGGCGGTCACCTGACCCACGGGGCGCGTCCGAACATTTCCGGCAAGTGGTTCGAGGCCCATTCCTACGGCGTGCGCGAAGACGACGCGCTGATCGACTACGACAAGCTCCGCGAACAGGCCCGGGAGATCCGGCCGCAGATGATCATCGCGGGCGGGTCGGCCTATCCGCGCACGATCGATTTCAAGGCGTTCCGCGAGATCGCCGACGAGGTCGGCGCCTATCTCCTCGTGGACATGGCCCATTTCGCCGGCCTGGTCGCGGGCGGCGCCTATCCCAGTCCCGTCGAATACGCGGACGTTTGCACCACGACCACGCACAAGACGCTGCGCGGGCCGCGCGGCGGCATGATCGTTTCGCGCGACGCCGAGCTGGGCAAGAAGTTCAACTCCGCGGTCTTCCCCGGCCTTCAGGGCGGCCCGCTCATGCACGTCATCGCAGCCAAAGCGGTGGCCTTCGGCGAGGCGCTGCGGCCTGAGTTCAAGGCCTATGCGCGCAACGTGGTCGAGAACTGCAAGGCGATGGCCGGCGCGCTCGGCGAGGCGGGTTTCGACCTCGTCTCCGGCGGCACCGACAGTCATGTCGCGCTCGTCGATCTCAGGCCGAAAAGCCTGACCGGCGACATTTCGGAGAAGGCGCTCGAACGCGCCCACATCACCTGCAACAAGAACGGCGTGCCGTTCGACCCCGAAAAGCCGATGGTGACCTCCGGGCTCCGTATCGGTTCGCCGGCCGGGACCACGCGCGGCTTCGGTGCGGCTGAGTTCCGCCGGGTGGGCGAGATGATGGCCGAAGTGCTCGACGCGCTCGCCGCGAACCGTGACGGCGACGCCGCCGTCGAGGGCCGTATCCGCGAGGAAGTGATCGCGCTGTGCGACCGCTTCCCGATCTATCCCGAACTCAACGTGGAGCGCGCCTGACTTGCGCTGTCCTTTCTGCGCGAACCCCGACACCCAGGTGAAGGACTCCCGCCCGGCTGAGGACAGCCAGGCGATACGCCGGCGCAGGCTCTGCCCGGGGTGCGGGGCGCGTTTCACCACGTTCGAGCGCGTTCACCTGCGCGACCTCAACGTCATCAAGTCCGACGGAACGCGTGAGCCGTTCGAGCGCGAGAAGCTCGCCAAGTCGATCAATCTCGCAGCCCAGAAGCGGGCGATCGATCGCGATCGGCTCGATCAGATGATCTCCGGCATCGTGCGCAGGCTGGAAAGCGGCGGCGAGCCGGACGTGCCGTCCAAGACGATCGGCGAGCTGGTCATGGACGGGCTGCGCCATCTCGATACCGTGGCTTATGTGCGCTACGCCTCGGTCTATCGCGACTTCAAGGAAGTCGACGACTTCTCGAACTTCATCCGCCAGCATCACCTCAACGGCGAGGATGACGCGCCCGACGACGAGGGCGGAGAAGGGGACGAGGCGTGAGCGAGCCGCCGCGCCCGACGGTCACGCTCAAGCTCGCCACCTCGCTCGACGGAAAGATCGCGCTCGGCGACGGCCGGTCGAAATGGATCACGGGGCCCGAGGCGCGTGAGGCGGTTCATCACATGCGCGCCGCACACGACGCCGTTCTGACCGGGGTGGGGACCGTGCTCGCAGACGACCCGCAGATGACCGCACGGCCTGGCGGCGCGCCGAGCGAGCATCAGCCGCTGCGGGCGGTGATGGACAGCCGTCTGCGCACGCCGGCCGATTGCGCGCTGCTGAAAGCCGGCCCCGCGACGCTCTTCCACGCGAAGACCGACACAGACGCCCAGGCTCTGTCGTCGAACGGGGCGCGGCTGGTCGCGGTCGAGACTGACGGTGCGGGCAGGGCATCCCTTACGGCGGCGCTGCGAGCACTGTTCGAAGACGGCGTGCGCAGCCTGATGATCGAGGCGGGCGGGACGCTGGCGGGCGCGGCGGTGCGCGAAGGCCTGGTCGACAGGATTGAATGGTTCCGCGCGCCCACGCTGATCGGCGGCGACGGGCGGCCTTGCGTCGCAGCGCTCGGCCTTGAGAGCCTGGGCGCTGCGCCCATCTTCACCCGCGTCAGCGTACGTGAGGCGGGCGCGGACCTCTGGGAAACCTACGAGCGGGGCTGAGCCGAATGTTCACAGGCATCGTCACGGCGATCGGCAGAATCGCGAAAGTCGAGGATGGCGCCGTGCGCCGGCTGCATGTCGACAGCCCGTATGCGCCCGAAAGCTTCGAGCTCGGCTGCTCTGTCGCCCACGATGGTGTGTGCCTCACCGTCGTCGCGGTCGAAGCGCAAGAGGGCGGCGCGCGTCACGTTGTGGAAGTCTCTCCGGAGACCCTTGCGCGCACGACGTTCGGCGCAAAGAGCGAGGGCGCGCGCCTCAATCTCGAGCGCTCGCTGAAAGTGGGCGACGAGCTCGGCGGCCATATCGTTCAGGGCCATGTCGACGGGGTCGGCGAGGTGGTCTCCCGCCGCGACGCGGACGGCTGGATCACGTTCGAGATCGCCGCCCCTGAAGCGCTGTCTCCCTTCATCGCCGAGAAAGGCTCGATCGCCGTGGACGGCGTGTCGCTGACCGTGAACGGCGTGGACGGCGACCGGTTCTCGCTGATGATCATTCCCCACACCGCCGAAGCCACGACGCTGGGCGCGCTGCAGGCGGGAGCGCACGTCAATCTTGAGATCGACGTCATGGCGCGCTACGCCGCGCGCCTGATGCAGTCGCGCCGGCCCGGCGCGCCCGACAGCGAAGGCGCTTCGTCTTGAGCGACACCGCGAACGACACCGGTCCTGAAAGCCCGCTCTCCCCGATCGAGGACATCATCGAGGACGCGCGCAACGGGCGCATGTTCATCCTGGTGGACGCCGAGGACCGGGAGAACGAGGGCGATCTGGTCATGCCCGCCCAGTTCGCCACGCCCGAGGCGGTGAACTTCATGGCCAAGCATGGCCGGGGCCTGATCTGCCTGTCCATGCCACGCGAGCGCGCCGAGGCGCTCAAACTGCCGCTGATGAGCCAGCGCAACGAGAGCCGCCACACGACGAACTTCACCGTCTCGATCGAAGCCCGCGAGGGCGTGACCACCGGCATCTCCGCGCATGACCGCGCCCGCACGATCGCTGCGGCGATCGACCCCACCAAGGGCGCGGACGACATCGTGTCGCCCGGCCATGTCTTCCCGCTCGTCGCGCGCGACGGCGGTGTTCTGGTCCGCGCAGGCCACACTGAAGCGGCTGTCGATGTCGCAAGGCTCGCAGGCTGCAATCCGTCGGGCGTGATCTGCGAGATCATGAACGAAGACGGCTCGATGGCGCGCCTGCCTGAACTCGTCGCCTTCGCCCAACGCCATGGCTTGAAGATCGGCACGATCGCCGACCTCATCGCTTATCGCAGAAAGCACGACCGCTTCGTCGAACGCCGGCTCGACACCGAGGTCGAGACCCGTTGGGGCGGTCCGTTCAAGCTCACCGTGTTCCGCTCGCTCGTCGACAATGTGGAACACGTCGCGATCAGCAAGGGCACGCCGAAAGCCGGCGAGCCGGCGCTCGTTCGGATGCACAAGGTGAGCTTCGCCGACGACGTTTTGGGCGCGCTCGGGGGGCGGTCCGAGCTGGTCGAGCACGGGGTCGAGGCGCTGGCCGCCCATGACGGGCCCGCCGTGATGGTCTTCATCCGGGAGACGAACCCGGCCGCCATCACCGAGCGCTTCGGCGCCGCGCCCGCAGATTCGCCCGACACCCGCGAAGCGCGCCGCTTGCGCGAATACGGCGTCGGCGCTCAGATCCTGCTTGATCTGGGCGTGAGAAAGATGATTTTGCTGTCCACCGCGCCGCAGACCATCGTCGGCCTCGACGGCTACGGCCTCGAAGTCGTCGAGCAGCGCGAGATCGAAGGGGGCCGACATGGCCGATAAGCCTCGGGTGCTGGTGATCGCCGCCCCGTTCTATGAAGACATCGCCGAAGAACTCGTCCGCGGCGCTAGCGGCTATCTCGACGAACAGGGCGCGAGCTATGAGGTCGAGCACGTGCCCGGCGCGTTCGAGATCCCGGGCGTCATCGCGCTCGCCGAAAAGGGCGGGGCCGGCTACGACGCCTATGTCGCTTTGGGCTGCGTGATCCGGGGCGAGACGAGCCATTACGACTATGTGTGCGGAGAAAGCGCACGCGGATTGATGGATTTGTCGCTTCAGGGCGTTTGCCTGGGGTACGGCATCCTCACCGTCGAGAACATCAAGCAGGCGCGCGTGCGCGCCCATGTCGATCAGAAGAACAAGGGCCGGGACGCCGCAGAAGCCGCGCTCGCCATGCTGGCCCTGAAACGGAAATTCGCCCGATGACCGAACCCGAGCGCGCCACCGAGACGCCGGACGCGGCCGAGACTAGATCGCAGCGCCGCGCGCGTCTGCGCCGGTCTGCGCGGCTCTCGGCGGTACAGGCCATGTACCAGATGGAGCTGACCGGTCAGGGCGCGAAATCGGTCGTCATGCAGTTCCGTAATCACCGCTTCGGCCATGAAGGCGAGCCCGGCGAGTATGTCGAGGCGGACGAGGACTTCTTCGCGGATCTGCTCAGCGGCATCGTCGAGCGCCAGGACGATGTCGATCCGATCATCGCCAAAGCCCTGAAGACTGGCTGGAAGCTGTCCAGGCTCGACGCGACCGTGCGGGCGATCCTGCGCGCGGGCGGCTATGAGCTGGTCGCGCGGCCCGACGTGCCGACCGCCACGGTGATCAACGAGTATGTCGACGTCGCGCACGCCTTCTTCGAAGGCCCGGAGCCGGGTTTCGTGAACGCCACGCTCGACACGCTGGCCCGGCAGGTCAGGACCGGCTGATGGCCGGGCAGGGCGGAGAGGGCGAATTCGCCTACATCGCCCGGCGGCTCGCTCCGCTTACTGAAGGCCTGCCCGGCGCGGCCCGTCTGAAGGACGACGCAGCCGTGCTCGCGGTCCCGGCCGGGCGGGAGCTGGTCGTGACGACCGACACGCTGATCGAGGGCCGGCACTTCCCAGAGGAGGAAGACTCTGCGCTCGCGGCCCGCAAGGCACTGCGGGCGAACCTGTCGGATCTCGCCGCGATGGCGGCCGATCCCTGGTGCTATTTTCTGAACATCGTCTGGCCGATCGGCGGGTTCGAGGCGCGGAAGGACGGCTTCGCCGACGGGCTCGCCGAAGACCAGAACCGTTACGGCGTGACGCTCGCCGGGGGAGACACCACCGCCGCCGACGGACCCTGGACCATCGCCGTGACGATGCTCGGGACGGTTCCGGCCGGGCGGGCCGTCCGCCGCGGCGGCGCTTCGGCGGGCGATATCCTTGCGGTCACGGGCACGATCGGGGACGCGTGGCTGGGGCTCGAACACCGGCTAGGACGGATCGATTTTGACGTCGCCGCCGCGGCTCATGTCAGCCGGCGTTTCACTCTGCCCGAACCGCGCATCGCGCTCGCCGAAGCGGTTCGGGCCTACGCGAACGCGGCGATCGATGTCAGCGACGGTCTGATCGCGGACGCCGGACATGTCGCAGACGCCTCTGGCCTGCGCGCCGAGATCGATCTGGGTCGCCTGCCGCTTTCACACGCTGCACGCGGATGGCTCGACAGGCAGGACGACCGGGTCGAGGCGCTGCTCTCGCTCGCAGGCGGCGGCGACGATTACGAGCTGGTGCTCGCCGTGCCGGAAGCCCGGTTCGACGGCCTAAAGGCGATGATCGGCGATGTCGGCCTCACCGCCATCGGAAGGCTCACGGACGGCGCGGCGGGCGCGACCGTCACCTGCGACGGCCGAACGATCGAAGCGCGCCGGAGCGGATTCACGCATTTTTGACGCTGTGGGCGTATAGCTCCGCTCATGGTTCGTACGTTCTTCATTTCGGCGCTTTGCGCCGCCGCTCTGACGGCTGGAGCTTCGGCTGCGCCCGCCGGGCCGGCGCAGGACGACGGTCCGACCGAGGTCTATAACGCGCTTGAAGAAGCGGCGCTCGCGGCCCAGACCGTGTTCGGGCCCGACGAGACCTGCCCGCAGGCGCTCGATGCGCCGGTCGTGGTCGTTCCGGTGGTCCGTGGCGAAGCGGAGCGTCTCGCGGGCTACGCCTTCCTGACCCCGCGGGTCTGCCTCAGGCGGGGAAACCGGTTCGATTACATCGCGAAGGTCCATATCCTGAACGACCGGTTCGTTCGGGCGGGGCACCGCGCCCCGCTTCGGCTTTCCGATGACGAGAGCCTGGATAAGTCGATCACCCACGCCGCCTTTCTCGAGGCCGCCGGAGAGATCATCGAAGCCGATCGTATCGACCGGCTGGACCTGCTCGGCGAGGACGTGCGCTACATCCGGTAACCTAGCGTTCTTATGGGCGTTTCGGGTTTTTTACGGCTTTGTTGCGCCCGGATTGTGGTTTGGGCATAGTCCGACCCCATCGGGGAGGGCTTGAACCGCACTGATTCTTCTTTTCTCCCAACCAAGTGCGGCGGGCGCCTCATAAGAACAACGCCTGTACGGGAAACGAACAGACATGGGTATGGAAGCGCTTTGGCTCTGGCTCGCTGTGGCGGCCGGGGTCCTTTCGATCGTGTATGGCGCGGTGCAGATCCGCTCCATTCTGTCGGCGAGCGCCGGCAATGAACGCATGCAGGAAATCGCCAAGGCGATTCAGGAAGGCGCGGACGCCTATCTGAAGCGCCAGTACACCACCATCGCCATCGTCGGCGTGGTGATCCTGATCCTTGTCGGCGTGCTCCTGGGCTGGGTGGTCGCGATCGGCTTCCTGATCGGCGCGGTGCTGTCCGGCGCGGCTGGCTTCATCGGCATGCTGGTGTCGGTGCGCGCCAACGTGCGTACGACCGAAGCGGCCAAGACCTCGCTTCAGGCGGGCCTGTCGATGGCGTTCAAGGCGGGCGCTGTGACCGGCATGCTCGTCGCCGGTCTCGCGCTCCTCTCGGTCGCGGTCTACTACGCGCTTCTGACCGGCGGGAACGGCTTTGAAAACGCCGAAGGCCAGCGCACGATCATCGACGGCCTCGTGGCCCTCGGCTTCGGCGCCTCGCTGATCTCGATCTTCGCGCGGCTGGGCGGCGGCATCTTCACCAAGGGCGCCGACGTGGGCGGCGACATGGTGGGCAAGGTCGAAGCCGGCATTCCCGAGGATGACCCGCGCAACGCCGCGACCATCGCCGACAACGTGGGCGACAATGTCGGCGACTGCGCCGGCATGGCCGCCGACCTGTTCGAGACCTACGCGGTGACCGTCGTGGCGACCATGGTGCTCGCCTCGATCTACTTCCGCGGCGCGGCCGGCGATTTCGGGCTCGACGCGATGATGGTCTACCCGCTCGCGATCGGCGCGACCTGCATCCTCGCCTCGATCATCGGCGCGTTCTTCGTCAAGCTCGGCAAGGGTTCGACCAATGTGATGGGCGCGCTCTACAAGGGCTTCATCGCCACCGCGCTGCTCGGGGTCGTCGGAACGGCGGTCGCCACACACTTCCTTCTGGGCTTCGGTTCGGAGGCGACGACGTCGACCGGCGTTTCGGTCACCGGCATGGACCTGTTCCTGTGCGGAACGGTCGGCCTGATCGTGACCGGCCTGATCGTGTGGATCACCGAATACTATACCGGCGTCCAGTACGGCCCGGTGAAGTCGGTGGCGCGCGCTTCGGAGTCCGGTCACGGCACGAACGTGATCCAGGGCCTCGCGGTCTCCATGGAGGCCACGGCGCTGCCCGCCCTCGTGATCATCGTGGCGATCGTGACCACCTTCAATCTCGCAGGGCTTTTCGGCATCGCCATTGCCGTGACCACGATGCTGGCCATCGCGGGCATGGTCGTGGCGCTCGACGCCTTCGGCCCTGTGACCGACAACGCCGGCGGCATCGCCGAGATGAGCGAGTTGGAAGGGTCGGTCCGCGACACCACCGACGCCCTGGATGCGGTCGGCAACACCACCAAGGCCGTCACCAAAGGCTACGCCATCGGCTCTGCGGGCCTGGGCGCCCTGGTGCTGTTCGCAGCCTACACCGAGGATCTCAACTACTTCTCGGCCAATCCTGACAGCTATCCCTTCTTCGCCGGGATCGACGTGAACTTCGCCCTGTCCAACCCCTATGTGGTCGTGGGCCTGTTCTTCGGCGGTCTGCTGCCCTTCCTGTTCGGCGGCATGTCCATGACCGCCGTCGGCCGCGCCGCTCAGAAGGTGGTCGAAGAAGTGCGCCGGCAGTTCAAGGAGAAGCCGGGCATCATGCAGGGCACCGAGAAGCCCGATTACGGCCGCGCGGTGGACATCCTGACCACGGCCGCGATCCGGGAGATGATCGTGCCGTCCATGCTGCCAGTGCTGTCGCCGATCGTGCTGTTCACGGCGATCTTCTTCGTCGCGGGCAAGGACCAGGCGCTGGCCGCGGTCGGCGCGATGCTGCTCGGCGTGATCGTGACCGGGCTGTTCGTGGCGATCTCCATGACCGCCGGCGGCGGCGCTTGGGACAACGCCAAGAAGTACATCGAGGACGGCCATCACGGCGGCAAGGGCTCTGAAGCCCACAAGGCGGCCGTGACCGGTGACACCGTGGGCGATCCCTACAAGGACACCGCGGGTCCCGCCGTGAACCCGATGATCAAGATCACCAACATCGTCGCGCTTCTGATGCTGGCGGTGCTGGCCGGGTTCTGATCAAAGGCTGAAGCTTGAAACAAGAAAGCCCCGGCGGTGACGCCGGGGCTTTATTGTCGTGATCGAGCGAGCTGTCGTGGCTTGCGAGTGCAGGCCCGAATTTACATTCCGCCGTCGGGACGTGGGCCGCCAGCGCCACCGGGCAGGTTCTGTTCGCCGCCGAATTGTTCGCTCGGCAGACGGCCGACGTTGCCGAGCAGCTGCTCGAGCAGGGTCAGTTCGCGGCCGCGGGTCGGGGTCTCGCGATCGACCAGCGCCACGACGCGGCCGTCTTCAAGGCCGTACTCTTCCTGCGCGGTCAGCACGCCGGCGTCGTCGAAGGTGAGCTTGATCACGCGGCGTTCGCGCGTATCGGGGCGCAGATAGGCGAGATACTCGCGCGTCGCCGAGATGTAGTACCAGGTGTCGTCCTCGAACGTGCCCCGGGTGGACGGATTGCCCAGCGCGGCCAGCACGCTCGCCTGGGTGTCTTCGCCCGGCGTCAGCGCGGGCATTTCGCCGTCGGGATAGCGGAAGCCGTGGCTCCGCAGGGTCGGGTTGCAGGCGGAAACCATGCCGGCGCTGACGATGACGGCGGCGGCGATGGCGGCGCGGCGAAGTCGCATGACCCCTCCAGAGCTGAGATGCGGTCGGCGGCTATGCGCCGGTCGAGGTTTGACGTAACTGTTCGCGAGCATAGCTTCAAGCGCGCTGATGTGGGAGCCGCATGCGCATGTTCGCCCGCCTGTTCAAGAAAGATTCGATGAAAGCGCCCGCCCGGGCGCTTTACGTGTCCCTCGTGCGCGAAGCGCGCAAGCCCTCGCTCTACGGCCCAGACGGTGCGCCGGACACCGTGGACGGGCGGTTCGATCTCATAACGCTGCACGCCGTGCTGGTCTTCCGCCGTCTGCGGTCGCAAGGCGAGGCGGGCCGGCATATGAGCCAGCTCGTCTTCGACATCATGTTCGACGACATGGACGCGGCGCTGCGCGAGATGGGCACCGGCGATCTTTCCGTAGGTAAGAAAATCCGGGAGATGGGCGAGGCCTTCTACGGACGGGCGAAAGCCTATGAGGCCGCGCTCGACGCGGGCGACGAAGGCGCGCTCGCCGAGGTGATAGAGCGCAATCTTTTCGCCGCAGAAGACGAGGCGGCTGAGGATGCGCCGGTCGAAGCCGGGCCCGCCGCACGCCGTCTGGCCGCCTACGCAGCCGCGTCCGAACGCGCGCTGGCCGATCAGCCGGCCGAAGACCTGCTCGACGGCGCTGCGCCGCGCTTTCCCGCCGCTGCCTGAGGCGCCGCCGGACGCGAGCGCGGCTTGCAAGTCACGGTTCGATGGGTAAGGTCCGACCGCCCCAAGGGGCCTTCGGGACATTCATTGACGGAATTTGCATGACGGCCTCTCTGGTTCTCTCCGTCGACGCCATGGGCGGCGACCATGCGCCCGACAGCGTGATCGAAGGCGCAGCGCACTTCCTCAAGAACCGCCGGCGCCAGGTGCGCTTCCTGCTGCACGGCGATGAAGCGCGGATCGGACCGCTGCTCGATCGGCACGATACGCTCAAGGCGGCGAGCGAGATTCGCCACACCGACAGCGAGGTGGACATGTCCGCCAAGCCGTCCGAAGCGGTACGGCGCTCGCGCGGCTCCTCGATGTGGAACGCCGTGCATGCGGTGAAGGACGGCGAAGCGCAGGTCGCGGTTTCGGCGGGCAACACCGGCGCTCTGATGGCGATCTCCAAGGTCGTCCTGCGGATGAAACCCGGCGTGCACCGGCCTGCGATCGCCGCGAGCTGGCCTGCGCCGAGCGGGTTCTCCACGGTTCTGGACGTCGGCGCGAACGTCGAGGTCAGCCCCGCCCAGCTCGTCGAGTTCGCGGTGTTGGGCGAAGCGTTTCACCGCGCTGTGCACGGGGTTGAGCGGCCGACGGTCGGTCTTCTGAACGTGGGCCAGGAAGAGCTCAAGGGCAGCCAGATAATCCGGGACGCCGATGCGCTGATGCGCGAGGCGGGTCTGGACATGGACTATCGCGGCTATGTCGAGGGCGACGACATTTCAGCGGGCACGACCAATGTCGTGGTCACCGACGGCTTCACCGGAAACGTCGCGCTGAAGACCGCAGAAGGCACCGCGCGCCTGGTCGGCGGCTGGTTCCGTGAGGCGCTGACCGCGACGCTGCCGGGCAAGATCGCCGGAGCGATCCTGTCGCTCGGGCCGCTCACGGCGCTGCGCGCCAAGGTCGATCCGCGCAATGTGAACGGCGGCGTGTTTCTCGGGCTCAACGGCGTCGTGGTCAAAAGCCATGGCGGAACGGACGCGCACGGCTTTGCGACCGCGCTCAGGATCGCGCTCGAGCTGGCAGACAGCCGCTTCCTTACCGAAATTGAAAAGAATCTCGATACCTTGTCCAGAATGGACGTCGCCGCCGGGACGGCGGAAGGATAAGTTTTGACCTCGTATTATTCGCGCATCGCCGGCATCGGAGCCTATCTGCCCGAGAAGGTGCTGACCAACGCGGCGATGGAAGCCATCGTCGAGACCTCCGACGCCTGGATCCGCGAGCGCACCGGGATCGAGCAGCGCCATATCGCAGCGGACGGCGAATATACCTCCGATCTCGGCGCGGCTGCGGCGCGCCGGGCGCTGCTGGCCGCCGGGCTTGAAGCGGACAAGGTCGATCTGATCGTGCTCGCCACGGCGACGCCGGATCTGACCTTTCCGGCGACGGCGACGATCGTTCAGGAAAAGCTCGGCGTCAGGCAGGGCGCGGCCTTCGACGTGCACGCGGTGTGCTCGGGCTTTCTCTACGCCATGGCCACGGCGGACAATTTCATCAAGTGCGGCCAGGCCAAGTGCGCGCTCGTGATCGGCGCGGAGACCTTTTCGCGCATCCTGGACTGGACGGACCGGACGACCTGCGTGCTGTTCGGCGACGGCGCCGGCGCGGCCGTGCTGACCGCGGAGGAGGGCGATCCGGCCGAGCAGAAGGGCCTGTTCCAGACCCATCTGCGTTCTGACGGTCGGTATTGCGATCTGCTCTATGTCGACGGCGGGCCGTCCTCGACCAAGACCGTCGGGCATCTGCGCATGCAGGGCAATCAGGTGTTCCGGCACGCCGTGACGAAGATCGCGGACTCCATGAGCGAAGCCGCCGCAATGGCCGGCGTCGGGATTTCCGACATCGACTGGTTCGTGCCGCACCAGGCCAACCAGCGAATTTTGCTGGGCGTTTCAAAGAAGCTGGGCATTCCGGAGGAGAAGGTGATCTCCACGGTCTCCCGGCACGGCAACACCTCGGCCGCCTCGATTCCGCTGGCCTTCGACCAGGCGATTTCCGACGGCCGGATCAAGCGCGGCGACCTCGTTCTGATGGAGGCGCTCGGCGGCGGGTTCACCTGGGGCGCCGCGTTAGCGCGTTATTGAGCGTTTCCCTATGGTTAACGTTGACCGCGCCGCGCCCGTGCAACTAATCTCGCGGGCCTAGGACAGGACAGGGGACAACCAATGGGCAAGACCATCACGCGGGCCGACCTTTCGGACGCCGTCCATCGCGATGTCGGGCTGCCGCGTCAGGAAAGCGCGCAGCTCGTCGAAGCGGTTCTGGACATGATCTCCGACACGCTTGTGGCCGGCGAGTCCGTGAAGCTTTCTTCCTTCGGCTCGTTCGTGCTGCGCGACAAGAACGGCCGGGTCGGGCGCAACCCGAAAACCGGCGAGGAAGTGCCGATCGAGCCCCGCCGCGTGCTGGTGTTCAAGCCCAGCCAGGTGCTGAAGGACCGAGTCGACGCCGCGCTGAGCAAAGACCTCGCCTAAATGGCCGACAAGTCGCCCGACGCCTACCGCACGATCTCGGAAGCGTCCGAAGAGACCGGCCTTCCAGCGCATGTGCTGCGCTTCTGGGAGGGCCGCTTCGCGCAACTCAAACCGATGAAGCGTGCGGGCGGCCGGCGGCTCTACCGGCCCCAGGACGTGAGCCTTCTGAAGGGGCTCAAGCGGCTGCTCTACGAGGACGGTTACACCATCAAGGGCGCGCAGAAATATCTGCGCGAACACGGGGTCGGCGCAGTCGCGGCCCTCGGCGAAGGCGAAGGGGACGCGCCGATCACGGCTTCGCCGGCGGGTCCTCCCGGTTCGTCCGAAACCTATTCAGAGCCGGCGCTTTCGCAGGACGCACCGGCCGCATCGAGCCATCCGGCTGCGGCGATCAGCGATGAAGCCCGGAGCCGTCTGGAGGCTGCGCTCGAGCGGGTCGAAGCGGCGCGCAACGCGCTCGCCGAAGCCCTCGAGAACCGTTCTGCAGCTTGAGACCGCAGCGCGGCGTTTGCCCGGTTGCTCCGGGCGCGCGGCGCGCCTATAACCCGCCTCCCGGCGTCGCGCCGGGCTCCCGGTCCACCCCGCCGGGCGATCTGGTATCGGAGCGTGGCGCAGCCCGGTTAGCGCACTGGTCTGGGGGACCAGGGGTCGCCGGTTCGAATCCGGCCGCTCCGACCATTACTTAGCGGGTTTCGTGACCCGGCGGTTTACAGCCCGGTTTACAGATTTGTCCCTGCGGCGTTCCTCGGGGCCGGGCCTATCGCTTCCCGTCGTTCCATCGCTTGATGCGCTGTCGCGCCAGTGCGGCGCGGTTGACGTAGCGGGCGCGGATGCGCGCGACCTTCTTTTCGTCGCCGCTCCATCCGCAGAACTCGGCGATATCGGCGTTGCTGAAGCCCGCTTCGCACAACTCGGTCGCGAACGTGCCCCGGCTGTCGTGAAGGTGCTTTCCGGTGATCGCACATTCGGCCAGGCGCTTGGCCACCGCGTCGGACAGGCCGCGCCGTGTCCAGGGCCGGCCGCGCGAGGTCGTCAGGATCGTCGTCGCCGCGATCCGGGTCTTTTCCGCGGGCGCGGCGGCCTGGGCCTGAGCGCGGCGCGCATCGATCAGGGCGCGCAGCGGGGGAAGGACCGGAACGATCGCCTCGGTCCGCCCCCGGCTCTTGGACGTGCGCCAGACCAGTTCGAGCCCGTGATCGGCGCTGAGCGGCATGGCGGCGAGATCGGCGCGGCGCGCGCCAGTGTAAAAGGCCAGGGTGAAGATCGCCGCGAGATGGGGCTCGGCCGGGGCGACCTGGCGCACCTGGCCGGTCTCCGGATCGGCGGCCGGGCCGCCTTCGAAGATCAGCGCCCGCTCGGCCCGGCTGAACACGATCTCCGACCGGTCGGCGTCATAAAGGCGCGGGACGCCCTGGGCGGGATTGTGCGCGCACCATTTCAGAAGCCTTGCAAACGATAACAGCCGCGCGAGCACCCGGACCCGGTGATCGGCGGCGCGGAGCTGGCCCGCTGCGGCCTTTTCATCGCGCCAGGCGAGAATGTCGTCGACGATTTCAGGATCGTCGAAGGCGATGACGGCGTCGTCTCCGAACTCCGCCTCGATCTGGGCGAAATAGACGCCATACGTCTCTTTCGTCGCCTCGCTCAGCCTGGCGAAGTCGCCGGACCGGCGGTAGCGGTCGATCAGCGCGCTGACCGTGCGCGCGCCGGTGCGGCCTGCGGCCGTCTGGCGGCCCTCGGCCCGCGCGGCGTCGAGCGCGGCGCCGAAGCCTTCGGGCGGGCGGGCGTAGTCGACCGGCGCGCCGTCGCACGTCCAGAAGCGCGGGCCGCCGCGCCAGGCGTAGTAAAACCAGCGGCGTTCGCCGCCTGAAAGGATCTTCGAAACCCGATGAATGCGGGCGGGCGGCGCGCCGGACATGGCGGCGGCCTCAGCCTCGGCCCGGCTCGCCGGCCTTGCGCCGGCGGCGGGCGTCGAGCGCGGCGCGCGCGGGGTCCGGCGCGTCGTCGGCGGGCGCGGGTTCGGCGGCGTGCGGCGCTTGTTCAAAGACGGTGATCTCCCCGGTCCGGCCGATCGTGAACCCGGCCGGATTTAACCCCGCCGCGCGCGCCGCGTCGAGCGCGCGCCTGATCTCGCGGTCTGGCGGGTATGCGCGCGGGGCGCGCCGGGAGGGGGAGGGGGCGTTCATGCTCGGTCGTTGCTCAGGGCTTCGGCCAGTTCGCGGCCGTCAGGCAGGATCACACGCGACGGCATGAGCCACTGGCACGCGTCGCTTTCAAAGGCCGCGACCAGAAGTCTTCGCCCGAAGCCGCTGCAAATGACGACACCCGAGCGAACGGTTCCGCCCATCGCCCAGCGGATCGCCGTGCCGCGCAGATGGAGCCGGTCAAACAGGGCTTCATGTTCGGCGCGGAAGGCGCGGGCCTGACGGCCGGTCGTGATGAGATCAAGATAGGCCTGATCCATGCCCGCGCCCTTTCAGTATCCGCCGTCGCCGTCGCCGTCGCCGTAGCCGTCGCCGTAGCCGTCGCCGTAGCCGTAGCCGTAGCCGTAGCCGTAGCCGTAGCCGTAGCCGTAGCCGTCGCCGTAGCCGTCGCCGTCGCCGTAGTCGTCGCCGTAGCCGTCGCCGTAGCCGTCGCCGTCGCCGTAGCCGTCGCCGTAGCCGTCGCCGTAGCCGTAGCCGTAGCCGTAGCCGTCGCCGTAGCCGTAGCCGTAGCCGTCGAGCTGAAGCGCTCGCCTCACCGGCTCGCGCTCGCTCGCGGTCGCGAGCGCGACGACGCCGCGAACGGGCATGGCCGCCGCGGCGCGGCCCTTCTCGTGTTCTCTGAGAAGGGCCGCGCGCACGCCGTCTCGGCAACAGCCGCCGCGGACAAGATCGTCCGCCGTGACCAGCCGATCGCGATCCATCACGCCGCCTCCCACTTCGCCCAGGCCGCTTCGGTCACGGCGAACACGGCCGTCACGTCGTGCAGGACCGGAATATCGGCCGGCGCGGAGATCTTCGAGTTTCCGGTCGGGCCGCTCTCGGCCAGCTGCTGCACGCCCCTGGTCGTGCCGAACTTGATCGCCATGCGGGCCGATTTCAGCGCCAGCGTGGGCTGTGCGAGGTCGGCGTCGTCGGGCACGAGCCCGGCGAACACGCCGCGATGCTTGGTGGTGACCATGACAGGCTTCATGCCGGCGGGAAGGGTGCTCATGAGGGGTCTCCTTTGCTGAGCGGGTGAAGTCGAAAACCGGTGTCGCAACGCCTCACGTCCGCCGCTCCCGGCGCACGTCGAGCAAGCCGAAGGCTGCAAAGACGGCGATGAACATCGCGATGATGCGCCAGCCGGTCGCGAAGGCGTCGGGATCGCGGGCGATCAGTCCGATCGCGACCATGACGCCGCCGGTGACCGCGCCCAGAAGCGCGCCGAAGCCGATCCAGGCCATGACGGTCGCCGCAGCGCGCGGGGTACGGCGGGCGGGGGCCGGTCGGGTCATGACGCCGCCCCTTCGCAATGAGCGGCGGACACGGTCGAGGCCAGCTCGTAAATCGGGGCGGCCGATCCTGCAGGAACGATGTAAGCGGCGTGCACGTCGTATGTTTTCCCGGTCTTCGGGTTGCGAACGCGAACCCGGCTGCCGAAAAGCCATTTCATGATCTCGACGGTCTGCGTGCTGTGCCTGCAAACGCGAGCGACAGAGCCCGGCGGAAAGGCCGCCTCAGCCGCGTGCCTGAAGGCGGTCTCGGCTGCAGCGATCGCGGCGTAGGCGGTGACAGCCTTGCGTTGGTGATCGTTCATCAAAACGCATCCTCTTCTTCGTCGGCGCAGGCCGGGCAGGGCACGGGCGCGGGGTTGAACGGGTCTGCGGGGTCGTCGGTGACGAGCGCGCCGTGACACACAGGGCAGGGCGGGACGTGATCGGCGGCGGCCTGGGCGTCGGGAAAGCCGGTCCGCCCGCCGAGCGCGGCGAAGGTGTTCGGGCCGATCATGACCGGCGCCCCTTCGCGCGCGGCGGGAAGCCGTTCACGATGTTCGAGCGGGTCACGACATGGGCGGTTTTCAGATGCGGGTTCGCACCGCCGTTTTCGAGCGTGACGACCGCCGTCCGGCCGCGTGCGCGCCAGTAGGCTTCGATCTTTTCTTTCAGGCGCAGCGATCCGGCGTAGCTCGCCGCGTCCTTCGGACCGCGCTGAAACTGCGCCAGCTCGTCGAGCGCCGCCGGGCCGGTCCGGCCGGCGCGGGGCGGGCGGACGGTCCGGATTTTGGTCACCGCGTTCATGCCGAGCCCTCCGGTTCTCCGATTGGGTCGGAGCCGGGTTTCTGGCCGGCGGGGGCGGGTGCGCCGAAGATCGCCGTCATCGCGTCGATCGCGTATGTCCTGACGACGTCGGGATCGCCGCTGAGATGCTGCGCGGCGGCTACCGTGTCGGTGCGAAAACAGCCCTTGGCGAGCCCTGAATTGACCGGGTCTTTCGGCTCGCCGCTGACGTCTGAAAAGACGAAGGCGAGCACGCGGACGCCCTCTTCCTGGCCGATTTCAAGCATGCGTTTCAGCGCGCGTTCATGGGCGGCGACGGCGGCGGCCTTGTCGGCGAAGGTGCGCAAGTGCGCGTTCGCGTTCTGGCCGCCCCGGCGCGGGTGCGCGCGGTCATAGGCGCGCGGCGTGGTTTCGGGCGCCGGGCTGGCGCGGTCGGGCGCGGGGCGTTCGCTGGGCTCGGCGCCGGGCGGGAGCGCCCAGGGGGAGGGATTGCGGCGGGTCATTTGCGGTCGCCTTTCTCGCGCGCGTGCGCGGCCTTCAGCCCGTCCGCGCCGCTTTCCAGCGCGGAGAGAATGAGGTTGTGGCTGTTGGAATTGCTGATCTCGGTGACGACGATCCGCGCGAGGTCTTCGAGCGCGTCGAGCACCTTCGCGCGGGCGGCGGCGTACAGGCTCGCGGGGTCGTCGGCGGGGGGCGGGGCGGGCGGGGTCGTGTCCTGGACGTCAGGGCTCGCCAGACGCCAGCCTTGCGTGTTCCCGGCGATCACGCCGGCCGCGCTGGCGTCATGGATCGACGCCTCGGCCACCTCGCGCGACAGCCGATAGCGCCGGGACAGGTTTGCAATCAGCGTAGCGTCGGGAATGTATTTGTCCTGATAAAGAAACTCGGTCCAGAACTGGCGCTGTCGCGCCGCCGGGATCGGACGCGGCGCGGACGCCTCCGCCGTCTGATCGCCGCTCCCCGCGCTCAGCATGGCGCGAGCCTGTTCGACGGTGATCTCGCCGCTCGCGAGGCGGGCGCGGTCGGCCGGGTCGAGCTTCAGAAGCTGCAGGCGCTGCTGCACGTTTCTCTGGGTGCGGCCGATGCGTTCGGCGATCCGGGCGGTCGACAGGCCCGCCTTGCGCAGGCGCTCGAAGCTTTCGGCCTCTTCAAGCGGGCTCAGGTTCACCCGCTGCAGGTTCTCGACAAGCGCGTCGACGCGCGCGGCGTGCGGGTCGTCTTCGGCGTAGTCGCGGACGATCGCAGGAAGCGGCCTGTTCCACGGCCAGCGCCCGGCCTTGATCAGCGTTCCGACCGCGCGCCAGCGGCGTTCGCCGCCGACGATCATGAAGCGGCCGGCTGCGGCTTTCTCCGCGTCCGGATGGCGGCGCAAAATGAGGTTCTGAAGCACCTGTCCGGCGTCGGCGATGCTTTGCGCAAGGTCCTCGATCGCGTCGCCGTCGAACAGGGTGCGCGGATTGTCCGGGTCGGGCTCGATCAGATCGTGAATGACGCCGAACGCGCCGCCTTCTCCGGGTTGATCGGTCTGACCTGAAAGCGCGCGCCAGATCGCAAGCCCGCGCGGCGTGATCGTCGCGCCCTCGCCTTCATGGCTGAGCTTGACCAGCCCCTGATCGGCGAAGCTTCTGAGGCTGCGCAGGACCAGATCGGAGCGAAAGCGCTTCTTGACCGGATCGAACCGGTCGAGCGCCCTGGCCAGTTCAAGCGCCAAAGCGGGCTCGGCCCGCCCGGCGAGTTCGGCCAGAAGGGCGGTATCCCTGACGTTCACCGGTTCGGGCGGAAGCGGGCGAACGCCGTTCGCCTCTGCTGTCCCGGCGGGGGCTTCGGCGGTTGCTGCGGTCATGGCGGGCTCTCCGTTCGCAAATCAGACGAACGGTAATGCACCATACCGGTGCAAAGGCGTCAATACGGTGTGCACCAATTTGGTGCTAGACTGGCGCGTGTGTCGAAAATTACGTTACTGGTATTAGGCGCTTGCGGGCTGAAAGGGGTGGGGCATGAATGATGAGACCTTGGCCGCGATCGTGCTCGGCGGGCTGTTCGTCGGGTATTTCCTGCCGGCGTTCATCGCAGCACTTCGCGCGCACCCCGATCACCTGGCGATCTTCTTTCTCAACCTGTTTCTGGGTTGGACGCTGATCGGCTGGGTCGTCTCCCTGGTCTGGGCGGTGACCGGGATTGCGCACCGGAAGGCGGCAAAATCAAAGCGCTGATCAGGCGGCGTCGTCGCCGGCCCACGCGTTCATCGCCGCAAGTAAGCGCTTGCGGTCTTCACGGCTGAGCTTTCGGAACAGGTCACGGGCGACCAGCTCGTCGGGATCGGCGCTGTCGTCGTCTACAAGATCGCCGGGCCGGCATTTCAGCACGGCGGCGAACCGCGGCAGGTCCTCGACGCGCAGCGAGCGGTCGCCGGTCTCGTATCTCTGCACGGTCTGATAGGTGAGCCCGACCAGCTCGGCGAGCTGTTCGATCGTCAGCCCGCGCGCGTGACGTATCTCGCGCAGACGATGGGGTACGTCTCGCCGGACGGCGCCGTAAGCGCGCGACATGGCCGGGCCTCCGAAATCACCAAAGCACCCAGCTATTTTGCGGGCGTTCGCGGTGAGATTTGAGCGCCGGTTCGGTGCAAAGTCACCGAAAGGGGTTGACGGATCGGGGCAAATCACCCGCACCAATTACACCGTTATGGTGCAATTAACAACGGTGCGGTGTAGTCGATGACCGGAAACGAGCCTTCGACCGGCAACAGATTGGACGCCTGGCGCGTCGAAAACAAGCTGACTTACGAGGCTTTGGGCAAGAAGCTCGGCGGCGTGCCGCATCAGACCGCGCGCCGCTGGTGTCTTCCCGCGGGTCATCGTGACCGGCGCGTTCCGCGCATCGGATATCTGACCGAGATCGTGAAGCTGACCGGCCTGAGCGCGTCTGACGTGCTGGCCGACCTTCGCGAGCACGAACACGAACACGAACACGACGCGCCGGCGGCGCAAAGGCGGGCGTCATGACGCGCCGCCGTCTGAGCCTGCCCGAAGCCCAGGCCGAACGCGCGCGGGCCTGGCGCGCCGCGCGCGCGGCGCGGACGGGCTGGAAAACCAAGGCCCGCACCCGCCTGCAGGACGCGACGACAGAGCTTTTGCGCGCGGAGCTGCGCGCGGACAGGGAGAAAGCGAAATGAGCCTCGGGTTCATGAGATATGTGCGCGAAAAGAACCTTGAACGGTGCGCGCACTGGCATAGGCACGGCGTCGCGGACTGGGATTTGAACCAGTGGTTCACGGCGGCGGCGGGCGAAGTCGGCGAGGCGCTGGAAGCGTTTGCTGAATGGGCGTCGCATGATCTGGTCGCCACCGGTCAGCTTGTGATCAACGGCGAGCCCGGCGATCCCGTCCGGGCGGCGTCCCGCAAGCGAACGAAAGCGCGAAATCGGGTCGTGAACGAGCTTTGCGACGTGACGCTCTATCTCGATTTGCTCGCCGCAAGGGCCGGTCACGCCTTCCGGGACCCTGGCGTCCGTTACGCCCATGAAATCGGCGAAACGCTGTCGATGCTGCGCGCCGCTCAGTTCGTCCTCGTGGTCGGCGACACGATCAAGAAACTCAATCGCGATCATGACCGGCTCGCGGGCAACACGATGGATTTTTCCGCGCTCAGCGAGCAGCTCGCCGACGAGCTGGATCATGCGCTCGCCGCGCTGAACGCGGCGTTCCGGGCGTTCCGCGCCGAGCCGCAAACAGCGCTCTGCGACAAGTTCAACGCGGTGTCCAAGCGCAACGGGTTCCACGTGTTCATGACGCCGGGCTGTACGTCCTGACCCGCCGCCCCGGCGTGAGCGGGCGCGCCGGGGCGGGTTCGATCCGCCCGCAGGAAACGGAGACCATGACGATGACAGACGAACCGGACAAAAGGCCGCTGAGCGCGCAGGCCGATCCGCGCCGGAACCCTCCCCAGGGCGCACCGGCGAACGGCGTTCGCGGGATCGAGCGGGCGGCGCGCGAGGGCGCGGCGAAGGCGGGCGGCAAGCCCAAGGCGCTGAGCGCGATCGAGCTTCTGGAGACGCACCGGCGCGGGGACATTCTTGACGAACTCGACGCGGCGATCGCCGAGGTCGTCGAAAAGGTCGCCGAGTACGCCGGCAAGGGCTCGGTGACGCTGAAGCTCGACTTCGCGCTCGGAAACGGCGGGGTGATCGAGCTTCGCCCGAAGGTCGAGCGCAAGCGTCCCGCAAAGCCGATCGGGATCGGCGTGCTGTTTCACCAGGGCGAGGGGCGCATCGCGCGCAACGACCTCAGACAGACCGATCTCGAAGAGTTCACCGACTAGGCCAGCGCGCGCCCGCGCGGACGGTCCGGCGGGCGGCGCACAGATCAGGGAAGGAATCTGAGTATGAACACCGAAAACCACACCAAGGACGCGCCGGACAACCCGCTTTATACGGGCCTTGTCGCCGCCTATGCGATGGCGTCCTACAATCTTGTCGCCGGCGAGGACGGCCGTCAGCATGTCGTCGTGCCCGAAGGGTTCGAGCTGCGCGACGTCACCGATCCGCACCGGCTTCCCGGCTTCGTGCGCCAGCGCGTCACGGTCGACGATCGCGGCTCGCTGATCGATTACGCGACGCGCTTCAAGGGCGCGCAGAGCGTGCTGTTCGCCGATATCGATCGCGGTCAGGTGATCGCGCGGATCGATTATCACGAACTGAGCGAGGCGGGCGCGGGCGCGCTGATCGCCGAGGCCGGCGAGATCATTCCGGGCCGCGAGCTGGGCGGGCCTGCGCATGACGCGCATGTCGCGGTGCTGCAGCTGCGCGAGACCGAAGAGTTCCGCGCCTGGTCGGACTTCTGCGGCGAGTTTCACGAGCAGATGGAGTTCGCCTATTTCCTGGAAGAGAACGCGGCGGACGTCGCCGATCCGGACGGGGCCAGCCTTCTTGAGATCGTGAAAGACCTTCAGACGGTCGCCGATCACCAGTTCAAGGGCAAGGTCAATCTCGACAGCGGCGACGTGACGCTGAACTTCGAGACCGAGACGCGCCAGCTTCAGCCGGTCCAGCTCCCCCGCAAGGTGTTCCTCGAAATCCCGATCTATGACGGCGAGCCCCCCGCGCAGCTGGAATGCGCGCTGCGCTGGCGCGCGGGCGGGGCCGGGGCGCTGCTGAAACTGGAAATGCGCCGCGTGGCGCGGATCAAGCGGGCCGCGTTCGCCGATATCGCCGAAGGCGTGTCGGCGGGCTGCGGCCTTCCGGTGTTCTTCGGCCGGCTTTGACCCCCGGCTGAAGGCGTGCGCGGCGGTTTCGGGGTGTTCCCGCCGCGCATGAAGGCCCGGCCGCCGCGCAGCCCATCGCGCGCCGGCGGCCGGGCCGCACGCCCCGCAAACGGGAGACGAACGTCATGCGACAGGTTCACACGGGTTCCACAAGCGTGAAACTCATCATCGGCGGCGGGCTCGGCCTGATCGTCGGCGCAATGCTCGGCGGGCTCGCCGGGCTGGTCTCGAAAATCATGGGCTGGCCGGACGGCTGGATCGCGCTCGGCATGGTTCTGGTCTGTTGCGTCGTCGGGATCGCGCTTTCGGTTGCGCACGACTGGGAGGGCTAGGCCATGAAAGTCCTTCCCCTGGAAATGAGCCCGGAGAACATGACCGCGGTCCTGGACGGCGAGAAAACCGAGACGCGGCGTCATGTGCGCTCGGAAAGCGGGCGGGCGAACCCGCTACTCAAACTCGAGCCGGGCGATCTCGTCTGGTTCAAGGAAGCGATCAACTGGCATCCGGGCGCGCCGCCTGCGGTGTACGCCGCGCGGCGCGACCTGAAGAAGGTGCTGAGCCGGTCGGGCGCGGGCGCGCCCGTGGACATGACCGGCCGGCCCGAAGACTGGACGCCGCGCGCCGAGCGGACCACGCCGCGCTACATGCCGAAATGGGCGAACCGGGCCTGCGGGCGGGTGACGGCGGTCAGCGTCGAGCCCCTGCGCGCCATCGATCGGGAGGCGGCGCGGCGCGAAGGGATCGTCGCGTTCTCGGAGATCAACCGGAAAATCGGCGTGCGCGAGGATTATTTCGCGCCCTACGGGGCGTTCTACCGGCCCGCGCGCGAAGACGCGCTGAACGCGCCGCACGAGGCGCGCCGGGGCGATCCGGTCCGCGCCTTCGCCGCGCTGTGGGACCGGCTGCACAGAAATCCGGGCCGCCGCTTCCATGACGGCGCGGAGGTGGTCGCGATCACCTTCGCGCTGATCGAGCAGCCCGTCTTCGCGCTCGTTCCAGAAGCGGGGGAGGGCTGAGCATGTGCGGCTTTCATATCGGGCTTGTGCAGGCTGTGCTCGCCGCGTCACTGGCCGAGCGGATTGGCGAGGCGTGCGCCGTGCTCGGCGAGACGCCGGCTGACTTCATCGTTCGGGGGAGGCGCTGACATGCCGATCTCGAAGATCAAGGCGGCGCTCTATCCCGGCGGCTCGCTGAATTCGCCCGAATGGCGGGCGCTGAGGGCGCTGATCCTCGGCCGCGCCGGTCACGCCTGCGAAGGTTCGCCCGCCTATCCCGAATGCCGGGCGGTGAACGGTGCGCCGCACCCTGTCACCGGATCGAAGGTCGTGCTGACGATCGCCCATCTCGATCACGATCCGGCCAACTCGCACCCGTCCAATCTCAGGGCGTGGTGTCAGCGCTGTCACAACACATACGACGCGCCCCACCGGCGCGATCCCGCCCCGCCCGATCCGGGCCGCGAGCCGCGCCATGTGCTCGACGTGCTGGCCGAAGCGGCGGTCGCGGGCGGCGCCTATCCCCTCACCATGATGGAGACGCGGACATGATGAGCGACACACAAGCTGCGCTGCGCGCGGCGCTGAGCGCCATGTTCGGCGAGATCGCCGAGCGCGAGCCCGGCCTGGCCCGGTGGAAAGCCTTTATCGACGAGGCCAGCGCCTGCGGCGTGATCGGCGTGACCGCCGGGGCCGGTGCGGCCGGGCCGAACGAGATCGAGGTGCGGGTTCGGCTGTGGTCGCCGCGCGGCGGCGCGCCGGGCGCGACGGGCGTTCCTGCGGCCGATCCCGAAGCGATCGCGGCGCGCATCCGCAATGTCGCCGCGTGCGGCGAGGAAAGGGCGGCGTCATGACCCGCAAGCGCGTGCAGACCGCGGCGATAAGGAAAAACCGCGCCCTGGGGGCGATGGACAGTGCGATCAGCTGGATGAAGGCCGGTCAGTACGATCTTGCGGCCGGCGCGCTGGACCGGGCCGCCGCGATCCTGCGCGAGCCGGTCAAGGATCATGTGATCTGCAATGATCCGAATGCGGGCATGTGCGCGGCGTGCGATTGCTGGAAACAGGCGCGAGCCTACGCGTCATGACCCTTCCCGATTTCCTTCTGATCGCGCTTCCGAGCGCCGGGGCGGGGCTGTGGTTCGGCCTGGTCGCGGGCTGGGCGCAGGCGTCCAGGGGGCGGCGATGAGCTTCATTCTGGGATCTCTGGCGCTGCACGCCAATCTCAGGCGGCCGGGGCGTGACGACGGCGCTGCGGTGCGCAAGCTCATCCTGATCGCCTTCTGTAACGAGGCGACGGACGGGGGCGTCATTCCGGCGCAATACGCGGGCAAGACGTCGAACGACCGGCTCGCCGATATCGCCTGCCGGTCGGTCGCCACGGTGAAGCGGGCGAAGGCGCAACTGGTCGAAGACAACTGGCTTGCGCTGATCGGTCATGCGCGGCGCGGACGCGGGCGCGTGGCCCTGTACCGCGTCAACGTGGACCTTTTGCGTGCGAACATCCGCGCCCGCGAGGCCGAAATCTTCGCCGTCGAGCCCGAAGGGGCGGGCACGCCGGTCGATCTGGACGACGACATTCCGGGGGAGGCGGGCGACCAGGGCGCGGCGGGCGTTAGTGGCTCAAACTCGGCCGATAAAGGTTCGCAAGGCGCTGAAAACATTGGGCCGATTTGCAATAGTGGCTCAAACTCCGACCCGGTCGGGGAAAACCGCCCCGCCGAGCCCGGAAAAGTGGCTCAACTGTCGGCGAAAAGTGGCTCAACGGTGAGCCACAACCCTATTAACCCCTCCCCCCCCTGTAGTCCCCCCCCTCCGGATCGGGAGGCGTCCGCGGTCGACTGGCGCGGGCTGCGCGAGGGTCTGACGGCGGCGCTCGGCCGGGAGGCGGGCTTGAACCTGATCTCGGGGGCGCGGCTGCAGGGCTCGACCCTGCTGTTCGCCAACGGGTTCAAGTTTGCAGAGGCGAGGGATCGTCACAGCCGATTGCTCGGCGGGCTGGGGGTGCGCGTGATCGCACTGGACGCGCCCCGGTCTGAAAGCATCGCGCTTGATAATCTTCACACCGGCAAGAGGGCGGCGCGATGAGCGGCGGAGCGAGACGGGAGGCGAACGCCGTTCGCCCCGAGACGGGCGGGTTCGACGCGCTGATCGACTGGGAGCGGCTTCCCGGTCTTCACACCCTGACCGACCCGGACGGGGCGGCGGCCAGCGCGCGCAGGATCGGCGCGGAGATCGCCGGACGGCGGGGCGGGAAGTCCAAAGCGAGCGCGGACGCCGTCGCCGCCTCTCGCCGGGAGGCGGCGTTCGACGCCGCGCTTGAAAGCCTGGACGCCGGCGCGCTGATCGACGCGGCGCGGGCGAAGCGCCGCGAGGCGATGCGGGTGAGTTCGGTGCGCTCCGATCCCGATCGGGCGAAGGCGGCGCGGCGGGCCGAGCTGAAGGCGCAGCGCCGGGCGGCGCGGGCGGCCGAAGCGCGGCGCGG
Organism: Oceanicaulis sp.; assembly: GCA_040112665.1. Classification (NCBI taxonomy): domain Bacteria; kingdom Pseudomonadati; phylum Pseudomonadota; class Alphaproteobacteria; order Maricaulales; family Maricaulaceae; genus Oceanicaulis; species Oceanicaulis sp. Next base: position 2,597,820 of record CP157796.1, on the reverse strand, counting down.
CGGCCTGCCTGTCACGCCGAGGCCGGGCGGGTTCTCGTGGCTGGTCGAGCGCGACTGCCTGCCCGTGATCTGTGTGCAGGCCGGTCACGATATCGACCGCATTCTGACCGCCGTCGAGGCCGGGGTGTTCGCCGCGTCCGACCCGGACACGCTGCAGACCGGCGGGGTCAAGGCGAGCGGGCGGCGGGGCGCGCCCCAATTCATGGCGATCGAGGGCTATCTCGACCGGTATGTCCCGTGGACGCGGCGGCTTATGGCCGAAGACTATGTCCGCGCCGGGCTTCCGGGCCGGGCGGTGCTGGCGGTGGTGATCGCGGTGATCCGGGACGGGCGGACGCCGCGCGAACTGGACGGGGCGGTCGGCAAGCGCAACGGAACGTGCATGGGCCTGTTGTGCGACGGTCTCCGCGAGTATGCCCGGCTTGCAAAGTGGACCGGCAGAGAACAGGGGGGTTGACGCGGGGACGCAGAACGGGTCATTTATGCGACGTTCCCGCTCTTGTGAAACGGGTAGAGCCCCGCCGGCCAGCGCCGCGCGGGGCTTTTTCGTGGCCCAGGGGCGGGGGCGCGGCGGGCTCTTCTTGCGCCCGTCTGTTCTCCCGATCGTGGTTCACTGGCGCGGCCCGGCGGTTCTGATCGCCGGGCCGCGCCTGTTTTCAGCGGGGCGGTCATGCCTTCGGCTCCCAAGCTCTTCCGGCCGCTCGGCGCGCCGGCCAAGCGCAAAGGCGCGAAGCTCGAAGACCGCTTCCGCGGAAGCGCTGCGAAGCGCGGCTATGATCGAGACTGGCGCAAGCTCCGCGAGATCAAGCTCAAGCGCGATCCGCTCTGCGAGGATTGCCTCGCCGATGGCCGGACCGAACCTGCGCGCGAGGTCGACCACGTCGAACGCTTCCGCGATGCGGACGGCCGGATCGATCACCGCAAGCGGCTGGACCCTAAGAACCTGCGGTCGCTCTGCAAACCCTGTCACTCCCGCAAGACCGCGCGGGAGACCTGGCACGCGCAGGGGGTAGGGGGGTGAAAATCCCTCCGGCCGGTCCGAGCGTGGACCGGCGGGGGAATTTAATTTTCGCGGCTGGGATTTTGAAATGAAAAGCCCCTTGGGGGTTGAGGGTGAACGGGGGCGAACGGCGATGAAAGCTGAAAGCCCCGTGACGACGGCGAACGAAGGCGAACGATGAGCAAGGGTAAAAAGCCTTACCTTGTCGCGCTCGAAGGCGGCGCGGACGCGTTCATTCCCCACGAGGCCGCCCGCGGCGACGTCGTGAAGGATGAGCGGCTCGACCCGCCTGAGTTCATGCTCGACGACCGGATCGCGATGGAGGAATGGCGCCGGATCGTTCCGCTCCTCAGCGCAAAAGGCATCCTGGACAAGCTGGACGTCATGCGGCTGGCGATCTACTGCCAGGCCGTCAGCGAATACGACCAGGTGACCCGCGAGCTCAAACAGGAGGGGTTCACCTACACCTCGAAGGGCCGGAACGGTACGCAGCGCAAGAACCGCCCGGAGGTCGGCCGGCGAAACGAGCTGATCAAGATCATTCACTCCTGCGCGTCCGACTTCGGCATGTCGCCGCTCGCGCGCATGCGCCTCGCGCTCGGCGAACAAGACGACCTTTTCGACTTCGCCAAGAAGATCAACGGAACGAACGGTTAGACCCGTGACCGCACCGATGCACCTGACGACGGCCTACGCGACGGCCGTGGTCGAGGGCGACATACTCGCCGGCCGGCTGGTTCGGCTGGCGTGCGAGCGTCACCTGAAGGATCTGCAAACCGGCGCGGAGCGCGGCCTTCACTTCGACGAAGAGGCGGCGAACCGGGCCTTCCGGTTCTTCGGACAGCTGAGGCTCGGCAAGGGGCGCGGGGCGGGCGGGCACTTCAGGCTCGAACCCTGGCAGTGCTTCATCGTCGGGTCTCTGTTCGGCTGGAAAAAGGCGAACGGCTTTCGCCGGTTCACCTCGGCCTATATCGAGGTCGCCCGCAAAAACGGAAAATCGACCCTGCTCGCCGGGGCCGCGCTTTACATGCTCGGCCTGGACGGGGAGGGCGCGCCGGAAGTGTACTCCGCCGCGACGAAGCGCGACCAGGCGAAGATCGTGTTTTCCGAGGCGCGCCGTCTCGCGCGTTCGGTTCCCGCCCTGCGCAAGCTGTTCGACATCAAGGAAAACGTGATTTTCCATCGGCCGAGCGACGGCGAGTTCCGCGCCCTGTCGAGCGACGCCCAGACGCAGGACGGGCTCAACCCGCATTGCACGGTGATCGACGAGCTTCACGCGCACAAGACGCGCGACCTGGTCGACGTGATCGAAAGCGCCGAGGGCTCGCGCGACCAGCCGTTGACCCTGATAATCACGACTGCAGGGTCGAGTTCGGACAAGGCGGCGGTCTGTTGGGAAAAGCGGACCTACGGCGAAGAGGTCGTCAAAGGGAATTTCGACGACGACACGACCTTCGTCTATATCGCCGGGCTCGACGACGGCGACGACTGGAAAGACGAAAGCGTCTGGATCAAGGCGAACCCCAATCTCGGCGTCTCGGTGACGCTCGACGTTCTCAAGCGCCAGCGCGACCAGGCGCTCGCCAAGCCCGCCCGGCAAAGCGAGTTTCGCCGCAAGCGGTGTAACCAGTGGCTTGAAGTCGAAAGCCGCTGGTTCGAGACCGAAGCGCTCGACCGCAACCGCGCGCCCTTCATCCTGTCCGACGTCGCCGGCCGGCGGCCGGTCTGCACCCTCGACCTGTCGAGCAAGACCGACCTGACCTCTCTGTGTCTGACCTGGGGCGATGATGGAAACGACCGCGAGCCCTGGCGCTTCCTGCAGCGCTATTTCTGCCCGGAAGTCGGCGTCGTCGCGCGGTCCGAAAACGACGGCGTTCCGTACCTGCAATGGAAGGAGGCCGGTCACCTTATCGCCACGCCGGGCGCGCGGGTCGATTACGACCGCGTCCTCGAAGAGATCAGGGCCTTGCGCGACGAACACGGGTTCGAGGTCATCGGCGTCGACCCGTGGAACGCCCAGGCGATCGCGAACCAGCTCGAAAAGGACGGGTTCGAGGTCTTCGAATATCGCCAGGGCATGCCGAGCTTTTCCGGCCCGTCGAAAGAGTTCGAGGCGCTGATCGCTGACGGCCGGTTCTGCCATGACGGCAACCCGATCACCGACTGGATGCTCGGAAACGTCTCGGTCCGCGTCGACGGGAAAGAGAATTACATGCCGTTCAAGGCGTCCCAGAAGCTCCGCGTCGACGGCGTCATGACGATGATCATGGGCGTCGGACTTATTCACGCCGGCGTGAGCAAGGAACCGGACAGCAAACGGGTCTCGATCTCCGCCGGCTTCTACGAGAGGGCCTGACATGGGCTTGGTTTCTTCGATCCGTGCGGTCTTCGGCCTCTCCGGCGCGAGCGCGGTCACCGCCGAGGGCGATCTCGGCTGGTCAGGCGACGTCGACGATCCGATCGTCACCGCCGCGGGCTATCCGGTCTCCGCGCGCACGGTCATGCGCCTGGCGCTCGTCGTCACCTGTGCGAACAAGATCGCGAAGTCGGTCGGCTCGCTCCCGCTTAAAATCTACGAGCGGCGCGCGGACGGAACCAAGGCCGAGGCGGCGGATCACCCGCTGTCCGATCTGTTGCGCTACGCGCCGAACGCCGAACAGACCGCGCTCGAGTTCCGCACGGCGATGACCTGGGATCTGGCGTTCTGGCGCGGCGCCTATGCGGAAATCGTTCCGGGCGATCGCGGGGCTGTCGACCAGCTGCGCCACCTGCCCGCCGGCGACGTGAAGCCGCGCCGGGTGCGCGGCGAACTCTGGTTTGAGGCCCCGGGCCGGGACGGAATGGGCCGGCGGATGCTTCATCATTCTGAAGTGTTCCGCGTCCAGCTTCCGCCCTATCGCGAAGACGGGATCACGCCGAAGCCGATTTTCGAGCTGGGGCGGGAGACGTTTTCAAAGGCCCTCGCGCTGCAGGAATATGCAAACAGCTATTTTCAGAACAACGGCGGCGCCGGCGACTGGATTTCAATGAAAGACGGCTGGTTCGCGAACGACGAAGAGCGCGACAACTTTCTAGATTGGATCAGAAAAAAGACTTCGCCGCGCCGCCGGCACGAAACGAAGATCGTTCCGTTCGGCGCGACGATCACAAAGGGCGGGGTCAAGAACAATGAGGCGCAATTTCTCGAAACCTGGCAGGCGACCGCGCGCGAGATCATCGCGCTTTTCGACATTCCGCCGCACAAGGTCGGCGATCTGGAAAAGGCGACCTTCTCCAATATCGAGCAACAGGCGCTCGAATTCGTTCAGGACACGCTGCTGGTCTATCTCGAAGCCTGGGAACAGGCGGTCCGCCGCGATCTGATCATCGCGAAGGGCCGCTTCTACGCCGAGCACGTCCTCGCGGCGCTGCTCCGCGGCGATCTCGGCGCGCGCTACGCGGCGTATGCGATCGGCCGTCAATGGGGCTGGTTGTCTGTGAACGACATTCTCAGGCGCGAAAACCTCAATCCGATCGGCCCGGCTGGCGATATCTACCTCACGCCCATGAACATGGGCGAAGCCGGCCAGGGCGAACAGGGCGCGAGCCCCGGCGTGCGCGCCCTGGTCTCCGCCCTGGACGGGTGCGACCCGGACCAGCTCGCCGCTGCGCTTAAATCGATCAAGCTCGAACAGGGGGTCGACGATGTTGACTGAGGAACTGAAAGCCGCGCTCGCCGCGCTCGGCGGGCTTTGCGCCGTGGATATCGACCTCGCCGCGCCGTATCTCGCCGCGGCGCGCGAAGCTGAAGCGGCGATCAACGCGAACGGCGTTCGCGTGTCCGCTGCGGCGGTCGGCCAGGCGACCACGCAGGGCGGCGTCGCGATCCTCCCTGTTTCGGGCTTCATCCGGATGCATCCCTCGCCGGTAGAGCGCCTTTTGGGGATTTCCTTCGGCGCGTCGCTCACCCGGCTGACCGAGCGTCTTCGCGAAGCGGTCGCCGACGATGCGGTCGCCGCGATCGTGCTGCGGTTCGACAGTCCGGGCGGGGCGACCTTCGGGCTCGCCGAGGCCGCCGAGGAAATTCGGAAGGCGGCGTCGACCAAGCCTGTGATCGCAATGGTCGAGACGGTGTGCGCCTCGGCGGCCTATTGGCTGGCGAGCGCGTGTTCGGAGATCGTCGCGCTTGAAAGCGCGGTGGTCGGGTCGATCGGCGTGGTGGGCACGCACACCAGCGTCAAGGCCGCGCTCGAAGCGCAGGGCGTGAAAGTCACGCTGGTCAGCTCGACCCTGGAAAAGGTGGAAACCTATCCCGAAAACGATCTCAGCGATGAGGCGCGGGCGCATCTTCAGGGCCTGGTCGACGCCGAGCTGAAGCTCTTCGTCGCAGCGGTCGCGAAGGGGCGGGGTATCAAGCCCGGCGACGTGCTCGACCAGTACGGCCGGGGGCGGATCATGAAGGGTCGGGCCGCGAAGGCGGCCGGCATGATCGACCGGATCGCCACGCTCGACGCCGTCGTCGCCGGGCTGGCACGGCCCGCGCGCCGGGCTGGCGCGCCGCGGGTCGGCCGCGCCGCGCGCATGGCCTTCGATCTCTGATCTCAGACCTGTCGCCGAACAGGTCCGACAAGTTCCAGCCGTCGCCTTACGCCGGGCGGTGGACAGGCTGGAAATGTTTAACGCCCGGCAAGAGCAAAAAGGAACCCTTCAATGAAGCTGAAGGAATTGCGCGAGCGGCTGGCAGCGCTGAAAAAAGACGGCCGCACCAAGGCTAAGGCGTTCGACGCGCTCGACGCCAAAACCGACCGGACCGACGCCGAGACCGCCGAAATGGCCGCGCTCAGCGCGGCGATCGAACAGCTCACCGCCGATATCGAGGCGTGCGAGACCGAGATCGCGGCGGCCGAAGCCAGGCTCGACCGCGACCGGCTGTTCGCCGGCGGCGCGAGCGATCCGGGCGCGGTCGACGCCGGTCAGGCGATCGAAGTCGTGCGGCCCTACGAGGCCGGCCAGCGTCTGCGTCCGTCCGCGCTCGGCGCGGCGCGGGCGCATGATCCTGACCCGGTGCTTATGGGCGGGTTTCATTCGGCGGCCGAATTTGCGTCGAGCGTCCGGGCGGCGATCGTGGGCGGCTCGGTCGACGAACGCCTGACCGCGAGCGTCACGGGCGACAACACGCACACGACCGGCGGTCCGAACGGCGAGGGCTATATGGTCCCGCCCGCAATCCGCGAAACGATCTGGGAAGTCGTCTTCGCTGACGACGGGCTTCTCAATCGCTTCGATCCCGAACCGACCGCGTCGAACACGGTCGAGGGCGGCGCGGATGAAACGACGCCCTGGGGCGCGGCGGGCGTTCAGGCCGGCTGGGCCGGCGAGCTGAGCGAGATGGCCAAGTCGAAGCTCAGCACGGAGGGGCGCGCGGTGAAGCTGCACAAGCTTTACGCGCTCGTCACCGCGTCCGACGAGCTGCTTAGCGACGCGCCGCTTCTTGAAAACCGTCTGACCCGCAAGGCCGGCGAGGCGATCCGGTATGCCGCAGTCGAAAGCTTCATCAACGGCAACGGCAAGGACCGGCCGCTCGGCTTCCGCCAGTCGCAGGCGGTGATCAACGTCACGAAGAAGGCGGGCCAGGCCGCCGACACGATCGTCGCGGAAAACATCTTCGGCCTTATGAGCCGGTGTTTCCTCGGCCCGCGTTCGTTCTTCATGTGCGGGCAGGACGCGCTCCCTCAGCTCGGCGTGATGACGATCGGCGACAATATCGTGTATACGCCGCCGAGCCCCGACAACTTCGCGCGCGGGGTCGGCGGGTTCATCAACGGTATCCCGCTGGTGTATTCCCAGCACGCCGAAAAGCTGGGCGACGCGGGCGACTTCACGCTGATCAACCCGGCGGGCTATGCGTCGTACTCCAAGCGCGAACAGATCAAGTTCGCGTCGTCGATCCATCTGTATTTCGATCGCGACGCGGCGGCGTTCCGCTGGACCTTCCGTCTCGGCGGTCAGCCGCACCTGTCCGCGCCGATCTCGTCGGACAAGGGCAAGCCGTCCATGTCGCACTTCGTCCAGATCGCCGCGCGCGCCTAAGCGCCGGCGTCTGACGGTTCCGTCAACCTGAAGACCCTCGAAACGGGGCGGTCCTGACCGGGCCGCCCCGTTTCGTTTCAGATCCCTTCAAGGCTCGCGCTAGGAGGCGCGCACACCATGAACTCGAACCTTCCTCCCTCCGACAAGGTGGCGGTCGTCGGCGCGGCGTCGCCGGCGGTCGGCACGTCCGCAATCTCGACCGGCTGGATCGAAGCGAAGAACTTCTATCAGTTCGTCGCGGTCGTCCTCGCCGGCGCGCTCGGGTCCGACGCCACGTTCGACGCCAAGCTCGAACAGGCGACCGACAATACCGGTACCGGCGCGAAAGACGTGACCGGAAAGTCGATCACCCAGCTCACCCAGGCCGGGACCGACGACAGCAACAAGCAGGCGCTGATCGAGCTGTCGCCCGACGAACTCGACGTCGCGAACGGCTTCGGTCACTTCCGGCTGACGGTGACGCCGGCTGTCGCGAACTCCGGCGCGGCCGGGATCGTGCTCGGTCTCGAACCGCGCTACGCGCCCGCCTCGGGTTTCGACGCGGCCAGCGTCGCCGAGATCGTCGGCTAGGCCGGGCTGAACTGGAAAGGCGCGGTTCATGCGACTGTCCCTTACTGCGGCGCCGGACGGAACGGCTGTGTCGCTCGCCGACATGAAGGCGCATCTTCGCTGGCAGACCGACAGCGAAGATGTGTTGATCGAAGCGGCGATCGTTTCGGCCGAAGCTTCGCTCGAAGGCCGCCGGGGGCGTTTGAACCGCGCCTTTCTGACCCAGACCTGGGAGCTCAAGCTCCCGCGCTTCTGGCGCGGGTCTCTGGGGCTTCCGTTTGCGCCGCTGCAAAGCGTGGACGCGATCACCTATAAAACCGCCCTGGGCGCGACGGCGACCGTCGACCCGGCGGTGTACGACGTGGACGCCGACAGCGAACCGGGCGCGATCACCCTCAATCCCGGCCAGTCCTGGCCGTCCGATCTCGCCGACGCGCTCGACGCGGTGACGATCGAGTTCACCGCCGGCTATGGCGGCGCGGCCTCTGTGCCCGAACCGATCAAGTCCGCGATCAAGCTGATCGCGGCCGATCTCTTTCAACATCGCGAAGCGCAGACGATGGGCGTCGACCTGAAACCGAACGCGACCGTCGACCGCGTGCTTCGCTCCTATCTGGTGTACAACCCCCATGCGATCCGGTTCGCTTGATCGGCAGATCGACCTGCTGTCGCGCGGGTCGTCGCAAAGCGCGACCGGCGCGGCCTCTTCGGACTGGTCTGTCTACGCGTCCGAGGTCTGGGCGGAAAAGCGCGACCGGTCGAACGACCAGGGACGCGAAGACGACCAGGCGGTCGCAAGCCGCGTCTCGACCTTCCGGGTGTATTTCCGGACCGACGTGAAGACCGATCACCGCGTTCGCTATCCGGCCGGCGAGGCCGGGACGCTCTACGCGATCACCGGGATCGAGGAAATCGGGCGGCGCGAGGGCCTTCTGATCACCGCGCGCGCCGAGGTCGCGTCATGACCGAGATCAGAACCCGGATCGAAGGCGCGCGGGAGCTGGACCGCACGCTGAGACGCCTTCCCGCCTTCATGCGCAAGACCGAACTCGAAGGCGCGATCATGACCGGATCGAACGGGCTGAGGAAAGCGCTGCGCGACGCGGCGGCGAGCCGGCCGCGCGATCAGGTCAGCGGTGTGCTCGAACGCAATGTCAGCCGGGTCCGGGTGCGCAAGACGCAGTTCTCCGCGCAAGTGCTGGTCGGCTGGTTCCGGCGCGGCTTCTTCGCCGTCTTCGAGGAAGAGCGCGCGCCCTTCGCGCGGCCGGTCTGGGAGGCGGAGAAAATGCGGGTGCTCGACGCGATCGGCAAGGCGCTCGGCGACCGGCTCGAACGCGCGGCGAAAAAGGTCGCCGGGAACTATTCGAAATCGGGCCTCGGCGCACGCCGGGGCCGGCGGCGCTAGGGGCGGGCGATGAGCGAAGAGGCGGTGCTGTTTTCCAGGCTGACCGGCGACGCTGCGATCGCTGCGATCGTCGGAACGCGGGTCTACCCGGTCGAGGCGCCCGAAGGCGCGGCGCTTCCGCACCTGGTTTACCGGCTGGTCAGCGACGGCCGCGTCCGGGCGATGACGACCGACACCGGCGTCACGCCGCGCCGCGTGCAGATCACGGCCAAGGCCGCCGGGTTCGACGGCGTCGCGGCGCTGGCGAACGCGGTAAAGGCTGCGCTGAAGGACTGGCGCGATCCCGCCTCGAACCCGGTCGTCATGGGGTGCGCGTTCGAGACCGCGTTCGACGGGTTCGACGAACGCCGTTCGCCTGCGGCCGGAGGCGCGGGCAGCTATCGCCGCAATCTCGATTTTCTGATCACCTACCGGAGCTAGGGCCGATGACCGAAACTGTGCTGCGCGATCAGCGCCTCTTTCTGGGCGGGTCGAACCTGTCCTCTCAATCGAATTCGGTCGCCCTGGCGCGCGAGGTCGCCGAGCTGGACCGCACGTCGCTCGCCGACACCGCGCGCCGCCGCCGCGGTGGCCTCGAAGACGGCCGGATCGGGGCGACGGGGTTTTTCGACGCGTCGGCGACCGATGCGGCGTTGTTCGGCGCGGTCGGGCTCGCCGGGCAGGTCGTCGGCGTGACCGCGCCGGACGCCGCGGAAGGCGCGACGGCCTTCGCCGCGCAAGTCCATGTCGGCGAATATGCGCCGCTCGGCGGGGAGGTCGGCGATCTCGCCGAATTCAATCTCGCCGCGATGAGCGACGGCCCGATCATTCGCGGCAAGCTGAACGCGCTTCGCGAGGTCACCGCGACCGGTGTCGGAGCGGGGTCGGAGCTTCCCAGCGTCCAGGCGGGCCGCAAGCTTTACGCCGCGCTTTTCGTCACCGCGCTTTCCGCCGGCGCGTCGCTCGACGTGCTGGTCCGGTCTGCGGCCAGCGACGCGTTCAGCGCGCCTGCCACGCGGATCACCTTTCCGACGATCGACGCGGTCGGCGGCTTCTGGGGCGTCTTTTCGGGCGAGACGTCTCACACCTGGTTCCGCCCGTCTTTCACCCTGACCGGCGACGAGGCGAGCGCCTCGGTCGCGTTGATCCTCGCCGTGCAATAAGGAGCATTCCGACATGGCCGAACTGATACTCGACGACGTGCAAGTCGTTCTGAACTCGGTCGATCTGACCGATCACGTCAAATCGGTGTCCCTGACCTATTCCGCCGAGGAACAGGACCGGACCGCTATGGGCGACGGCGCGCGCCGGCGTATCGGCGGGCTGAAGGATTTCACCGCGACGCTGAACTTCAATCAGGATTTCGACGCCGGCTCGGTCGACGCGACCCTGTTCTCCGCCGTGGGCTCGGTCGTCGCGCTGACGATGACGCCCAAATCGGGCTCGGTTTCGGCGACGAACCCGCGCTATTCGGGAAACGTGCTGGTCCGGCAATACAGTCCGCTTGAAGGCTCGGTCGGCGATCTCGCGGAAACCAGCGTCGAGCTTCCCGGCGACGGCGTTCTCAGCCGTCTGACGAGCTAGTCCGATGGCGAAAAAGGCTTTGCTCAGCGCTGCGGAGATACTCGCCGCAGAGGATCTGAAAACCGAGGACGTCGATGTCCCCGAATGGGGCGGGGCGATCCGGCTTCGCGAGTGGTCGGGCGTGGACATGCTCGCTTACGAGACCGAGGCGGAACAGGCGGACGGGTCCAGAGCGCTCGCGGTCGCCATCTCCATGTCGGCGATCGACGAGGCCGGGAGCCGCCTGTTCACGGCCGATGACGTCGAGGCGCTGGCGAAAAAGAACGGGAAAGTCCTGATACGGCTCATGGCGAAGATCAGGGCGCTCAATCTGGCCGGTGAAGACGGCGCGAAAGAGGCGTCGGGAAACTAGACCGCCCGTCCGTGCGGTTCCTGTTCGTGCTGGCGCGGGACCTCGGCAAGAGCGCCGCCGAGGTCTCGCGCCTTGGCGCGCGCGAGATCGCGCACTGGCGGGCGCTTTACACCCTCGAAGCGCGGGAGCGCGAGGCGGAGCTGGCCGCGCTTGAAACCAGGGCGCGGGACGGCCGCGCGATAGACCTCATGAAATCGGCCGGGCGCGGCAAGCGATCCGGTCAGGGGAAGGGGTGATCCATGGCGATCATCGGAAGCCTTGTCGCCGATCTGAGCGCGAATTCGGCGGCGTTCAATCGCGACATGTCCCAGGCGACCAACGCGCTGCGCTCGAACTCGGCGCGGATGAACCGATCGCTCGGCGCCATCGATCGCGGTTTTGCAAGCGTGAAGCGCAATATGGGCGGGATCGCGCGCCAGGCGCTGAGCATGCGCGGGGCTCTGACTGCGGCGGTCGGGATCGGCGGTTTCGGAGTCATGACGCAACAGTCGCTCGAAGCGGCCGATGCGGCGGCCAAGCTCGCGCGCTCGACAGGGTTCACGGTCGAACAGATCAGCGCGCTGCAGTATCAGGCCAGTCAGACCGGCGCGCTCGACGGGTTCGACCGCGCGCTCGGAACGCTCGCCTACAATCTCGGCCAGCTGCGCGTCGGCACGGGGCCGCTTCTGACCTTCCTGCGCGAGTATGATCGCGATCTGGCGCGCACTCTGGCCGGGACCGAAGACCAGGCCGAGGCGGTGAACGTGCTGGCCGATGCGATTTCGCGGGAAACCGACGTGACCCAGCGCGTCGCGCTGGCGCGCGCGGCGTTCGGCCGGACCGGCACCCAGCTGACGAACACCTTCGCCGAGGGCCGGCAGGGGATCGCGCGATATCGTGAAGAGGCCCAGCGGCTGGGCATCGTGCTCGGCACCGACAACGCCGAGGCCGCCGAGCGCTTTAACGACGCCATGGACCGCATTCAGCGCCAGGTAAGACAGCGCTGGACGGTTGCGATCACCGAGCACACTGACGACGTGCTCGACGCGGCGAGGGCCTGGCAGGATTTGCGGCTAGGTGCGTTGCGTGCGGCTGCGGCTGTTTCGCGCTCGATGAACATGGGACGCGGGCTCGCTGCGCGCGATCCGGAGGCTTCGGCGCGCACCTTGGAAGAAGCCGCGCAGATGTACACGCTGCGCGCGACCGGCGCGCGCGACCGTGGCACCTTGTTGACTGCGGAACAGCGGCTGGTCGCGCGGGCGGTTGGGGCAAGCGACGGCGGTGCGCTCCACCGCCAAATAACTGAAATGCTCCGTAACGCGGAGCACCTTCCCGACGCGTATCTCGAAGCGGCTGCGCGGCTGCGCGAGGAAGCGCAGCGCGTGCGCCAGGCCGCCGAAGAGGCCGCCGAGATCGAAGCCGAGCTTGCCAGCCGGCGCGGCGCCGGCGCGCCGGCGGACGGCGAGGACGGCGACGGGGTCGGGCGCTCCGGCGGTCGTGACCTGTTCGGTGAAGGCGATCCGTTCGGCGACATGCTGACGAACGCCCGCGAGACGCTGAAAGCGCATCGCGAGGGCCTGCGCGGGGAAGCGCGCGCCCTGTTTGAGGCGACGCGCACCGAAGTCGAAGTGTTTCAGGCGGAGATCGCCCGGATCGGCGATCTTGAACGCGGCGGGTTCTTCGCCGACGCCGGCGGGGCGGACACGGCCATCCGCGCGCGGGTCGCCGCGCTTGTGCAAATGGCCAGCGCCGCCGATGACACGCGAACGGCGTTCGCCGAGCTACGGCGGCTGACCCAGGCGGGCCTGATCGATCCGGCGGCGGCCGATGCGGCGCGCGCCCAGATCGAGCTTTTGCGTGAGCCGGTCCGGGGGCTGAAAGACGATCTCAGGGACGTGCTTGAAGGCGGCCTGCGATCGATTGATCGCGAGCTGCTTGATGCGCTGAGCGGGTTCAAATCCTTCGGCGAGGCGGCGACCTCGATCATCCGCTCGATCGCCATGGAGTTTCAGCGCCTGGCGATCGAGCGGCTGGTCACCGATCCGCTGCGGCGGGGGCTGAACGCCCTGTTCGATATCGGGCTTGCGGCGGTGACCGGGGGTGCGTCCTCGGCGGGCAAGCCCGGCAAGAAATTCCAGCGGGGCGGGCGGTTCACGGTCGCCGGGGCGGGCGGTGTCGACAGTCAGCTCGTCAGCTTCTGGGGGACGCCCGGCGAAGAGGTCGAGGTGCGACCGACCGGACCGGCGGGGCGGGCCTTTTCCGGCGGCGGCGGCGCGTCGGCGGGCGGCGGGATCGTCATGTTCGCGCCTCAGTATTTCCATCTTCACGCCGAAGGGGCGGTCATGACCGAAGAGCTGATCGAAAGCATGGATCAACGCTCGCGCGCACACGCCGCCGAGGCGCGCGAAGACGCCCGCCTTCAGCTCGCCCGGATGCGCGAGCGGCTGCAGAAAAAGCTGAGGTAGGGCCGTGGCGATCATGCTTCCCAGCGGCGGCGTCAAGGACTGGGCGTTCCGCCTGGTCCCCCAGCCGACCGAAAACCGGTCTGCGTACGGAACCAATCTCAGCCGGTCGGCGCGGCTGGGCCGGCATTTTGCGTTCGACGTGGCGCTGACCCTGCTCGACCAGGCCGAAGCGCTCGACTGGTCCGATCTCGACGAAGAGACCGAGACGCTGGTCTGGCCGATCGATCAGGGCGATCTGCAGGCGGCGAACGAAGGCGCGCCGCGCGTCGCCGGTGCCGGGCAGGGCGGGAACGCGCTCGATCTGGACGGGGTGACGCCGGGCTATGTCGTCAATAAAGGCGCCTTTGTCTCGGTCATCATTTCGGGGCGGCGCTATTGCTACACGGTCCGCGCCGCGCGGACCGCAGACGCGGGCGGGCTGATCACGCTTCCCGTGAGGCCCTTGATCCGGGTTCCGCCGCCTGACGACGCGGTCGTCGAGATCGCGAGCCCCAAGGTCGAGGGCTATGTCACGGCGGCGCCGCTCAAGTTCGAATATCTGCACCGCTCGGCGGGGCGGACCTTCACGATCGAGGAGCGTGGCTGATGGACGCCGTCGTCGTCGCCGCCTGGAAAGAGGCGAACCCGCACGCCTTCATCGCGATTTCGCTCGATCTGGCAGAGCGGACGGTCAGGCTGACCAGCGGCGGGACCGTCACGTTCGGGGGGCACACCTATCATCCCGAAGACGCCGCGATCGGGGTGCTTTCGGAGATCGGCGAGGTCGAGGAAGGCGAGGTCGACAGCGCGGTCACGCCGTCCCTGACCTTCGCACCCTTTACCGACGCCGGGCTCGCCGAGCTGGCGGGCGGTCAGGGCGCGGCGTTCGAGATCCATTGGGGGCTTGTCGCACCGGACACCGGGGCGGTGATCGGCGCGCCCGAACTGGTCGCGCGGGGGCGTCTGAACGTGCCGACGCTGGCGGTCGCGCCGGGCGTGCGGGGGCTGCAGTTCTCGACCTATAGCGAAGAGCAATTCCAGCTGCTCGACGACAGTCAAAGCCGGCTGACCGCCGCGCACCACAAATCGGTCTGGGGCGCGGTGAACGAAGACGGGCTGAACAACGTCACGCGTTACAACAAGAAAGGCTTCTGGCGGGCCAACGATCCCGCCGGTGCGATCACAACGCCCGGCGGGGCGGTGAGCGCGGGTCTCGATCTGTTTCTGAGCTAGGCGATCATGAAAAAGGGCGTTCATCCTGCGGCGGCGCGCCAGCGGGCGGTTTCCGCATGTCTGAAGAAATTCGACGAACGTGCGCTCAGCTTCGGAAAGGCCGATTGCGTGCGGCTGGCCGCGCTGGCGCTTCGCAAGCAAGGCGTCGCGATCCCGCTTCTGAAGGGCGTGCAATACCGGACCAGGGTCGGGGCGATGAAGGCGCTCGCCGCGTCGGGGTTTTCCGATCTTTGCGCGGCTGTCGACGCGCTGGGCCTGGCGCGCATCGCGCCGGCCTCGGCCTGGCCGGGCGATCTGATCGCCATGCCGACGCCCGACGGCGATCCGTTCGGGGCTTCGCTCATGGTGGTTCACACCGCCGGCGCGCGGCGCGTGATCGGCCTTGACGGTCACGGGGTGTTCCGCGTCGTCGCGCCCGATCTGAGCTGTTGCCTGGCCGCCTGGAGGGTCGATCATGGCTGACCCGATTTCCGCAACCGTCACCGCGATCGCGGTCGCTGCGGCGAACACGGCGGCGGCCGTCGCTGCGGCGGTGGGCGCCAGCTTCGCCGTCCAGGGCGCGATCGCCGCCGCTGTGTTCAAGGTCACGCCCTATGTCCTTATGGCGGCCGCTTCGGCGGCGGCCTCGTTCCTGCTGGCGCCCAAGCTTGACATAGAGGGCAGACCGACCGACTGGCGCGCCGATCCCAACGCGGGAATTCCCTTCGTCATGGGCGAGCGCGCGACCGCAGGGGTCATCGTGCACCGCGACGCCTGGGGCAAGGACAACCGGTTTCAAAGCTTCGTCACGGTCTATTCCGGCGCCGGTCCGATCGAAAGTTTCGACCAGTTTTACGCCGACGACGTTGCGGTGCAGTTTAACCTGGACGGGCTTGCGACGAACGGCGGCAATTTCGCCCAGAACATGCACCTTCAGACCGCGCGCGGCGACCAGCCCCAGACCGCCGCTCTGGTCCAGGAAGTCGACGCGGCGCAGCTCGCCGGCAACCCTATGTCGAACTGGGGGGCGTCGTACCGGATTTCGGGCAAGGCGCACGCGCTTCTGACGCTGCGCCAAGACAGCAAGCAAAAGACCTACCCGACCGGAGAGCCGAGACCGCTGTTCAAAATGCGGGGGATCAAGCTTTACGATCCGAGGAAGGACAGCACGGTGGCGGGCGGGTCGGGATCGCACCGGCTGGCCGACCCGTCGACGTATGAATACTCGGAAAATCCATCGATCGCGGCGGTGAACTGGGTTCTGGGGCTTCGCGAAAACGGCGTGGTCGTCGGCGGGCTCGGCGCGCCGGTCGAGGGAGTCGACCTTCCCGCTTTCATCGAATGGGCGAACGTCTGCGATCAGAACGGCTGGACGGTCTCGGCGAACGCGACGTCGGCCGACGACAAACATCAAGTCCTGCTCGGTCTTATGCAGGCGGGCGGTGCGCGCTATTCGCGCAGCAAGGGCCGGATTTCGGTGATTGCGCGCGCGCCGAAAACCTCGGTCGTGACGCTGTCGGCCGAAGACACGGCCGGCCCGTTCGAGCTTGCGACGGCCGCCGACCGGCTGACCGCGACGAACACGGTCGTTCCGCGCTGCGTCATGGAAAGCCATCAATGGGAGATGGTCGCGCAGGATGCGGTGACGGTCGCGGCGTATGTGACCGCAGATGGCGGGCGGCGCGAGCGGGGGCTTGATTTTCCTTACGTTGCGGTGAAAGCGAGCGGGGCGAACAAGGACCAGCCCGCCCAGCTCGCCGCCTATGCGATCGCAGACAGCCGGGAGACGATCGCGGGGGCGGTCGCGCTGAAGCCCTGGGGTGCGCAGATCGAGCCCGGCGACGTGTTCACGATCAACGCGCCGGGGTTGCTTCTAAATGGCGTCGAGTGCCTGTGCGTCGGCCGGGCCTTCGATCTCGCCGAAAACGTGGTGCGGATTTCGTTTATCAGCGAAACCGAGGGCAAGCATGATTTTGCGCTCGGCCGGACCCAGACGGCGCCGACGCCGCCCGCGCTCAGCGCGCCGGACCTGACCGACGTCGACCCGCCGGACGGCGGCGACTACACGGTCGACGTTCCGCCGTCGAAAAACCCCGGTTTCCGGGTCAGGATCGATCCGCCGTCGACGCCGAACCCCGGCCAAATCATCTATATCCGGCCGCCGAACGACGATCTCGGCAATCCCTGGGAAGACCCGCAGGCGGGCTGGCGTCCGGTCGCCCAGCTCGACGCGGCGGCGACCGAGTATCAGATCGGCGGGCTCGAGCCGGCGACCGCTTACGAGATCGGCGCGGGCTATGTCTCGCAATTCGGCGTGCTGAGCCCCGTCGCGAACCTGGGCGAGGTGACGACCGGCGCGCTTGATGCGACGCAGCTGGGCGACAGGACGGCGGCGGAGGTCAACACCGATCTCGACGCGGTGCGCGCGGAGCTCGACAGCGCGGCGGCTGCGCTCGACAGCTCGGCGGCCGATCTGACCGAAGCGCTGGCCGGCGCGAAGACCGACCTTAGCGAAGGCCGGGACCGCTCAAATCGGCTGTTCGCCGAGGTCGCGGCGCAGCTTGTCGAGATCAAGTCCGGGGCTGGGGCTGCTGCGGACGCGGACCTGCTGAGGCAGACCGAGATCACGGCGCTCACAGTGCGCGCTGACGGGATCGAGGCGACCGCTACACAGGCCCTGTCCGCGACGGTCGATCTTGAAAACGACAAGGCCGAGGCGTCTGCGCTGACGGCGCTTGAGGCGCTCGTCGGCACCGATGACGGGCAGGGCGCGCTGTTCAGCCGGGCCGCGACCCTTGAGGGTCAGGTCGTCAGCCTTGAAGCCGATAAGGCCGAGGCGAGCGACCTCTCCGCGCTTGAAACCCTCGTCGGGTCCGATGACGGCGGCGGCGCGCTGTTCGGGCGCGTGGCGACGGCGGAAAGCTCGATCTCCGATCTCGAAACCGGCAAGGCCGAGGCCTCGGCGCTCACCACGCTGGAAGCCCGCGTCACGACGGTTGAGGGCGAAGCGGACGCCAACGCGAGCAACATCACCACGACGATTGCGAGCGTCGAGGCTCTGGATCAGGCTACCGCCGAAGCCGACCGAGCGCAGGCCGACCGTCTGACGCGCGCGCTGGCGGAGATCGCGGCGGGCCAAGCCTTTGCGGTGCAGGGCGTCAGCGTCGTCGCTGATGATCTTAAAATCGAGGCCAAGCGGGTTTCTGATCTCGGCGTGCGCACCGGGGCGGCTGAGGCCAATATCAGCACGCTCGAAACGACGAAGGCCGATGCGTCCGATTTGACCGCCGAGGCTGCGCGGATCGACACGCTGGAAGCGCAAGTCGGAACCGACGACAGCGCCGGCGCTCTGTTCGCCCGTGTCGCGGCGAATGAAAGCGCGGTCGCTGATCTCGACAGCACGAAAGCTGAAGCGTCCGCCCTGACCACGCTGGAAGCGCGCGTCACGGTGAATGAAGGCGAGATCGACACTGCGCAGAGCGACATTCAGACGAACGCCGCTTTGATCCAGACCCTTGAGACCGCGACGGCGGAAGCCGACCGGGCTCAGGCTGATCGGCTTACGCGCGCGCTGGCCGAAATTGCGGCTGGGGCGGCTCAATCCGTCCAGGGCGTGAGCGTTGTCGCCGACGGGCTCAAGATTGAAGCCAAGCGCATCGCGGATCTGAGCGCTGAGGCGGACGGGCTTGAGGCGCGGGTCACGACGGCTGAAAGCACGCTGGTCGATCTTGAAAACGACAAGGCTGAAGCGTCTGCGCTGACCGCCCTGACCGCGCGCGTGGATACCGCCGAAGCCGACATCACGACCAACGCCAGCGCAATATCAAACGAAAGCAGTGCGCGCGCATCGGCCGACACCACCCTGCAAGCCAATATCGATGGGGTGAGCGCGAACGTCTCTACCAACGCCAGCGCCATCGCTGATATTGAGGGCAATCTCGCCGCCGCCTACGGCGTGACGCTGAACGTAGACGGCAAGATTTCTGGCCTTCAGTTCCTCAACGACGGCACTACGTCGAGCCTGTCCTTCCTCGCCGACGTGTTCACAATCTTCGACGGGTCGAGCGACGTTGCGCCGTTCACGGTGTCGGGCGGCGTGGTGCGGATGCCGACGGTAGAGGTCGGCACGGTTCGCGCCCAAGCCGGCGACTTCAAGATCATCGGATCAAGCGAAGACATCGTGCCCTTTTCGGTGTCTGGCAATCTCGTATTCTTCGCCTCGCCGATCCACATTGATGACGGCGACGCGACCCCGACCACGCGCACGATCATCGGCCCGCTGGCGGACGGGATGAGCCTGTGGTCTGGCCCGCCCACGATCACCGAGGATACAGCCACCCGCGCGAACGCAAGGTTTGCGATCGGCGAATACGGCGCGCAGTACCCGACGCAAACGACCGCGACCGGAGGCGTCGGGTATGACGTGACCGGCTACAGCGGCACGAACTATCTAGTCCTGGCTCGGCTCGCACTCAGCGACATTCAGGCGATCAACGCGCTGGCGTTTTCCAAGACCGCGCTTGCTCTGAAAAGCCCGCCGGGCAACCTTGCAGGCTCCGGCGTGGGCTTCGGCTATTTCGACGTGCGGCTTGACTTCATGCCGTCCACCTTCGCCACCTCTCCGGGCTCTCAGCATACGTTCCTCGCAACCGACATTCCGCTGGTCGAGGAGCGCATCCAGATCAACCGCGACAGCGACGATCTCTGGTCAACCGAGCTGCAAGAGTTCGAGGCGGCCGTCGATAGGCTTGGCCTCGTCTCGACCCGCTTCCCTGACGGCTATGTCGTGCTGAGCGCGCGGCGACAATCAGCATCGCCAAACGCCGTAACCGCCAAGTTCGACAGCGGATCGCGTATCGCCGTCACGCCCGTCGTCAACCAGACCGCCACCTTCTAGGAGCCCGCGATGAAAACCCTCGATCTCAAAAAAGGCATTCAGGGCGAGTACATCGGCTCGGCGTCCCTGATCGAACAGGTCGTCAATTCTGACGGCTTCGATCCGTCCCTGCATCTGGACTTCCGCGAGGTTGGGGAGGCGGCCTACGTTGAGCAGGCGGACGGCCCGCAGTATCAGCGCAATTTCGCCTTGCTCGATACGGTCTGCGCGCGGGCGAGCGGCGCAACGAACCCGGAGTGGGATTTCTTGAACGGCGCCCTCTGCGGCGCGCTGACGGAGATGGGGCCGAACAGCGTTCGGTGGAACCGGATCGCGGGGCTTCTGAAAGAGACGAGCGCGGCGACGAACTCGCTTCGCAATCCGCGCGGGGAGGGGCTGACGGTCGGATCTCTGGCCGCGTCCGGCGAGCTCCCGACGCATTGGGCGGCGGATGCGCAGGGCGCGACGATCACGGTCGAAGCGGTCGAAGCCTATGCGAACGGCTGGGCGCGCGTAAGGCTGCGGTTTTCCGGCACGCCGACCGGCGATCCGATCATCTGGTTTGAAGCGGCTAACCAGATCACCGCGAGCAACGGGCAGGCGTGGACGGCCTCGGTCGGCGCGGCGCGTGTCGCGGGCGATATGAGCAACGTCACGGCGGTCAATCTGCGTATTCAGGAGAATACGTCCGCCGGGGTCAGTGTCGCGACAGGCGACAGGGCACTGTCCGATCTCGACGGCAATCACCGCCGGTTCTTTCTCACCCGCACGCTGGCGGGCGGCGGCACGGTGGCCCGCGTCCGGTCGGGCCTGGTCGTCGATTGGGACGGGTCCGGCGCGATCGACCTCACGCTCGACGTATTCGTTCCGCAACTCGAACTGGGCTCCGCGCCGTCTTCCCCCGTGCTTCCGCCGGTCGGCGCTCCCGCCGCCGCAACCCGAGCCGCCGAGACCGTCACCAGCCTGACCACGGTTTCCCGCGCGAGCCGCAAGAGCAACGCCGGGGAGTGGGACTTCACCAGCGGCGGCGCGGTGAGGGCATACCGGGAGTTCCGTCCGAACGCCCCGGCGATCACCGGGCGCGGCCTGCTCACCGAGGAGGGTACGACGAACCACATTCGCAACCCCCACGGACAGGGGGCGAGCGGATCGACGGCTCCGACGCATTGGGCGGTAGGTGCAAGCGGCGGGCTGGCGTGGACGTTTGCGCGCGGCTACGAGAACGGCTGGCCGTACGTCGATGTGACCGCTTCGGGAACTGCCAGCGGTGGTGCGCGGATCGACTTTGAAGCGGCTGCGCAGATTGTGGCGTCCAACGGGCAGGCGTGGACGGCTTCGACGGGCGCCCGCCTTGTCTCCGGCGCGATTAGCGGGGCCGCGGAGCTGACCATCCGCGAGAACGACAGCGGCGGTTCGAATGTCGCCAGCGCGTCAAGCGCCGCCTTGGCGATCGACGGCTCGCATAGGCGCTTCGCGTTTACCCGCACCCTTGCCGGAGGCGGCACGGTGGCGCGCGCTCAGGCGTCGCTCACGTTCCCCAGCCTGTCCGGCGCGACCAGCTTCACCCTCCGTATCTACGCCCCTCAGCTCGAACAGAAAGCCTACCCCACGTCCCCGATCCTCCCGCCGGAAGGCGCGCTGGCGGCGGCCACGAGGGCGGCCGATCTGCTCAGCCTCGCCGGGGGCGCCTGGGTCAACAATTCCGGGCCGGGAACCCTTTTCGTCGACGCGCTGACGGCCGCGCCGGGCGAGGGCTGTTACGCCCAGCTCGAGGCCGGGTCGAGTGCGAACCGTATTTATCTCGGCGAAAGCTCGGCGTCTCAGCGCGCATTCATCCTGGCCGGCGGGGGGGTCTCTGCGACGATGACCGGTGCGGCGCTGTCGCCCGGCGCCGCGAGCCGGATCGCGGCGGGCTGGGCGACGAACGACTTTGCGCTGTCGATCAGAGGGCAGGCGCAGACGCTCGATACGTCTGGCGCGATACCGACCGGAAATTACGCGCTGACGATCGGGGCGAGGCCGGGCGGGTCGAACTCTATGAACGGCTACATCTCCCGCATCCGCTACGCCTCCCGCCGTATCTCCAACGCCGAACTCGAAACCCTCGTAGGAAACTAGGAGCCGTCATGTTCACCGATCTCTACCTCCGCGCCGCCGATGAAGCCGCCCTCAAAGCCGCACTCCCGTGGGCGGTCCACGATGCGGACGTGCCGGACGGCCCGAGCGCGGGCGACTGGAAAACATCCGAGCCCGGCCTCTACGCCCTCGACCTGATCGGCCCGATCACCGTGACCGATGCGGTCCTAGACGAAGACGGCGAGACGGTTCTGACGCCTCCCGTGGTCGATGAGGGCTTCCACGCGAACCTGCGGCTGATCGGGGCGTATACGCCGAACGTGCCGGCCGAGGTGATCGTGCAGCCGACCGCGCCGCGCCGGGTGTTCGCGTAGCGCACGCCCTTACACCCGCCGACGACGATCCGCCCGGCCGCCGCGCCGGGCTTTTTCATGCCTGAAGGGAAAGGCTTTTCGTGTCGCCAGTTCACCGCATACCGCCGGGCGCGTCCGACGCGCCGGGCGCCGTCATCGCCCATGTCAGCGCCGGGGCGGCGGGCGTCGCCTCGCTCGGCGTGTTCATCGCGCAAAGCCATATCCTGTTGCCGCTGGCCGGCATGGGGTGCGGGTTCTGCCTGCTCTTCTGGCTGCGGCGAAAGCTGCTCTGGTGGGAGCGGCTGTTCTACGCGCTGGCGAGCTTCTTCGCGGCGCTCCCCTTCGTCTGGCCGATCTCGGACTGGGCGCTCGCCGCCTGGCCCGGCACGCCGCCAAGCGCCCGGATGGCGGTCGGGTTCCTCACGATGATGACCCTGCTCCCGCTGGTCATCCTGCTGCGCGCCGGCACGAAGTGGATCGAGGACAACCCGGCGGCGGCGTGGCTGTGGATCAACAACCGCCTGCCCGAGCGATGGCGGTGGAAGCCGAAGCCGAAGCCGCCCGAGCCCCCAGGCGGCGGGGCGGGGGGCTGACATGCCCGTCCATGATCGCGCGCTCGAAGCCGCGCTCCCGCCCGCCTACGCCTTCCTCGCCCGTCACCCCGGCCCGCCGATCCTGCTCGAGGCGCTCGCGCTCTACGGCACGGTCGAGACGCCGGGGCCGGCCAGCAATCCGGTGATCGACGGATGGCTCGCCGAGCTGGTGCTCGCCAACGCGGTTCCGGCATGGGCGGGCGACGTGTTCACCGACGACGCCGTGCCGTGGTGCGGGTTGTTCGCGGCGATCTGCGCGCACCGCGCCGGGTGCGCCGTTCCGGCGAAATTCCTCCGCGCGCGCGAATGGACGGGGTTCGGCGATCCGGTCGATGCGCCGGCGGTCGGCGACGTGCTGGTGTTCTGGCGGGGCAAGCGTCACGGCACGGCCGGGCACGTGGGGCTCTACGCGGGCGAGGACGCCGAGGCTTTCCACGTGCTCGGCGGCAACCAGTCCGACGCCGTCACGATCACGCGCATCGCCCGAGACCGCCTGCTCGCCGCGCGCCGCGCGCCGGTGAAACCCGGTGGCCATCCGGGCTGGGGCGAGCCCGCCCTGATCGAGCCCGGCGGCGCCGGGCTTTCCACAAACGAAGCCTAGGAGGCCGTCATGCATACTCTGAAAATCACGCTGCGCCGGACCGGCGCAGTGCTCGTGACCTGTCTCGTGCTCGCAATCTTCGGCGCGGCGTGCGGCTACGTCTTCAGCGCACTGGCCGCGCCGGTCATGCGCCTGGTGCTCGGCGCAGCCCCGGACCCGTTCATCGCAGCCGGCGTCTGTGCGGTCGCCGCGAACCTGTTCGCCGCCTTGCTGGTCTGCATCGCCGGGCTGGTGCGCCTTCGCGATCGGGTGCGGTCATGATCCGCGCGCTCATCGCAAGCCCGCTGGCGCTGAAAATCGCCGGCGGGGCGGCGCTGGCGGCCGTCACCGCCGCGCTGACGGTGATCGCCCTGCAGGCCCGCACGATCGACCGGCTCGAAGCGCGCATCGGCGATCCCGAGACCGGGCTCGTCGCGCTGCTGACCGCGGCGGAGCTGCGCGCCGACACGCTCGCGGCCGCCGTCGAAATCCAGAACGGCGCGGTCCTGGACCTGCAGGCGCGCGGGCGGGCCGCGACCGAGCGCGCGGCGGCCGGGATCGACGCGGCCGGACCGGTGATCGACACGGGCCGCGCGATCGCCGCGCGCGTCGAACCGGCCGGCCCGGCCGGTTCGCCTCAGACAGAGGCGGCCAGGTGCGCCGCCTATGACGCCGCCGCCGCCCGGATCGACGCCGAGGCGCGGCTGCTGCTCGCCGCGATGGAGACCCGCCCATGACCCGCTTCCTCGCCGCGCTCTGCGTTATTGCGCTGGCGCTCGCCACGGGCGGGTGCGGTGCAACCCCGAAACCCGAGGCCGTGCGCACCGTCGAGGTGCTGACACCGGTCCCGGTGTCCTGCGTTCCCGACCGGCCGGAGCTGCGCAGCCCGCCTGAGTACCGGATCGGCGTCGCGGACATTCTCGCCGCCGCCGGCCCGCTGAAGGGCGAGCTCGCCTTCCGCGCCCTGGCCGAGCGCATCGCCCGGCTCGAAGAAATCGAGCCGGTGATCGCGGCCTGTGCGGAGGTGTGACATGCGCGTCGTGATCGAAAACGGGAAGCCGGCGTTCGAGACCGACGCCGGCGCGCCTTTTCCTTTCGGTGTCGCCGTATTGTCGCTGAGCTATGTCAAGGGCGCCGCGGTCGAAGCCGAGATCGCGCTCGATCTGGTCAAGGTCCGCGCGATGATCAGGCCGCGCGTCTGCCTGTCCGTCGACGGCGAGCTGAAGCGGGTCGCGAAAATCGAGTTCGAAGACGGCTCGACGCTCGACGCGGACGCCCTGCGCAAGCTGGCCGAAAGCTAGGCGAACGCCGTTCGCCTGGTTTACAGCGTGGGCGTAAGGTATTGGAAGTTAAAGGGGCCGATTTGGGCCGGTTTACAGCCAAGATGTTGATTTACTTCATGCGCCCCCGGCCTGGGGGACCAGGGGTCGCCGGTTCGAATCCGGCCGCTCCGACCATTTCTCTTTTCTGAATATAGGTATCCGCACTGGCCTGCGAACCGCAGGCGGTCCATGCTCGGCTTGAGCTTGCTTGGGGAGGCGGAATTGAAGAACGCTCTCATCATCGGTGCGGCGGCCATCGGGCTTTCAGGCTGCGCCCTGACCGGCGGCAGCGCGGACTTTTCGACCGCCGATTGCCCGGACCGGCCCGCGACGAACATCGTCTTCTGGTGGGAGACACCGGCGCTGCAGCCCGGCGAGGCGGTCACCCTGACGCCGTACTACACCGAACGCCCGGGCATGATGGAGGCGCTGCCGCCTGCGTGCGTCACCGGCGCGAGCCTCAGCCCGAAGGGCGCAGCCTCGCTCGGCCGCGACGAACTCGGCGGGCTGGTCGTCACGATCGACGACAACGCTCCGACTGGCCCGGTCAGGATCGAGGCGACCTATGCACGCGCAGGCTCGGTGAGGGCGCATGTCAATGTCTATGACGCCGCGGCCGCTCCGCTGACCGGCCGCTGGCGGCAGGAGGACAGCGCCTGCGCCGCGCAGGGCGCCGAACCGATTCGCGAACTCATCTTCGAAGGCGACGGCGAGTTTTCCGTCACCTGGACCCCGTTCGAGACCTACAAGGATTACTGGGGCCGGTACACGTACGACCCGGCTTCGGGCGCGCTCACGCTCGAACCGGAAAGCGGCAATCAGATCCCCGGCGACATAAAGAACGGCACGGTGGTCCTGAGCGAAGACGGCGCCACGCTGACGCTTGAAACCGCTTCGTTCGGAACGCCGCGCACCAGCAGGCGGTGCACGGCGCCGTTCGTCAGGGGCCGGTGAGCGTCAGCTGCAATTCGACATATCGACCGTGCAGCTGCAGCGAACCGGTCCTGACGGCCCGGATATGGACTGGGCCGGGCGTATGAGCGTGCACCGCGCCTCGCACTGCTGCACGAGGCTGCGACCGGGGGTGCGCCATTCGAGCGTCGCCGGGCAATAAGCCGTTCCGGTCGGGCTGCATGAAGGGGCCGCCACGCCGGCGTTCGACGGTTCGGCGCAGGAGATCGCTCGGGGCGCTTCGAAGCTGACTTCGTGGACGACAGGGGCGCGTGCCGGTTGGGCGGCCTGCACAGTTTGTGGCTGCTCAGCGAGTGCCTGCGCGGTGAGGAGCCCGAAGGCGACAAGGCTGGCGCAGAACAGGACGTTCAAGAGACGAAGCATCGCGTACTCCTTTCTCCGAGGGCCCGGCCGATCCGGGCGCCGGTGCGGATTAAGGATATTACCGGATAGGAAATAGGGCCTTAGCAAGCTAAAAAACCGAGCCAGCTCTCAGCGGCCCCTGAGGTCGCTCACGATGAGCCCGGCTGCGATCATCAGGCCTGCAGCGCTCGCTGCGAAGAACCACAGGCCCGGCAGGCTCGCCGCGTTCAGCGCCCCGGCGCTCGACCAGACGACGATCAGGATCGCGACTACGAGAACATCGGTGAGCGACCAGCGGCCGACCCAGTCCATGAATTTGGCGAAACCGGTCACGCCTGAACCACTCGGACGCAGATGCAGTGCGGTGAGCCCGACGCATTTGAGTAGCGGCGTCACGATCGAGAAGATGAAGACGAGCGCGGCGAGCCCGAGCTCGCCCTCCTCGTAAAGCGCCTGCACGGACTGAAGCAGCGAGTACTCCGTCCTGAACACCCAGAGCTGCCGGGTCTCCATGACCGGAAGCCAGAGCCCGAGCGCCAGGAAGGGCACGCTGAGGATCAGGAGCACGCGCGCCAGAGCCCCGCCGGCCGGGCCGGGGCGTGCGCCGCTTTCGGCGGAAGCGGGCAGGGGATCGGTGAGCGCCATCTGGCCAGTCTCGCCGATCCCGCCGCTTGTGTCTCGCTCTTAATAGCCGCTCAGCCGGGCGACCTCGCCCGCGCCGAACGCGTCGTCGCCGAGATACTCCCCGGCGGCCTGGGCGCGCTTGTAGTACAGCCCGATATCGTACTCGTCGGTCATCCCGACCCCGCCATGCATCTGGATGCCTTCGGCGGCGGACAGGCGCGCGACCTGGGTGGCCTTGGCTTTCGCCGCCGCGCACCAGAGCGGGGCCTGGCTGGGCTGGGTGTCGAGCGTGGTGAGCGCCCGTCGCACCAGCGACTGGGTCAGTTCAAGCTCGCCATAAAGATGGGCGGCGCGGTGCTGCAGCCCCTGGAACGTCGCGATGGACACACCAAACTGCTCGCGGCCCTTGATGTAGTCGAGCGTCACGTCAAAGGCCTGAAGCGCCGCGCCGTAAAGCTCGGCGGCCTGGCAGGCGCGTCCGGCGTCCAGCAGCAGGCGGTAGGCCGCTTCGGGATCTTCCGCGCCTGAGAGGATCGCCTCGCCGGTCAGCTTGACGTCGTCGAAGACGATGTCGGCGGGGACGTGGCTGTCCACCGTGCGGCGCGCCGTGCGCTCGACGCCCTCGGCTTCGGGATCGACGAGGAACAGGTTGATCCTGTCGTCCTCGGTGCGCGCGGCGACGATCAGAACGTCTGCGCCCATCGCATTGACGACATAGCGTTTCTTGCCGCTGAGCCGGAACCCGTTGCCGTCGGCGACCGCGCGCGTGTCGATCTTTTCGGGCGCGTGGCGGGCTTTTTCGTCGATGGCGAAGGCGATGACGGTCTCGCCGGCCGCGATTTTCGGCAGCCAGGCCGATTTCTGGCTCTCGGTTCCGGCGAGATTGAATGCGGTGGCCCCGAGCACGGCGGTGGACAGATAGGGCGAGGCGGTCAGCGTGCGGCCGATCTCCTCCAGGATGACGCCGGCGGCGGAATAGCCCATGTCGACCCCGCCATGGTCTTCGGATACGAGCACGCCGGTCCAGCCCATCTCGGCCATCTGGCCCCAGAGCTCACGGGAAAACCCGACCGGGTCCTTCGCGTCGCGCAGCTTGCGCAGGGCGGATACTGGCGAAGCCTCGGCCAGGAACCCGCGCGCGGAATCGCGCAGCATCTGTTCGTCTTCGGTGAGAACGAAGCTCATCGATCAAATCTCCGGTCTTAAATGATCAGGCGCTCGGAAGGTCGAGCACGCGCTTGGCGACGATGTTGAGCTGGATCTCGCTGGTCCCGCCCTCGATGGAGTTTGCGCGGCTGCGCAGCCAGGACCGCGCCGGGTCGCCGTCGCTTTCCTTTTCGCCTTCCCAGAGCAGGCCGTCATAGCCCAGCGCGCTCATGTTCAGCTCGTTGCGGCGCTTGTTCAGCTCGGTGCCGATATATTTCAGCATCGAGGCGCGCGCGCCGACGCCTTCGCCGTGGTCGGCCTCTTCCTTCACCCGGCGCATGGTCGCGTCGAACGCCAGACCGTCGATGGTCAGGCGCGCGACGTCGCCGCGCAGGATCGGGTCGGACAGCCGCCCGTCCTCCTCGACTTCGCCCGACTGGTGAGCGGCAGTGACCGGGTTCAGCCCGCCGAACGCGGCTTCGGAAACGATGCCGGCGCGCTCGTGGCTGAGCAGGTATTTGGCGATCTCCCAGCCCTGACCGGCCTCTCCGAGGCGGTTCTTGGTCAGCGCCTCGGCGTCGTCGAAGAAGGTCTCGCAGAAGGGCGACTTTCCGCTAATGAGCTTGATCGGCTTGGTGGAGACGCCCTTCTGATCCATGTCGATCAGAAGGAAGGAGATGCCGGAGTATTTCGGCGCGTCAGGCTCGGTGCGCACGAGCGCGAAGATCCAGTCGGACTTGTCCGCATAGCTCGTCCAGACCTTCTGGCCGTTGACGATGTAGCGGTCGCCCTTGAGTTCGCCCTTGGTGCGCAGGGAGACCAAGTCGGAGCCCGCGCCGGGCTCGGAATAGCCCTGACACCAGCGAATCTCGCCACGCGCGATCGGGGGGAGATGCTCGAGCTTCTGTTCGTGCGTCCCGTATTTCAGAAGCGCCGGGCCGAGCATCCAGATGCCGAAGCTGTCGAGCGGGCTACGCGCGCCGATCGCCTTCATTTCCTCCTTGAGGACGAAGGCCTCTTCCTTGGAGAGCCCGCCGCCGCCGTATTCGGTCGGCCAGGTCGGCACGGTCCAGCCCTTCTCCACCATGCGCTCGAACCAGACTTTCTGATCCTGGCTTGCGAAGGTCCAGTTCTTGCCGCCCCAGCAGATGTCGGCTTCCGAGCGGATCGGCTTGCGCATGGCCTCGGGGCAATTGGCCTCGAGCCAGGCGCGGGTTTCCTTGCGGAACGTGTCGAGCGACATGGCGCATCTCCTCCCTGACGTTTACGTAAAGGGTAAGCGCCGCATGCGGCGCTGACCAGTCCCGGCCTGCGAGTTGCGGCGAAAGCGCACGTCGCTCTTGCCCGCCGCGCCCGAGCCGATAAGTACCGCGCAACATCACCACAACGGAGACGCCGAGCATGCGCGCCGCGACCGCTCTTCCAAAGCCGTTCTCAGCGCCGGAGACCGACCGCGCCATGTTCTGGTGGCTGGTCGTCGTGGCCGCCTTCGTCTGCGCCATGATCCTGGTGGGCGGCGCGACGCGGCTGACTGATTCGGGCCTGTCCATCGTTGAATGGCGGCCCGTAACCGGCGCGATCCCGCCGCTGACCGAGGCGGGCTGGGAAGCCGAGCTCGAGAAATACCGCCAGATCCCGGAATACCAGATCCAGAACCGCGGCATGTCCATGGCCGAGTTCCAGTTCATCTACTGGTGGGAATGGGGCCATCGCCAGCTCGGCCGCACGCTCGGCCTCGTCTATTTCATCCCCTTCGTCTTCTTCCTGTGGAGCGGGCGCGCGCCGAAGCGGCTGCGGCCCCGGCTCTGGGTGCTGTTCGCGCTCGGCGGGCTTCAGGGCGCGATCGGCTGGTGGATGGTGTCCTCAGGGCTCAGCGAGCGGCTGGACGTGAGCCAGTACCGGCTCGCCACCCATCTCGCCATGGCGTTCGTGATCCTCGGGCTCACGCTCTGGACAGCGCTCGAATTGCGTTACGGCGAAACGCGCGTCACGCAGCGGACACGCTATTTCCCATGGGCGGCGGCGTTCTGGGCGGCGATCCTGCTGCAGGTGGTGCTCGGCGCGTTCGTCGCCGGTCTCGACGCAGGCCGCATTCACACCACATGGCCGGGCTTTCACGGCCGGCTGTTCCCGCAGGACTACCTCTCGGGAATGCCGTTCTTCCAGGCGATCTTCGAGAGCCGTCCGGCGGTGCAGTTTCAGCATCGCTGGTTCGCCTATGCGCTGGCGGTCGCCGGCGGGGTGCTGGCCTGGGCTTTTCACAGGAGCGGCGACAAGGTCCTGCGCAACTTCGCGCTCGTTCTTCCGGGCGTGCTGGCGGTGCAGATCGTTCTGGGGATCGCCACGCTGGTCATGGCCGCGCCGCTGTCGCTCTCGCTCGCCCACCAGGGCGGCGCGATCGCGCTCTTCCTGACCGCGGGGATGGCGGCCTGGACTGCGGCGCGGGCCCTGCCTCAGGCTCAGCCGGTCTCGCCGCCGGAAACCACCGCCCGGGAGACGACCTCGCGGGCGACCAGCTTGATGCGCGAGTCCGAGCGGTCATAGACGGCCACCAGACCAGACGAAAACGCCATGCCGCCATAGCTCTGACCGGTGAGCGCGAGCGCGACCGGCTGAGCGATCGCGGGTGCGTTGAGCCCCTCTTCGAACACGATCTCGGTCGCGGTCTCCAGCGTCGTCGCGTCGAAAACGGTCAGCACGCCGGTCTCTGCCGAGGCGGCGAGCACGCTCGGCCGGCCCAGCAGCTCGGAATAGGCGACGTCGCTGACCGACACGCCGGCGCGGAAGGCGCGCGTTTCGCCGGACATGTCCACACGGGCGAGGCCGGCGTTAGGATCGCCGACGATGAGATCATCGCCGGCCGCCGCGCAGGTTTTCGCAGCGAAGGGCAGGGCGATGCGCGCCGTTTCAGCTAGCGTGAGACCGTCACCGCCGGTGTCGCGAATGCGGAATACGACCGCTTCGGCGTCTTCCGCCAGGACCGCGATTTCGACATAGCCGATCCCGGCGCTGTACCGGCACACGCCGGCCGCGCTTTCGATCGCCTCGTCGCCTTCGAGCGGCAGCTCGACAACCTCTCCGGCCTGCTGGATGACGGCGAAGCCGCGCAGCGCGCCATTGGTGTCGGCGCCGAACAGTAGCGGGAACTGCTCGCCGCGCAGCGGAAAGTCCGGCGCCGCGGCGAGGCCGTTCAGAACCGGGCCGGGCGCGGACGCGATCGCCTCGCCCTCGACGGAGAAGATATCGAACCCGCCATCGCTCAGCGCCGCGGCGACCAGCCCGGTCCAGGGCGTCTCGCCGCTGGGCAGGAAGGTGAGGCCGCGAACGGGGTCGCTGGGCTCGAAAACGCTGGTCACCACCGCGCTGCGGCGCTCGACGTCGCTTTGGGCTTGCGTGTCGGTGCGCGGCGCGTCGGCGTCTTCAGGCGCACCACAGGCGGTCAGGCCTGCAGCGGCGAGTCCGACCGCGACGCCCAGGGCCCGCGCACGGCGAAGGTGCGTCCCGGTCCGTTCTGGACGTTGAAGAAGAGGATCGTTCCGTCGGGTGAGAAGCATGGTCCGGTGATCTCGCTGTATTCGCCCGAACTGTCCGGGCTGGCGTTACGGCCGATCGTATAGACCCGGCCTTCTGGCGTCACACCCCTGATGTATTGCTCGCCGTCGCCGTCTTCCACGACGACGAGATCGCCCCAGGGCGCCACAGTGATGTTGTCGCATTTCTCCATCACCGCGGCCGAGGTCGATTCAAAGAGCAAGGTCAGCTCTCCGGGCTCCTCGCGCTCCTGGGCGTAGCCTTCGAACCTCGACGGTCTGTAGCGCCAGATCTGGCCGATTTGTTCCGGTCCGCCGTCGGTGCAGCACCAGAACACCTCGCCCTCGCCGAACCACATGCCTTCGCCGCGCGTGAACGCTGCGGCGCCGGCTGCGACCGCGCGCGGCGCGAGGTCGTTGTCCGGATTGTGGATCGCCCGGAGATCGATCCAGGCCGCTTGGAGGGGGCGGCCGACCTCGATCCGGTCGGCGTCGCCCCAATTGTACGTATTCGCGCCGTGCCGTCCCGCGATCGCGAGCGCCTGCAGGCGTCCCCCGCGCCAAAGTTCGCCGGGACGGTCGGGCAGAAAGCGCGTGATCAGGCTCGGCCGGTCGTCTTCGGTCTGGTAGACGATCCCGGTCGCCGGATCGACGGCGCAGGCTTCGTGCTTGAACCGTCCCAGCCCGCGCAGAGGCACCGGATCGACGAGCCCGGTCGCGGCGGCGTCCACCTCGAACGCGTAGCCGTGGTCGAGCCGGCCGGTCTCGCCCGCCCGGCTGAGCGTTTCCTCGCAGGTGATCCACGAGCCCCAGGGCGTCGGCCCGCCTGCACAATTGTTTTCCGTCCCGGCGATCGACAGGAACTGCCGCACCACACGGCGGGTCTGAGGGTCGACATGCAGCGTGGTCGTGCCGCCTAGATGCGGCGCGCCGCCGGGCGTGAAGTCGTAGAGCCGCGAAATATCGATGCGGCCCAGGCGCTCGGCGTTCTCTCCGAAGGCGGAGAGTTCCGTCTCGTGGGGCCGGAGTTCGTGATTGCGCACGAGCGTCACCAGCCCGTCCGGGCCGGCGAAGGCGGCCATGCCGTCATGATCGCCCGGCACCAGAAGGCCGTCGTCCATCGGGTCGCCGGTTTCAGACAGCGTGACATAATCGAACCCGGCGGGCAGGTCGAACAGGCCGCGCGGATCGCTGCGGAGGGGGCCGAAGCCCTGAACCTCGTTCTGATAGCCTTCCGGTCGGCGCGCCGCGCAGGCGCTCAGCGTCGGCAATCCGGCGAAGGCGAGCGAGGTCGCCGCGGCGCGGCTCAGAAACTTGCGTCGATCCAGCGTCATGGCGGGGCTCCAGGCAGCGCTTCGGACCCTGTTTAGCCGATCGCGAAATGCTTGAATATACGGAGGGGTTTAAAACTACGGTATCTAAATACCGTATCGCTAACCAGCTGGTCTGCTTTCTTTTTTCGAACGCGCTTGACGCTGAACGGGGGTGCGGGTACCAAGCGCGCTCTTCGCGCGGAGGGCTGGCCTTCGCGCGCAACGGATCAACCCGAAGGCTGACGCGATGAAGACCTTTACCGCCAAGCCCGCGGACGTCGAGAACAAGTGGGTCGTGATCGATGCGGAAGGCGCCGTCGTCGGCCGTCTCGCTGCATACATCGCCACGCGTCTCCGCGGCAAACACCGTCCGGACTTCACCCCCCATGTCGACACCGGCGACCACGTCGTGGTCATCAACGCCGACAAGGTGGTGTTCACCGGCCGCAAGTACTCCGACAAAGTCTACTACCGGCACACCGGCCATCCGGGCGGCATCAAGGAAACCACCCCGCGCAAGGTGCTCGAGGGGCAGTTCCCCGAGCGCGTGCTCGAAGCCGCCGTCAAGCGCATGCTGCCCAAGGAAAGCCCGCTGGCCCGCCAGCAGTTCTCCAAGCTGCGCGTGTACGCCGGCGCTGAGCATCCTCACGAGGCTCAGCAGCCCGAAGTCGTCGACTTCAAGTCCATGAACAAGAAAAACGCGCGGAGCTGAGAATGGCTGAGCAAGCTCGTTCCCTCGAAGACCTGAAGT
Organism: Oceanicaulis sp.; assembly: GCA_040112665.1. Taxonomy (NCBI): domain Bacteria; kingdom Pseudomonadati; phylum Pseudomonadota; class Alphaproteobacteria; order Maricaulales; family Maricaulaceae; genus Oceanicaulis; species Oceanicaulis sp. The sequence continues at coordinate 2,564,769 of CP157796.1, read as the reverse complement.
CCGCGCTGCAAGACGCGGGCTCGGAGATCGTTCCCGAGGCCCCCGAAGAAGAAATCGTCGCCGAGCCGAAGATCGACGAACACGGCCGCGCCTACGCCACCGGCAAGCGCAAGAACGCTATCGCGCGCGTCTGGATCAAGCCGGGCAACGGCAAGATCACGGTCAACGGCCGCGATCAGGACGTTTACTTCGCCCGTCCGGTCCTGCGCATGGTGATCAGCCAGCCGTTCGAGACCGCCGAGCGTATGAACCAGTACGACGTGGTCGCCACGGTCACCGGCGGCGGCCTGTCCGGCCAGGCCGGCGCGGTGCGTCACGGCATCTCCAAGGCGCTGACCTATTACGAGCCCACGCTGCGCAAGGTGCTGAAAGCCGCCGGCTTCCTCACCCGCGACTCCCGCGTGGTCGAGCGCAAGAAGTACGGCCGCAAGAAAGCCCGCCGCAGCTTCCAGTTCTCGAAGCGCTAAGGCTTACGGCATACGCATGCGGAACGGGCGGTCCTTCGGGCCGCCCGTTTTCGTTTGCCGCTAGAGAAAGGCCAGTACGATCAGGGCCACGCCGAGCAGCCCCGCGAAACCCGCCCAGATGCGGGCCCGGCCGGGCGAAAGCAGCGAGCTCGCCACGCCCAGAAACGGCCGCGGGATCACCATCAGCGACAGACCTTCGATCGCGCTCAAGGCAAGCACCACCGTGATCACGACCGCGCGCCAGTCCCCCAGACCATGATGGGCGATCAGTCCGGCGGCCGAGAGGAAATAGACGAGCACTCCGATCGAAAAGGCGAGGCCTGGCCGGTCAGAAAAATCCTTCATCATCGCCTCGAGCTTCCCGGGCCTGCCGCCGACCGCAGCCGCGGCGGCGAGGGCGTAAACGCCGATCACGAGGGCGATTGCACCGGTCAGATCCATCTCCGGCTCCTTTGCGAGCTTTTTCTCCGCCGTAGATGAACGCCCCGCCGCCTCAGGCGTTCGGCAGCCCATGTTCTTTGACGGATGGCAGGATATCTGGCGCGTGCTGATCGTCGGGGCGACGGCCTATGTGGCGCTGGTCGCGATCTTGCGTGTCACCGGCAAGCGAACCCTGTCGAAGATGAACGCTTTCGACCTCGTGGTGACCGTCGCGCTCGGCTCGACCTTGGCCTCTGTGATCCTCTCAAAAGATGTCAGCGTGTCGGAAGGCGTCGCCGCCTTCCTGCTGCTTTGCGGTCTGCAGTTCGTGGCGACGTTCGCCGCCACCCGCTCGGAGCGCTTCCAGAGCCTGATCAAGGCCGACCCTGCGCTCATCTTCCATCAGGGGCGGTTCTTACGCGGCGCAATGAAGCGCGAGCGCGTCACAGACGAGGAGGTGCGGGCGGCTGCACGCGATTCCGGTTACGGCGATCTCAAGGACGTCGCGGCCGTCGTGCTCGAGACGGACGGGTCGTTCACGGTGCTCGGGCAGGGCGAGGATCCCGCGCCGGAGGGCGGCGATCTTACGACAGAGCCCGCTCAAAGAGGCTGAGTGCGGTCGCGACGCTCATCTGACGCACCTTCGACCGCCCGACATCGCCGAAGCAGCGCCGCACGGCCTGGGTGGGCAGGCCTGTCTCCGCCAGCGCGAACCAGACCAGGCCCACGGGCTTCTCCGCCGTTCCGCCGCCTGGGCCTGCAACGCCGGTGATCGAAACTGCGAGCTGTGCCCGGCTGCGGGCGAGGGCGCCTTCGGCCATGGCGCGCGCCACCGGCTCGCTCACTGCGCCGTGGGTGTCGATGAGGCCGGCCGGCACGCCGAGCAGTTCGGCCTTCGCGTCGTTGGAATAGGTCACGAAGCCGCGGTCGACGACGGCCGAGGAGCCCGCGATCTCTGTAAGCGCGGCCGCGACGAGGCCGCCCGTGCAGCTTTCCGCCGTCGCCAGCATGACGCCGGCGTTTTTAGCCAGGACGAGGACCGATTGGGCGCGAGCGTGTTCCGGGGTCATCCGAGCCTCACCGTCACCGCCGCTTCGGCCGCCAGGCCTTCGCCACGGCCGATGAACCCCAGTTTTTCTGTCGTCGTCGCCTTGATGTTCACACGGCGTGAATCAAGCCCGAGCAGCGCAGCGACCCGGACTTTCATCGCAGTCTTGTGCGGTCCGATCTTCGGCTTTTCGCAAATCAGCGTCACATCGCAATGTACAGGAAAAGCATGGGCTTCCGCAGCAATCTTCACAGCATGCTGCAGAAACATCGCTGAGTCCGCGCCTTTCCACCGGTCGTCGGTGGGCGGGAAATGCTCGCCGATATCGCCGAGCCCCGCCGCGCCGAGCAGCGCGTCGGTGATCGCGTGAAGGCCCGCATCCGCATCCGAATGCCCGATCAGGCGGAGCGGGCAGGCGATGAACACACCGCACAGATGCACGCCGTCACCTGGCGCGAGCCGGTGCACGTCGTATCCGATCCCTGTCACGCTCATCGCGGCCTGCGGGCCGCTCGGCGCAAGCATCGTCTCGGCGCGGGCGAAGTCTTCCGGCCAGGTCAGCTTGAAGTTCGCTTCGTCGCCCGGAACGAGCCGAACCTCGAACCCGGCCGCGCGCGCGAGCGAGACCTCGTCGGGGAAGTCCTGATCTCGCTGTGTTTCAAACGCCTCGATCAGCCGCGCGGTGTGAAACGCCTGCGGGGTCTGCATCCGCCACAGGCCGCTGCGGTCCACAGCTTCGATTCCCGCCGCGCCGTCTCGGACCAGGGCGTCGGAGAGGGGCAGGGCGGGGGCAGCGCCGTCCGCGTCGTCCAGCGCCGTCGAGAGGTCTGAAAGAACGCGCGCCGTGAGGCCGGGCCGGGCGGCGTCGTGGATGAAGACGCGGCCGCAAGTCGCAGCCCTCACAGCGTTTTCGACCGAACGGGTCCGGCTCGATCCCCCCTCGACCAGCCGGACCGGCGTCCGCACGTCGCCGAGTGCGGCGTAGACCTGATCGGCCTGGCCCGGACCGTGCGCGACAACGATCTCTGCGCAGTCGGGATCTGAGTCGAACGCCTTCGCGCTCCAACACAGAACCGGCGCGCCGGCCAGCAGGCGGAACTGCTTTGGTTCGCCGCCACCGGCGCGTTCGCCGCGTCCGGCGGCGACGATGCAGGCGCTGTAGGTTCGTTCGGTCATGGGCGAAGCGTTACGGCGTCTGGAAGCGGGCGTCCAGACACGGTATCAAGCCCTTGATGACGCAGGCGCGCGAACTTTCCCTCGACGGCTTCACGATCGGCCCGGTCCGGGTCGACCGTCCGGTGCTGCTCGCGCCGATGTCGGGCGTGACCGACTGGCCGATCCGCAAGCAGGCCTATCGCTTCGGCGCAGGCCTGGTGGTCAGTGAGATGGTCGCCTGCGAAACCCTCGCCCAGGGCCGCGAAGACGTCGTGCGCCGCATGGCCGCCGATCGTACGCTCGGCCCCCACGTCGTCCAGCTCGCCGGCCGTGAGGCGAAATGGATGGAGATCGGCGCGAAACTCGCTGAGGACGCGGGCGCGGAGATCGTCGACATCAACATGGGCTGCCCGGCCAAGCAGGTGACGCGCGGCCTTTCCGGATCGGCGCTGATGCGCGATCTCGACCATGCGCTCGAGCTGATCGAAGCGACGGTGAACGCCGTCTCGATTCCGGTGACACTGAAAATGCGGCTGGGCTGGGACCATGACTGCCTGAACGCCCCTGAGCTGGCGGCCCGCGCCCAAGCGGCCGGGGTCAAGATGGTCACCGTGCACGGGCGAACACGCCAGCAATTCTACAAGGGCCGGGCGGACTGGTCGCTCGTGGCGAAGGTTCGTGACGCCGTGAGCATCCCGCTCGTCGTTAATGGCGACATCGCCACCGTCGAGGACGCGCGCGCGGCTCTGAAAGCTTCCGGCGCGGACGCGGTGATGATCGGCCGCGCGAGCCAGGGCCGGCCCTGGCTGCCGGGCGCAGTTGCCGATGCGCTGCTTTCGGGCGGTGCGCTTCGTGAACCGGGCGTGGAGACGGGCGCGGCGAGCCTCGCCGAAGCGCTTGAAGACGCCGCGACGCTCTATGGCGAGGCGCTCGGCGTGCGCTGCATGCGCAAGCATTTTGCGAGCTTTGTGGAATGGGCGGAACCTGATCCGGACGACGCGAAGGCTTGGCGCGGCCGGCTGTGCCGGGCGAGCGCCGTCGCCGAGGTGCTCGCAGAGCTCACCGCCTTCATCGGGCGCGACCGGCGGTCGGCGGCGTGACCGACGCGGCCGCGCGCGCTGCGGAGACGGCCTCGGTCGGCCTCATCCTGCTCGACGAGACCGGTGCGGTCTCTTTCCTCAACGCCAGCGCGGAGATCTTGCTGGGCCGGTCGCGGCGCAAGCTCGTCGGCCAGAAGCTGGACGCCGCAGGGCCGATCGCAGCCGCTGCTGCGGGGCTGGCCCGCCGAGCGGTGGACGAGGCGCGCGACGTCTTCGCCCATGATCTGCCCTTTGCTGCGGAAGGCGGCCAGATCCGGCTCTCCATCGACGCCGCCCCGGAAGGAACGGGCGCCTGTATCGCCATCCGCCGCTGGCCTGAAACCGGCGCGAGCCCCAGAAGCGACGCGGCGGCGAACGCGGCGGCCGGGTTCGGGCGCATGCTGTCGCATGAACTCAAGAACCCAATCGCCGGAGCGCGCGGCGCCGCCCAGCTGATCGCTCAGAGCGGCGACGCGGAAACCGCCGAACTCGCTGGCGTGATCGTTAGCGAGCTTGACCGCGCCCGCCGCATCGCCGACCGCTGGAGCCGGATCGGCGATATCGCGCCCGCGCCGTTCGAAGCCGTGAACCTCCACGCCCTCGTCCGCGACGCGGTGAAGGCCGCCGCAGCCCATAGCGGAGAGGCCGTCGCGTGGGAGGAGCATTTCGACCCATCCATCCCGGACGCCTTCGCCGATCGCGACCTGGTCTTTCAGGCGCTCCTGAACCTGCTCATCAACGCCACTGAAGCGCTCGACGCAGGGGGGCGGGTTTCAGTGACCACGCGCTATCGTGCGTCCAGGCCTGGCGGACCCGCGCCCGACGCCCGGCTCGAGATCGAAGTGCGCGACGACGGTCCGGGCGTTCCGGACGGGCTGAAGGAAGCGATCTTCAATCCGTTCGTGACCGGCAAGCCGGCGGGCGAGGGGCTCGGGCTGGCGCTCGTCTCCCGGATCGCCGACCTTCACCGGGGCGGGGTGGAGTTCGACAGCCGGCCCGGCGAGACCGTGTTCAGGCTTTATCTTCAGGAGGCGCGCTGATGGCCGGCCGGGTGCTCGTGCTCGAAGACGACGATTCGCTGCGGCTCGTGATCTCCAAGGCGTTGTCGCGCGCCGGATTCGAGGTGCGTTCGACCGCTACGCCGCAGACCGCGATCGAGAAGATGGCGGCGGGCGAAGCCGACGCGCTCGTCGCAGACGTGCTGCTCGGCCGGGAAAATTTCCTCGACCGGCTGGACGAGGTCGCCCGGCTCAGACCCGACGCGCCGGTCGTGGTGATGAGCGCGCAGACGACCGCCGGCACCGCGATCAACGCCGCCAAGGGCGGGGCTTTCGAATATCTCCCCAAACCCTTTGATCTCGATGAGCTGGTCGCGATCCTGCAGCGCGCGTTGAATCTGCCTTCCGCCGAGAAGCACGCAGGATCAGATGGTTACGCCGGGCTCGTCGGGCGCTCGCCGGCGATGCAGGACGCGTTCCGCACGCTCGGTCGGCTCGCCGGTCGGCGTGAGCCGGTGCTGATCGTCGGCCCGGAAGGCTCCGGCCGGGCTGCTGCGGCGCGCGTGCTGCACGCCGAGGGCGGCGGCGCAGGCCCGTTGGTCGAAGCCGGCCCTGAAGCGCTCGCCGACCGTGGCGCGGCGATTTTCGCCGAAGCGGGCGAGGGGGCCGTGCTGCTGCGCCGGGCGGACGCCTGGAGCGTGCGGGCGGGAGCTATAGTGCTCGAACAGCTCGAAGCCGAGAAGCGCGGCCCGCGCGTGCTCGTCACCGCAGGGCCGGATGTTCGCGACCGGCTCGAAGCGCCGCTTCTCGATCGGCTCGCCATCGGGCTCGTCGAATGTCCGCCGGTCCGGCATCGGGGCGCGGACCGTTCGCTCCTGTTTCGCCATTTCCTGAGCGCAGCGGCACGGGGCGCGGCGATGCTGAGCTCTGACGGTGCGCGGTTTGTGGACGCACAGGCCTGGCCCGGCGAAGTGCTCGAGATCAAACGGGTCGCTGAACGCATCGCTGTTCAAGGCGCGCGCGGCGAAATCGGGCCGGACGATGTCGCCGCGGCCATGTCCGCACCCCGCCGCGCCGACCCGCGAACCGTGCTTGAAGACGCAGCCGCAAGGCTGTTCGCTGCGCTCGAAGCGGAAAACGATCCAGAGATCGCCCAGACCGCCCAGGCCGCGCTCGAAACAGGTCTCATACGCGCTGCGCTCGAGGCCTCCGGCGGCGTCCGTCAGGACGCGGCCAAGCGCCTGGGGATGAACCGCAACACCTTCGCCCGGCGGATCGCCGTGCTCGGACTAGATGACGGCGCAGATGCGCCCTGAATGTCACAGTCGTTGAAATCGGGTCACAGTTGGATCACACTCGGCGCGTGCTGAAGGAATCTGCCCACGTGCGAGCCCTTGCCGCCGCCCCCGGCGCGGTCAAACGCGTCTCCATGTTCGGCGTGGCGTTTTTTGCTGCGGCCGGCGGCGCTGTGGCGCTGGCGCTCATGGCGGTCGGCGGGGAGGGGACCTTCGGCCCCGGCGGTGCGGTGTTCGCCGCCGCATTGGCCTTCGTGGCGGTGGTCACGCTCGGGCTCGGAGTGCTGGTCGGCATCAAGGCGACGCAGAACCTCAGGGCCCGAAAGCTCGGCGAGCCCGTCCCGCGGCTCCAGCTCCGCTTCATGACCCTGTTCGCCGTCGCCGCCGTGGTTCCGGCGCTCCTAATGGCGGGGTTTCAGGCGCTCGTGCTGGGCCGGGGCATCGAGTTCTGGTTCGGCCAGCACGTCAATTCCGTGGTCGAACAGTCCGCCGACCTCGCCCGCGAATGGCCTCAGGTCGCCATGCGCAGCGCGCAGATCCAGCTCAACGGGCTGTCGCGAGACCTGTCCTTCCCCGATGCGCTCCGCGGAATGCGCGACAATCGCATCCTCTACAGGCGCTATCTCGTCGAGCAGGCGCGGCTGCGCGGGTTTCCGGCGCTTTACATCGTCAACGATCAGGCCGCCGTGCTCGCCCGGGCGGAACCGGCCGCCGACGCGCCGGCCTATGTCGCCCCCTCTCAGTCGATGTTCGACATTGCAAACGAGGGTGATATCGGCACCTCAGACCCGCAGGTGCGGGAAAACGGGCCCGATTACGTCCGCATGCTCGTCCGGCTGCCGAACACCGAAAACCTTTATCTCTATACGCTCTGGTACGTCGATTTCTCGCTTCTGAGCGCCCAGGAGGAGATGACGAACTCCTTCCGCGAGGCCGAAGCGCGCGAAGCGCAGATGCGCGGAGGCTTCTTCCTCGTCTACGCGCTCGCATCAGCATTGATCTTCGTCGGCGCAGTCTGGCTGGCGCTGTCTTCTGCCCGGCGGGTCGTCGATCCGGTGAGCCGCCTGGTCTCCGCCGCCGAGCGTGTGCGCAGAGGCGATCTCGACGCCCGGGTGGACGTCGCGCGGGACGACGACGAGATCGCTGCGCTCGGCCGGGCCTTCAACCGGATGACCCGGCAGTTGTCGAGCCAGCGCGGCGAGCTGATCGCAGCAAGCGAAGAATCCGAACGCCGCCGCGCCTTCATCGAGGCCGTCCTGACCGGCGTCAGCGCGGGGGTCATCGGTCTCGAGCCCAGCGGCCGGATCATGCTGGTGAACCGCTCCGCCGCCCAGTTGCTGGGCTGCGAGCCCGAAGATCTCGTCGGCGAGCCGCTGGAGACGGCCGCTCCGGTGTTCGAGACGGTCGTTCAGGACGTGCTGCGCCGCCCCGAGGAGATCGCCGAGCGTCAGATCGACGTCGCCGCCGAAGACGGCGCTGTCGTGCACCTCAACGTCCGGGCCGGTCACGACGAGGAGGGCGGGCTCGTCATCACCTTTGACGACGTCACGCGCCTGGTCGCCGCACAGCGTAACGCCGCATGGCGCGACGTCGCCCGCCGGATCGCCCATGAGATCAAGAACCCGCTCACGCCGATCCAGCTGAGCGCCGAGCGCTTGCGCCGCCGTTACCGCGACCAGGTCGAGGAGGCCGGTCTCGAAACCTTCGACAAGTGCGTTGACACCATCGTGCGCCAGGTCAGCGATATCGGCAGGATGGTCGACGAGTTCTCCGCCTTCGCCCGGATGCCCGCGCCGAAAATGGAGCGGGTCGATCTCAACGAGATCGCGGGTGGGGCGGTTTTCGCCCAGCGAGTGGCGAGCCCCGCGATCAAGTTGCCGTTCGCCATGCCCGAGGCGCCGGTCACTGTGGAGTGCGACAGCCGGCTTGCGAGCCAGGCGCTCGCCAACATTCTGAAAAACGCCGCCGAAAGCGTGTCTGCCCGCATGGAGCAGGACGGCGCGAAGACGCAAGGATCGATCTCGGTCCGGGTCTATCGCGACAACGGTTTCGGGGTGATCGAAGCGCGCGACGACGGGCTGGGCTGGCCCACCGCCGACAAGGCGCGCCTGACCGAACCTTACATGACCACGCGCGAGAAAGGCACGGGGCTGGGCCTGGCCATCGTGCGCCGCGTCATGGAGGACCATGGGGGAAGGCTTGAGCTGGACGACCCGCCAGAGGGTCAGACCGGCGCGGTCGTCAGACTGGCCTTTCCCTTGCTTGAACCCGACCCAGGCGCGCTGGAAGCGCCGGCGCGAGCGGAGGCGTGACCCAAGATGGCCCAGGACATCCTCATCGTCGATGACGAGGCGGACATTCGCGACCTCATCGGCGGCCTTCTCGAAGACGAGGGCTTCGAAGCCCGCTACGCCGGAGACGCGGACTCCGCGCTCGCCGCAATCCGGCAAAGAAAACCGGCGCTTGCGGTGCTCGACGTCTGGCTGCAAGGCAGCCGGCTGGACGGCATCGAATTGCTCGAAGAAGTGAAGAAGGCCGATCCGGCCCTTCCGGTCGTCGTGATTTCCGGTCACGGCACGATCGAGACGGCCGTCGCGGCCATTCGCAAGGGCGCGTACGACTTCATCGAAAAGCCGTTCAAGTCCGACAAGCTCATCGTCACCATCGAGCGCGCGCTGGAAACCAGCCGCCTGCGCCGGGAAAACGCCGAGCTTCGCGCCAAGACCGAAATCCACGGCGAACTCGTCGGCCAGTCGCCGGCCGCCGTTCTGCTGCGCCAGACCGTGGACCGGGTCGCGCCGACCAATTCGCGCGTGCTGATCTCCGGCCCGCCGGGCTGCGGCAAGGAGCTTATAGCGCGGATGATCCATGGCGGCTCGCTGCGCAAGGACGGCGCGTTCGTGCCTGTCGGCGCGGCGACGATGGATCCCGACCGGGTGGAAGAGGAGCTCTTCGGCGTCGAGCGCGAGGGCGCGGTGGAACGTGTCGGCCTGCTCGAACAGGCCCATGGCGGCACGCTGTTCCTGGACGAGGTCGGCGACATGCCGCTCGCCACCCAGGGCAAGCTTCTGCGCATGCTGGTCGAGCAGCGCTTCCGGCGCGTCGGCGGCGGCGCCGACGTCGAGGTGAATGTCCGCGTCCTGTCGTCGAGCGCGCGCGATCTGCGCGGGCTGATCGCCCAGGGCCGGTTTCGCGAGGATCTCTATCACCGCCTCGCCGTGGTGCCGATCGACGTGCCGTCTCTGGCCGAACGCCGCGACGACATTCCCGACCTCGTCGATCATTTCATCGAGCGGCTGACGGCGATGAGCGGTCTGCCGCGCCGGCGCATCGGCGAGGACGCCATGGCTGCGCTTCAGGCCCATGACTGGCCAGGCAATGTCCGCCAGCTCAGAAACAACGTCGAACGGCTGCTGATCCTGGCCTCGGGCGAGCCCGACGAGCCGGTGACGCTCGACAGCCTGCCCGGCGAGGTCGCAGGGCGCGGTCGCGAGGAATCCGGCGGCTTCGACGCCGAGCGCATGATCGCCTTGCCGCTAAGGGATGCGCGTGAGAAGTTCGAGCGCGAATACCTCAGGGCCCAGATCAACCGTTTCGGGGGCAATATCTCGCGTACGGCCAGCTTCATCGGCATGGAACGCTCAGCGCTCCACAGAAAGCTCAAGACGCTGGGCGTGAACGGCTCGTCGCGGCCTGACGAGGCGGACGCGGAAAAAGCCTCCTGACCAAGCTCCACGAAGGCGTCTCATGAAAGCAGTCGTTTGCGGCGCCGGCCGGGTCGGCTACGGGATCGCGCGCGAACTCGCCGCCGAAGGCAACGCGGTGACCGTGGTGGACTGGTCGCGCGAGCTCATCGACAAGGTGACGACCGATCTCGACGTGCGCGGCGTGGTCGGTCACGGCTCGCATCCTGACGTGCTTGAGCGCGCCGGCGTGCGCGACGCCGATCTGCTCGTGGCGGTGACCTATTCCGACGAGACGAACATGGTCGCCTGCCAGGTGGCCCATTCGCTGTTCGAGACCCCGACGCGGATCGCGCGGGTGAGGGCGCAGAGCTATCTCGACAAGCGGTGGGGCGACCTGTTCAGCCAGGGCGCGCTGCCGATCGACGTGACGATCTCGCCGGAACTCGAGGTCAGCCGTTCGATCCTGCAGCGGCTCGAAACGCCGGGCGCTTTCGCAACAGCGCCGTTCGCGAACTCGCGGGTCCAGGTGCTGGGGCTTTCAGTGGACGAAAGCTCGCCCGTCGCTGGAAGTTCCCGCGATCAGATCCTTGAACTTTTTCCGGATCTCGGCTTCGACATTGTCGGGGTTCATCGCGACAAGACGCTGTTCATCCCCGAAGGCTCCGACCCGCTCATGCCAGGCGACGACGTTTATGTCGGGCTCTCCGCGAGCCATGTGAAGCGTGCGCTCGACGTATTCGGCCGTTCGGTTCAGCGCGCACGCCGTATCGTCATCGTCGGCGCAGGCAATATCGGGCTCTATGTCGCAAAGGCGCTCGAACGGGTCGGCGGCGTGCGGGTCCGGCTCATCGAGCGTGACAAGGAGCAGGCCGAGCGCGCGGCGGATTCGCTGCGCCGCACGGTGGTCCTGCATGGCGACGGTCTTGATCGCGAGGTGCTTCGCGAGGCCGGGGTCGAGGACTGCGAGCTGGCCCTTTGTCTGACCAACGACGACAAGGTGAACCTGCTCTCCGCGGTGATGGCCAAGCGGGAAGGGGCCCTGCGCTCGCTTTGCCTCGTCAACGATCAGGCCTTCTATCCGGTCAAATCCGCGCTCGATGTCGACGTGCTTATCGATCCGCGGGCCGTGACGGTCTCCACCATCCTGCAGCACATCCGCCGGGGCCGGATCACCGGGCTGCAGACGCTCGCCGGCGGTCAGGCCGAGGCGCTCGAAGGGGTCGCGCTCGCAACGTCGCCGCTGGTCGGCAAGCCTTTGAACGGTCTTGATCTTCCTGAAGGCGTGGCGATCGCCGCCATGGTGCGCGGCGACAAGGTTTTCTTCGCGCGTGACGCGGCGACCATCGAGGAGAACGACCGGGTGGTGTTCTTCGCGCTCAAGGCGGCGGTGCCGAAGGTCGAGCAGATGTTCCGCGTCAGCCTGCAGTATTTCTGACCCGTGCGCCTGTCGCCCCGCATGTTCCGCGCGCTCGCCTGGGGCCTTCTGGCCCTGGGGGCGAGCGCCGCGCCGTTTGCGCTTTTCGCCGCGGCGGAGGGCGAGGAGGCGGTCATGCGCGGGTTTTTCGTCACCGCTGCGGCCGGAATCTTCGTCGGCGGCGCGACATTGGCGGGCACCGCGAGCCTCAACCGGCCCGCAGGCGCAGCGGCTGCGCTGAGGCTCGCCTTCTACGGCTGGCTCGTCGCGCCCCTCTTCGCGAGTCCGCCTTTCATCATGGCCACGGGCGGTTCCGTCACCGGGCTGTTTGAAGCCTATTCCGCGCTGACCACGACCGGCGCCGTCGTCCTCGCCGCGGAAGATGCGCCCGCCTCGATCATCCTCTGGCGATGCTGGCTCGCCTGGCTCGGCGGCCTGGTGAGCCTCGTGCTCGCCGCGACCGTTTTCGCCGCGCTAGACAGGCGAGGGGTGGGCCTCAGACGCACCAGCCTCCTGACCGTCGAGCGGGCCGACCTGTTCACCAATTTCGGTCGGGCGATCCGGCGCCTCGGGCTGGTCTACGCGCTCGCCACGGCGGTTGGGTGGCTCGCCCTGATGCTGAGCGGGACGCCAGCATTCGCAGCGGTGTGCCTGGCGCTGTCGGGCGTGGCGACGGCGGGGTTCACGCCGTTCTCGGTTCCGCTGCTCGAGGCGATCCCGGCGCCGGCGGTGCTCGTACTGGCCGCGCTGTGTCTGGCCGGAGCCTGGAATTTCGCCGTGCAGTACGAACTCCTATCGCGGTTCAGGGCTCATCGCGGCACGGGCGAGCTGCGCGCCATGGGGGCTGTGGCCGGCGCGTGCGGGATCGCGGCGCTTTTCACGGCTGGCCCTGAGCAGCTGGGTCCGGCCGTGCTCGATGCGCTGTTCGCGGTGACCACGGCGGGCTTCGACGCCTCGGCCGCGGCGCCGGTTCCGATCGCCGCACTGGTGCTGCTGGCGATGGTCGGCGGATCGCCGATCTCGACTTCAGGCGGGATCAAGATGCCGCGGGTCCTGCTTCTGGCGCGGCGGGCGGCCGGCGAGCTCTCGCTGCTCTCCCATCCGTCCGCAGCGGTGAGAACACGCTTTGCTGGCCGTTCGGTCAGCGACGACGCGCTCGCCGGGGTCTGGGTCTACGCCATCGCCTTTCCCGTCGCGCTCGGCTTCGGGGCCGTGGCGATCGGGCTCGGCGGGGCGGAGTTTTCCGACGCCTGGCGCGCGGCGGCGGCGAGCCTTGCGAACGCCGGCCCGCTCGGCGGTGTGGATTACGCGCTGCTGTCAGGACCTTCGCTGGCCGCCTGCGCGTTGCTGATGGTCGCAGGCCGGCTCGAAGTGCTGGCTGCCGCCGCGGCCGTCTACGTGATCTTCGCGCGCGACTGAGCGGCGCTGCGGCGGAGTTGCCTGTTGCGGCGCGTCGCGAGGCTGTTTACCTGTTCAGGCGGGCCGTCCGGTCCGGCGAAACGAGAACAAAGAAGACCGATGTCCAACGATAAGAAACAGAACCTGCAGGACGTGTTCCTGAACGCGGTCCGCAAGGGCAAGACCCCGCTCACGATCTTCCTGGTGAACGGCGTGAAGCTGCAGGGCGTGGTCACCTGGTTTGACAATTTCTGCGTCCTTCTGCGCCGCGAAGGCCAGATCCAGCTCGTATACAAGCACGCCATTTCCACGATCATGCCGAGCCAGCCCGTCCAGCTGTTCGAGCGCGACGAAGATGACGGAGAGAGCGAGGATTGATCGACCGCCGGCCCGCCGCCGAAACCGCGCTCGTCGTCCATCCCCAGGGGTGGGACACCGATCCCGAGCGCGCCGAGGCGCGCCTCGAAGAAGCTGCGGGCCTTGCCGAAGCGCTCGATCTCGTTCCTGTCGAAGCCCGGGTCGAACCGGTCCGCAAGCTCGACCCCGGCGCCTATTTCGGCTCCGGCAAGGTCGAGCAGCTCAAGGAGCGCTGCGCCGAACTCGGCGTCTCGGTCCTGATCGTCGACACCGCGCTCACCCCGGTCCAGCAGCGCAATCTCGAAAAAGCGCTGAACGTGAAGGTCGTCGACCGCACCGGGCTGATTCTCGAAATCTTCGGCCGCAGGGCGCAGACCCGCGAAGGCCGGCTGCAGGTCGAACTCGCACGTCTGACCTATGAACGCTCCCGCCTGGTGCGCACCTGGACCCACCTGGAACGCCAGCGGGGCGGGCAGGGCTTCATGGGCGGGCCCGGCGAAACCCAGATTGAGACCGACCGGCGAATTCTCGCCGACAAGATGGCCAAGCTCCGCCGCGAGCTCGACGAGGTCAAACGCACCCGGGAGCTGCACAGGAAGCGCCGCAAGGCCGCGCCCTGGCCGACGGTCGCGCTCGTAGGCTACACAAACGCCGGTAAGTCGAGCGTTTTCAATCGCTTGTCCGAAGCGAAAGTGCTCGCCAAGGACATGCCGTTCGCCACGCTCGACCCTACGACGCGCGCAGTGCGGACCCCCTCGGGCCGCAAGATCCTGCTCTCGGACACGGTGGGCTTCATCACCGATCTGCCGACCGAGCTGATCGCCGCTTTCCGCGCCACACTGGAAGAGGTCGTCGAGGCCGACGTGCTGGTGCATGTGCGCGACATGGCCGATCCTGACAATGAAGGCCGCAAGCGCGACGTCGAAGGCGTCCTGGACGCCCTGGACGCCGGCGAGGCGCATGGCCAGACGATCATCGAGGCCTGGAACAAGGCCGACCGGCTCGACCCCGAAACCCGCGAGGATCTGCACTGGCGCACGCGCCTGCCGCGCAAGCCCGGCCGACCGGTTTCAGTGCTCACCTCGGCGGAGACCGGGGAGGGGCTCGATCAGCTCATGGCGTTCGTCGACCGGGCGCTTGCGGCTGAAGACGTGGTTCTCACGGTCAAGGCCGGTGCGAGCGACGCGGCCGCGCTCGCATGGATCCACGAGCATGGCGTGATGCTGGACGACCGCATCGATCGCGAGACCGGCGCGACCTGGGCTGTGGCGCGCCTGACGCGCCCTGACGCCGGCCGGTTCCGGCGCAAATTCCCCGGCCTGGAAGTCGCCGAAGAGCGTGCGGTGGCGGAGTAGGGCTCAGCCCTTGCGCTCTGCGGCCTTGGCCGCGTTCCACTCGACCTCCATGGCCTTGAGATCAGCCACGTCCACGCTCGAACCTTTAGCCTCAAGGCGTTGTTCGACTTCGCGAAACCGGCGCTCGAATTTCGCGTTCGCGTCGCGCAGCGCGACTTCGGGGTCGACGCCCAGCTTGCGGGCGACATTGACCACTGTGGACAGAAGATCGCCGACTTCCTCCCGGATATGGGCGGGATCGCCGAGATCTACCGCTTCGCGCAACTCGGCGAGTTCCTCATCCACCTTCTCGAACACGCTGGGAATGTCCGGCCAGTCGAAGCCGACCCGCGCGGCGCGCTTCATCAGCTTCTCGGCGCGCATCAGGGCGGGCAAGGCGAGGGGAACGTCGGCCAGCACGGACGGGTCGCTATCGGCCTTTTCGGCGCGCTCTGCGGCTTTCTGCGCTTCCCAGGCGACGGTCTGGCTTTCCGCGGTGCGCTCTTCAGCCGCGCCGAAAACATGCGGGTGGCGGCGCACCATCTTCTCGGCGATGGCTTCGGCGACGTCTTCGAAGGCGAAGTGTCCTTCTTCCTCAGCCATCTGCGCATGAAAGACGACCTGGAAGAGCAGGTCGCCGAGCTCGACCTTCAGCTCTGCCATGTCGCCGCGCCGGATCGCATCGGCGACCTCGTAGGCTTCCTCGATCGTGTAGGGTGCGATCGTCGCAAAATCCTGCTCGACATCCCACGGGCAGCCGCCGTTCGGATCACGCAGCCGCGCCATGATCGCCAGAAGCCGGGTCATCGGGTGCGCGGACGGGTCTTCGGCGCGCGCTAGATCGCGCTGCGAAAGGCGGGATCGGGACGAAGAGGGCTCGGCCATAGCGGCCTCCATTTATCGCATAAGATATATTATGAGAAACTGCGCGTGGCCTAGATCGGGTCCGCCGCGACAATCTCTCCGGATTCGGCGCGCACCGTCACCGAGAGCCCGTCATAGGCCGGACGGACGCCCTCAGGCAGCGTTTCGGCGAGCGTGCGGTAGTCGAGATCGACATGGAGATTTGTGAGCACGCCGAGCTGCGGCGCGGCGCGCTTCAGCCAGTCGAGCGCCATGCCGAGATGGGCGTGGCTGGGATGCGGTCGTTCGCGTAGCGCATCCACGATCCAGAGCCCGCAGCCCTCGATCTCGCGCCAGGCCGCCCCATCCAGCCCGTTCACGTCCGGCGTATACACGATCGGCCCGCAGCGCACGCCAGAGCACGGCGCGCCGCCATGCTCCACATCAAACAGCGTGACGCCCAGCCGGCCGCCCGGCCCGTCGAACTCGGCGGTTTCGCCTGAGCCGAGCTCTTCGGCGATCAGAAGCGGCGGATAGCCCGAGCCTTTCGGCGTTTCAAAGATATACCCGAAGCGCGATTTCAGCGTCCGGGCCGTCGCCGGGCTCATCGCCGCGAAGAACCGCTCGCGGCGGCGATAGACGAGCGCGCGGACATCGTCGATGCCGTGCGCCTGGTCGGCGTGCGTGTGGGTATACGCAATTCCGTGCAGAGCCGGCGCGCCGGCGGCCAGCATCTGATACCTGAGATCGGGGCTCGTATCGATCAGGACCCGGGTCGATTGGCCGGCGTTCATATCTTCGAGCGACGCCGCACGTTCCAGAAGCAAGCTACAGCGGCTACGGTGGTTTTTCGGTTCGTCAGGGTCACAGGCGCCCCAGTCGCCGTCGATCCGCGGCACGCCGCCGGACGAGCCGCAGCCCAGTATGGTCGCGCGTATGACGGCGCTCGAACTCACCGCCCCGCCGCGATCCGATTAAACAGCGAGAGCGCGGCGCGCGTCGTGTTTTGAGCCGTTTCGTCCTCGGTCCAGCCTTTGAGCTCGCCGAGCTTGGCGGCGACATGCGGCAGGAACGCGGGTTCGTTGCGCTGACCGCGATGCGGCACGGGCGCGAGATACGGGCAATCGGTCTCGACGATCACCCGGTCGCCGGGCACGACGTCGCGGAACACGTCCCGGACGTCTTCGGCCTTCTTGAACGTGATGATGCCGGAGGCGGAGAAATACGCGCCGAGCGCGGCTGCGCGGCGAGCCAGCTCCGCGCCTCCGGTATAGCAATGCAGAAGCGGGCGGTACGCCCCCTTCCCCATCTCCTCTTCCAGGAGACCAGCCATCTCCTGATCCGCTTCACGGCAGTGAAGAATGATGGGGAGCCCCGTGCGGCGCGCCGCTTCGATATGCGCGCGAAGCGAGGCGAACTGCGCCTCGGCCGGGCTGTACCCGTAATGAAAGTCCAGACCGGTCTCCCCGATCGCGACGACCTTGGGATGACGCGCGATCTCGATCAGCTCGTCGGCGGTGATGTCCGGCCGGTCCTTGGCGTGATGGGGGTGCGCGCCGATCGTGCACCAGACGTCGTCATGGGCCTCTGCGATCGCAGAGACCGCCGCAAAATCGGAAAGCCGGCAGCAGATCGCGATCATCGGGCTCACCCCGGCTGCGCGCGCCCTGTCGAGCACGGCGTCCAGATCGTCGGCGTAATCCTCGCCGTGGATGTTCACATGGGTGTCGATGAGCATGGCGTCAGGCGGCGGCGTCCTGGACCAGGCCGAGCGC